>JAAUQZ010000235.1 GCA_012033355.1 Leptolyngbyaceae cyanobacterium RM1_406_9 | reverse complement strand
CCCTCTGGCACGTTCAGCTTTTTTCACGACCTGCTCTCCTCCCTACTCTGGCTTTATTCCCCCAGGCAGAACGTGAACAGTTGATTCATCTGCTCTCCTCCTCCTGATAAATGGCTAAAGTCGAGTCGAAGAAGTCGCAGATCTGGGGCGATCGCCCAATTTCACTTTTCGCTGAATCATCCCTAAACTTGGACTCAAATTAATTTTCTCTAAAGCCTAAAAGATGCGAGATCATCATCTTCAGTGGGTTGAGTGACCTTTCCATTTCCCTGAATTTGGACGGGAAGTAAGTCAGGATTGGCTTCAGTGGTAATGTTGACCTGAGCCACAAGATCGGTCCAGGTGATTTGTTTGTTTTGATCCAGGACAGACAGCAGATCGACAAAGGCTTTGACGGTGTTGCGGGGAGTGCGAAAGTAAGCATCACCAATACGTTGGGAACAGTGCGCCATAAATGCCTGAATGCCTGCATCGGGCAGAAGGTACTGATCAGGGTCGCCTGATGCAAATACATGGCGAATTTTGCCCAGCAGCACGAATAAATCTTCAGGGCTGAGGTTGCCCAGGCGCAAGACGGGATTGTTGTAGTCCACCAAGCCATTGACGGCAAAGGTGTTTTCTGCCAAGCGGGATTGCAGAGCGGGATAGCTGTACAGTCCTCGTCGGGTATCCATGAGAAAGTCAGGAGTACCGCCCAGCATGAAACCTAAGCCAACCGCAGTTCCCTGAAGGCAGTCGTTGAGAATGCGGAGAATCTGTTCGTAGTTGCTTTTGCGGGCTTGAGTGTTTGCCAGTTTGTAAAGGTTGACCAGTTCATCCAGGCAAATCAGAAAGCCAGAGTAGCCCGCCAGCCGAACGAGTTGGGTGAACAGTTTAAGCTGGTCGTAGACGTTGGCATCGTCCACAATGGTTCTCACACCGAGGGCATGACGGGCATCGGTGCGGGTGGTGTATTCACCGCGCAGCCAGCGGATGGCGCTGTCTTTGAGGGTTTCATCACCGCTGTCATGTCCGCACCAATAAGCCGCAATCACTTCGGCAAAGTCGTAACCGCCGACCATTTCTGACAGGTGAGCCAGCCGTTCTCGAATGACTGCTTCGGGGTCAATATTGCGATCGCGCCCCTCACTCACTGCCGAGGTGACAAACCGCTCCACCACGCTGGGTAATGCGCCCCCATCCGGTTTAGTGCGGGTTGCCAGGTTTTGCATGAGTTCCGCGTAGAGCGATCGCGCCTGTCCAGCAGTAGCGTGAAGACGGCGATCGGGAGTCAGGTCGGCGTGGGCTGTCACCAGTTTTTTTTCTAAGGCGATCGCCCTCACCAGTGACAGAAAAAAGGTTTTGCCAGAGCCGTATTCGCCAATCACAAACCGAATGGCGGAGCCTCCTTCAGCAATTCGCTCCAGATCGCGGATGACAGCTTTGGTTTCCTCGCCGCGCCCAACCTGAATCAAATGCTGTCCTCGACGCGGCACCACGCCAGCCTGCAAAGATTGAATTACGGTGTCGCGGTCTTTGGCTTTGATCAATCCATTGGTCATGTAAGTAGTTCCCGTAACACGTCTGAATTCACTTCGATCGGATTATCCCCTTCTGTCACCGCTTCGTCGCATCGATCAAAGGCGGCTTCGTTGATCACTTCTAGCGCTCCGTCTAGCATCAGATCGAGTTGAGTGCGATCGCCTCCAGTTCTCCCCGTTTCCACAACTCCTGTTTTTTCAACGCAAACAACAGTTCTGAATGGGCATGATCTAAACCCGCAATTTGAATGGTTTTAGCGTCTGGCTCAGGTGACTTAGAAGACTTAGCTGATTTAGATTTGGAAGACTTACGACCTTGACTTGTTTTAGTGTGAGTATGATGAGTTTTTGTTGTAGAAGGTGTTTTTGGTGAACCCTCTTCATCGACAAAGATATCTGCCAGAATGCTAGAGATTTCCTGCGATTCCGTCAGTTTAGATTCTACCAAAGACATATCCAGAGCAAGTTCTTGCTTCTTAGACTTGCCTTTAGGCTGCGCGGGAATTTTGTGTCCACGAGCGGGAGTGGCTTTGCGAACGGTAACAGGCTCACGAGCAGGCTGAGATGAAGTCGTAGTCGTGCTGGCAATGTGCAGTTCGCTGTACAGCGTTTGCGAATCAAGTTCTAGCTGCTTGTAAATCTTCTCTAAAACCTGAACTTCCTGAGGAGTTGCCTGCCCATCAGCCGCCGCAACTTGAACGATAAACTGAGCAAATTCCTGACGCTGGGCTGGACTCAATTTTGCAATTCTGGCTTTGAGTCCTCGCAGGTTTGATTTTTCCTGCAAGAGCAAATGTAAGTGGGCGTTGAGGCGCGATCGCTCCCATTCTTCAACTGTCACCACTGAGGTGAAGTGAGTTTCCAAATACTGCTGCTCGACTGGGTTAGGGGACTCATTCCCGCTGGCAGCGGCGATCGCCAACTGCATTAGCAATGTCGCTTCAACATAGCCTTCCGACAGCCCATCAGACCACAATTCTGACTCATCTGGGTTGTCAGAATCAGCCGTCAGCCGAAACAGCGCAAAGCTATTTTTTAATGTGGGCAACGTCCCACCCAAGCGCGGATCAGGTTCAATGCCATAGCCCAGACGAGCCAGAGTATTGGCTAAACCGCTTGCTTCCGTTTTGGTGAGTTTTTCGGGATTGCTGCCTGACCAATATCTCAGAATATCTTTGCCTGAAACGACTGCAACCTGGGTTTTAGGTTGGGTAAAACTCTGATCTAGCCAGCTTTGCAGGTTCTTTAGAATATCTCCACCATACTGAGGCAGAAGGTCAGCAGGGAGGAGGGCGATCGCCGCTGCTGACTTTTGTGCGTCAGGGTTGCGAGCCAGAAATCGACTGAGCGATTCAAGTTCCTTGCGACATTGCAGCACCACTTCCCCAACTTTGGTGACTTTAGCGGTGAAGCGGCTGATGTCGGGCAGGTCGCCCACGTTGATGTCAAGCGATCGCCCAAAGGAAGGATTCGACGGAAAGTAGCTCGTTGTCAGCTTCGTCTTACCAGGCTTGAGCTTGATTCCCTCACCAAACGCTTGCTGATAGCGCAGTTGAAACAGTGTTTTAAACTCATCTTTACAGCGAGTTGCGGCGGTGGGTAGCGCATTGTTGGCGAGACGAGTGTACCAGGCGATCGCCCACTCTGCCGGAATCGGCTCTCCTCGCTTCACCTTTTGCCCCAGGCTAATTTGCAGCGCAAACGGTTTCGCCATCATAGGATCGATTTGTTCCTCTGGCAGTTCCGAGGAGCTAATCAGGCGGCAAATTTCTAAGAAAGTTTCTGTTTTATTGGCAAAAGACCAGTTTTCACGCGGATTTCCGTAAATATCCCGCAGCCGCTTGACCTCAGCCACAATTTGCTCAAGTTCTGGCAAGTTCCCTGGTGCAACGCTTGCTCGCTCGTCCAGCAAATCGTGCAGAACCCGTCGTTCTAACCCGTAGAAAAATAGCCAAACATAAGTCCCGTAAACTTTGGGTGCGTTTCGCCCTTCTGAAAGCCATTTCAGATATGCCGCCCGCTCAGCCGCTTCCAGTTGCGTGTAGGACGTACTGTAGATTTTAGGAACCCTTTCGTAATCAGGATTTCGGCTTTTTGCCTTGAGCATCGGGCGAATCAGGCTCGGCTCCACCCCATAGCGCCCAATCATGGGTAAAGTATCCCCGACATACACCATGCCTGGAATCTTATATCCCGCTACTATCACCGTTTCACCAGGCGGCACCCAGCAATTCTTGGAGGATGCAGCCTCATTCCGCTCAAATGTGGGAATTTCGCCAAACTCAATGGTTGCGTCCAGCAAATCGAGCATCTGCTCCACTTCACGGAAATCAGGTCTTGCAGCAGACCTTTTCTGACGGGAATTTTCAGCGGGTTTGCTGCGCTGATTTTGCCGATTTGCAGGCGAATTTGGCAGGGAAATCCCTAATTTGTCGAGCAGTTCCCAAAAGGAGCGAAATTCCATTGGAATACATAAAGCGCCATATTTTGACCAGTGTACCGTTTTATGCTCTGTGCGGATCTGGCATTCCTGCTAGACAAAAGCTGATTGTACATATCCTGCTTCTGCCACTATTTATGGCTGGGCTGCATCCACTTGGGGAACAGGCGGGTGTTGAGCCAGGACTTGTTTGACGTATTGACCTGTATAGGAGCGATCGCACTCTGCCACTTGCTCCGGAGTGCCAACCGCAACGATTTCACCGCCGCGATCGCCCCCTTCTGGGCCGAGATCAATCACCCAATCTGAACAGCGAATTACATCTAAGTTGTGTTCGATTACCAGGACGGAATTGCCTTTGTCTACCAGGCGTTGCAACACATCCAGCAATTTGTGGACATCGTAAAAGGAGAGTCCGGTGGTGGGTTCGTCGATCAGGTAAAGGGTTTTCCCGGTGGCGCGGCGGGAGAGTTCAGTGGCTAGTTTGAGGCGCTGTGCCTCGCCACCTGAGAGGGTGGGTGCGGTTTGACCGAGGCGGACGTAGCCCAAACCCACATCCACCATTGTTTGCAGACGAGCAGCGGCTTTGGGAATGTTTTGGAAGAAGTCGAGTGCCTCATCCGCAGTCATGTTGAGTGCATCAGAGATGGATTTGCCTTTGTACTTCACCTGGAGCGTTTCCCGGTTATAGCGTGCGCCTTTGCAGACTTCACACTGGACATATACATCGGGCAAGAAGTTCATCTCGATCACGTTTACACCCTGACCGCCGCAGGCTTCACAGCGACCGCCTTTGACGTTAAAGGAAAATTGCCCTGGCTTGTAGCCTCTGGCTTTTGCCTCAATCGTCTCAGCGTACAGATCGCGAATTACGTCAAATACACCTGTGTAAGTGGCAGGGTTAGAGCGGGGAGTACGACCGATGGGGGACTGGTCAATCACGATCGCCTTGTCCAAAGAACTTAATCCCGTCAGTTCCTTCATTTCTTTGGGCTGGGGAATTTTGCGCCCAAAGTGATGCTGAATGGCGGGATAGAGCAACTCATTGACCAGGGTTGATTTGCCGGAGCCAGAGACACCCGTGACACAAACCAGTTTGCCCAGCGGAATTTCGACGCTGATATTCTTTAAGTTGTTGCGGTGGGCGTTTTTGATTTTGAGCGATCGCCCATTTCCCTTACGCCGTTCGGCTGGCGTTTGAATTACACTGCGTCCCGACAGATAAGCACCCGTGAGGGAATCTGGTGCATTCAGCAAATCCTCTAACGATCCCTGAGAAACAATGCTGCCGCCGTGAACGCCCGCGCCGGGGCCAATGTCTACCAGATGGTCGGCGGCTCGAATCGTTTCCTCATCGTGTTCAACCACAATCAGCGTGTTGCCCAGGTCGCGCAGGCGGGTAAGGGTGCGGAGCAGGCGACCATTATCGCGCTGGTGCAGTCCGATGCTGGGTTCGTCGAGGACGTAGAGAACTCCGGTTAGCCCAGAGCCAATCTGGGTTGCCAGGCGAATCCGCTGTGCTTCTCCACCGGAAAGCGTCATGGCGGTGCGGTCGAGCGTCAGGTAATCAAGTCCGACATCCAGCAGGAATTGCAGACGGGCTTTGATTTCGCGCAGCACCAGATCGCCGATTTGGGCTTGGCGATCGCTCAACTCCAGTCCATTAATTCGGCTCAAGGAATCGCGGATGGCAACGCTGGTCAGGTCTTTGATGCGGCACTGCCCCAGCCGCACGGCTAGCGCTTCGGGTTTGAGGCGATCGCCCTTACACACTTCACAAGCCTGCTCAACCAGATATTGCTCTAGTTTTTGCTTATACACTTCTGAAGTCGATTCCCGGTACTGCCGCTCTAGCATGGGCAACACGCCTTCATAGCGACGCTGATAGCCTTTGCCTTCCTGGTAGCGCGAGTCCGATTCGATGTGAATTTTTCCTCGGAACCGTGCAGGATTACGTGCTGTTGGTCGGGCGTGAGTTGATTCCAGGGCGTTTGAATCTCAAAGCCAAAGGCTTTGCCGACGCTAAAGAGCAGCGAAAAGTAATAGGTATTGTCTTTGTCTGACCAGGGGGCGATCGCTGCGTATACAGGCAGGGCAGGATCGGGCACCACCAGTTCCGCAGAAAAAGTGCGAAGCGTCCCTAAGCCGTGACAGTGAGGACAGGCTCCGTAGGGTGAGTTAAACGAAAACAAGCGCGGCGACAGTTCTTCCATCACCGCTCCGTGTTCGGGGCAAGCAAAATTCTCAGAGAAAACTAGCTCGGCGGGCTGGTCGTCTTCTTCAGGGTCATCGGTCTGTGGTGGAGGGGATTGGTCAGCATATTTGCCGCCTAGCTCAGCGGCGATCGCCAGTTGCCCTGGTGCGATCGGAATTACATTTGAACCCTCATTCGCTTTTTGGGAGGGATCTTTTGATTCTTTTAGCAGATCAATAATGGCGATGCCACCAGAACGGCGCAAACAGGTGCCCAGGGAATCGACCAGACGTTCTTGAATGTTGTCTCGCTTGACCAGGCGATCGACCACAATTTCAATATTGTGAAACTGGTTTTTGTCCAGCTCAATCGAGTCGCTCAGTTCCCGCACTTCACCATTGACTCGGACGCGCACAAACCCTTCCGAGGCAAGGCTGGACAACAGTTTTTTATGCGTTCCTTTTTTGCCGCGCACGACAGGCGCAAGAATTTGAAAGCGAGTCCGGTCGGGCAATGCCAGAATCCGATCGCTCATCTGGTCAATCGTTTGCGGCACAATGGAGCGATCGCAGTGGGGGCAGTGCGGCTCTCCGGCGCGTCCATACAGCAGCCGCAGATAGTCGTAGATTTCTGTCACCGTGCCCACCGTCGAGCGGGGGTTGTGGGAGGTAGACTTCTGGTCGATCGAAATGGCTGGACTCAAGCCCTCAATCGCATCCACATCAGGCTTGTCAACCTGCCCCAGGAATTGCCTTGCGTAGGCGCTGAGCGACTCAACATAGCGTCGCTGACCTTCAGCAAAGATTGTGTCAAAGGCAAGGGATGACTTCCCTGAACCCGAAACGCCCGTGAACACAATCAGGCGATCGCGGGGCAGTTCCAGATCAATGTTTTTCAGGTTGTGCTGTCGCGCCCCCCGAATCCGAATCGTGTTTTGCGGATTGTGCAAATTGACTGGAGGATTGGGGCGATCGCCATCCGCACGATGTCCGTTCTGGTCTGTAATTTGGGATTTTGAAGCCCTGGCACGAGTAGGCATAGAGGCAAGTCTCTTGCGCTTCCACTGAAAACATGGAAATAGTTCTTAATAATCTTACCGCTAACTCCTGGGGAGCCGCAGGAAAGACCCACGCAAGGCATAGGATTATTAGGCTCCTATCTTATCGCGACTTGCCTCATTAGTACATTCGTTTTTAATGCCAGCACGTTTCCTTCAAACTACTCGTTCCGCCTAAACATAGGAGAAATAGCGCCCGTTGACGCTGAGGTTGCTGACTCCTTGAATCACACCGATTATTTCATCTCGTTCGCTGCCAGGTTTGTTGAAATAAATAATCGTACTTCCAGGCAAGGAGCCAGAAGAAGAGGAAGGACGCAAGAAGTAGTTGGAGGCTGACCCCTTCAATTGAATTTTGTCTCCGGCAAGATTGAAGTCCTTGATCAGCGCATAGTCTCCCGATCCGGTGCTGTTGAGTCCGTCGTCATAAAAGACCTTCTGAGCAGTGCCCAAAACAAAACGGTCAATGTCCACACCGCCTGTGAGGTGGTCAATCTCACCAGCGCCAGGTCGAGTTGCAAATTCGTCGGCTCCTACAAGGATGTCTCTGCCGGAGTTGCCAATCAATTGATCGCTGCCGCTGCCACCGTAGAGGCGATCGTTGCCGCTGCCGCCGTCGAGTCTGTCCCGACCAGCGCCGCCGAAGAGATAGTCGTTGCCGTTGCCGCCAAACAGCCTGTCCTGACCAGCATAGCCATAGAGACGGTCGTGACCCTCCTCGCCATAGAGCAGGTCTTCATCAGATCCGCCAAATAGCAGGTCTTGCCCGTCGTCGCCTTCCAAGAAGTTGTCGCCTGCTTCACCGTAGAGGCGGTCGTCGTTCTCACCACCGCTGAGGTAATCTTTGCCATCACCGCCATAGAGGACATCGTTGCCATCGCCACCGTACAGGTCGTCATCCCCGTCATTCCCAACTAGGCGATCGCTATCATCTTCACCGTAAAGTCGATCGTTGCCCGTGCCGCCGCTCAGGTAATCGTTATCTCTGCCGCCATAGAGCAGATCGTCTCCCCGGTCACCGTAGAGGCGGTCATCCCCGTCATCGCCCTCTAAATAATCATTGCCGCTTTCGCCATAGAGCCTATCATCGTCGTCGCCGCCATCGAGATAATCTGCTCCGGTGTAGCCAAACAAAACGTCTTCATCGTCGCCACCATAAACTCTATCGTTACCGCTATTTCCGTCCAGGCGATCGTCACCGTCATAGCCGTAAATTAAGTCATCGGATAGCGTTCCGATATAGGTATTACTTCTGGAGTTTCCGTAGTAAGTTGCCATAGGTTTATGCTTTTGCTTTTTGGGTTTCTGTTGACCAGATATTAACCAGATTAGGCTTAGTAAAAGTGTTGTCACCTCATCCAGACGACTAACCCAACCAGGTGATTCTGAACTGGCTACAATGACGAAGAGAGATTGGCTAAGTTTCTCTTTGAGCCAAAAAAAATAGAATTTTAACGGAATAGTTTGAGGGCGATCGCTACCCTTACAAATCGTTTCAAAATAGCGCATCTCTGCCAGAAAAAGCTTTACTTAAAGTAAGCTTATTTTGAGAAGGAACTTCTTAGAAAAAGATTCGTCTTTGGACTACCAATCGATGCTCTGTCCAGCTTTCCTTCAACCAGTATTTTCAGAGTGATGGCAATCCTAAATGGGTTGTGAGGGGTGCGCCTCTCACAACCCGCTCGTCTTACAGTTCGTCTTACAACTGATTTAGGAGTGCTATATTTCCCAGAGTCGGACTGACATTCACCCGATTGGATAGTCCACTTGCAGGAGGCGATAAGGTGATTCAAAAAATCAGGCTAGTGCCAGAAGGGATATTAGATTCAGACCTGACTTAGTTTTGCTCCTGCCTGAGGTGAAGCGCTATGAAACTTCAAATTGCTGCGCTGGTTTTATTGACTGCTGTTAGCTTTGCTACGTCTGGCCAAACCGTTCGTGCCTTAACGCTGACTTCAACTGAAGCAGAACTTCAAACCGCGATCGCTTCCCAAGACTTGCTCAAACTGCGATTCAAACTCCTCAACTAGAGCCAACGCAAAGCAG
>JAAUQZ010000234.1 GCA_012033355.1 Leptolyngbyaceae cyanobacterium RM1_406_9 | reverse complement strand
AAGCGGGAGAGGGACTTCAATCCGGCTCCCCTTCTCCCTTTTTGGGAGAAGGGGTTGGGGGATGAGGGCAAACTTGCAAAACTGGGATGCACCCCTGTAGGGACATGGCATTGCCGTGTCCCTACACAGGAGAATTACACGTTAATAAATCCGCGATCCTAAGGGCAGAACTTGACGGGCGTAGTGCTATGCAAAGTCGGTAAAAAACTCTAGGAATAGCGAGAATAGTTAGGGTGCGTTCTTTGTGGAGGGTTGAGATTGGCTAGAACTAAATTTCGGAGGGCGTTGACACCATCAGGTAAACCTCGAAAGCTACGCTTGCAGCCCTCAAACCAATCACCGACTCCCGCAACCTCTCCACTCAAACGCCTGATTCACTATGGACGCGCTTACCGACGACAAATTTGGCTAGCTTCGGCTTGCTCGGTGTTAAATAAATTATTTGACTTGGCTCCCCCTGCCCTGATCGGAATTGCAGTGGATGTCGTGGTCGAGCAGCAGGACTCTGTGCTGGCTCAATTAGGACTGGAGTCGGTATTTGGTCAGCTTTTGGCGCTGACGCTGCTGAGCATGGTGATTTGGGGGCTAGAGTCTACTTTTGAATATGCCTACGCTCGGCTCTGGCGCAACCTGGCCCAGACGATTCAGCACGACCTGCGGCTGGATGCTTACCGCCATGTGCAAAACCTGGAGCTTTCCTATTTTGAGTCGCGCAGTACGGGCGGCTTGATGTCGATTTTGAATGACGACATTAACCAGCTAGAGAGATTCCTAGACTTTGGGGCGAATGAGATTCTGCAAGTTGTAACGACGGTGGTGATCATTGGTATCGCCTTTTTTGTTCTCGCGCCCACTGTAGCCTGGATGTCGATGCTGCCGATGCCGTTTATCTTGTGGGGGTCGGTTGCCTTTCAGCGCCTGCTTGCGCCCCGCTATGCCGATGTGCGGGAGAAGGTGAGCTTGCTGAACGGGCGGCTTTCTAACAACCTCAGCGGCATCACGACGATCAAGAGCTTTACCACTGAGGAGTACGAGATTCAACGGTTGACCCTGGAAAGCGAAGCCTATCGGCAGAGCAATCGACGGGCGATCGCCCTCAGCGCCGCCTTTGTCCCCCTGATTCGGATCATCATTTTGGTGGGTTTCACGGCAACATTGCTCTATGGCGGTTTAGAAGCTTCCAGGGGCGTGATTTCAGTCGGTACCTACAGCGTTTTGGTGTTTCTTACCCAGCGATTGCTGTGGCCGCTGACTCGGCTGGGCGAAACTTTGGATCAGTATCAGCGGGCAATGGCTTCCACCGCACGGGTAATGAATCTGCTCGACACAAAAATTGCGGCACCACCCGGACACATTGCCCTGCCAACCCACTCTATTAAAGGTGAGTTGATTTTGCGGGATGTGAGCTTTGCTTACAGCGATCAGGTGCCGGTGATCGAGCATTTGTCGCTGCACATTCCAGCAGGCAGGACGATCGCCATTGTCGGCTCAACCGGGTCTGGCAAAAGCACGTTGGTGAAACTGCTGCTCAGGCTTTATGAAATTCAGTCTGGCTCCATTACTCTGGATGGGGTTGAACTGCGCGATCTGCAACTGCACGATCTGCGACGGGCGATCGGGCTGGTCAGCCAGGATGTGTTTTTGTTTCACGGCACGGTTTGGGAAAATATTACCTACGGCACTCCTGACGCTAGCCACACGGATGTAATCGCATCAGCGGAAATTGCTGAGGCGCACGAGTTCATTCAACGCCTACCGCAGGGATACGACACGATTGTAGGCGAACGGGGACAAAAACTGTCAGGTGGACAGCGACAGCGACTGGCGATCGCCCGCGCTATTCTCAAAAATCCGCCCATCCTGATTCTAGATGAAGCCACCTCTGCGGTGGATAACGAGACAGAAGCAGCAATTCAGCGATCGCTAGAGCGCATCACCCAAAACCGCACGACAATTGCGATCGCCCATCGCCTTTCCACTATTCGCAGCGCCGACTGCATTTATGTAATGGAATACGGGCGCTTAATCGAGCAAGGGAAGCACGAGGAATTGCTGGAGCGGCAGGGCATCTATGCAAGCCTCTGGCGGGTGCAAATGGGCTTGAAGTAGGGACATGGCAATGCCATGTCCCTACACGGGAGAATTACACATTAATAAATCCGCAATCCTTAAGAAGTCGCAGACCTGAGCGGCATCTGCTGATGCCCATACCATTTCGCTATAGTTGGCTTGTTAGCGGGTTGAAAAAAGGGCTGAAATGGGGCTAACAAACTATCAAATTAAGCTCCTGGCAGCCATTTTTATGGTGATTGACCATGTGGGATATGTCTTTTTCCCGCAGGAGCCGATCTTTCGGATGGTGGGGCGACTCAGTTTTCCGCTATTTGTCTGGCTGCTGGTGCAGGGCGAACGGCACACTCGCAATGTCTGGCGCTACGGGGTCAGGCTGCTGATTGTGGGAATCATTTCGCAGCCGCTTTACTGGCTGGTGTTTAACCAGCAGGACAACAGCCCGGATATCAATATTTTGCTGACTCTGTTAGTCGGGCTAGCCTGCCTTCGAGGAGCAAAGCTTGCGCCAGATTTAGCCTTTCCAATTTGGATGACGGGTGGGGCGATCGCCGAGTTTGCTCATTTCAACTACGGAATGTACGGCATTGCAATCACCTGGCTCGTTGCTCAGTTTCAGTCCCCGTTCCAACCCAAACCGCAGTCTCTTACAATTCCCTATCTCGGCTGGTGGGGGCTGTGGTTGCTTCCCCATCTGATTTTGCTGATTGCAGACTTTAACTTTGGCGCATTTCAGTTTCCGGCGATCGCCACTCCCCTGATTTTTCAACTGGCAAACTACGAGCAGGGCGCAAAAGCCAAGTGGTTTTACAGCTTCTACCCTTTGCATCTACTGATCCTCTGGCTCGTGAGGAACTGGTTATTGTAGCAATTTAGAAATTACAGTAAGCCATCCTGCTCGATTTCTTCAATTACCTGCAAGCCGCGAGGGTCGCCTACTTTCAGCAGGGCTTGTTTGGCATCTTCCTGCACACCCAGTTCTTCATCTTCGGCGAATGCTTCAAGCAGCGCATCAATTGCTGTTGCGTAGATTACATTGGAGGGCAATTCCCGGCAAAGCTGACCGATGGACCAGGCGCAATTGCTTCGCACGGCTGCTATGGGGTCACGCCGCAGGGCTTCGATCAGCGGTGGAATGGTCGTGATCATTGCCTCGTAGCTGACGTTTGCCATTTGCGCTAGGGAACTGGCTGCCCAGAGCCGCACGGCTGAAATATCGGTCTTAAGAGCGTCAATTAGAGGTTCCAGGGAGCGGCGATCGCGGCAGTTTCCCAACGCCCAAACAATTCCTTTTCTGACATAGCCATTCCAATCTTGCTGAAGTTGAGTAATCAGCGGCTCAACGGCATCCGGGCTGGGGTTTCTTCCTAACGCATAGGCAGCACTCACCCGAATTAGCGGACACGCATCGGTCAACAGTTGCACCAATTGCGGAATCGCCCGCGCATCTTCCAGTTCACAAAAAGCTCGCGCAGCCAACATCCGCTGCTGATTTTGCGGAGCCTCTAGCAGCGCCAACATTGCTTCTGGGTTGGGTTTCTCTGCCTCTGTCTGTTCTTCGACCGAACCCATGCTGTCTAATGGGCTTTCTAGCTCGATCTCGGTATCAAACACGGCTAGCTCATCGTCGTCATACATACTGTCAACTTTACAGCAAAGCGGCAGGGCTTAAACTTGGTTAGCGGCTATTTACAAATGACAAAGGACAGAGAACCAATCCATACCACTTGAAGAGTTAAAGAGGTCGCAGTTCTTTACAAACCTCTACGGTGGATTTTTAGCTGCACAAGACTGGGGGTTAGGGTCGTATATTGGACGTAGGAGAAACTATCTCTGCTTCTCTAGAGTGAATCATCTTCCAGCTAACACTTGGTGCGGCTCCAGTTGATCAACAATTCCAGACCCGCCTAAGCGCAGCAGTGCCGAGAAGCCGCTATGAAGTAAGCCGCCCAGCCGCCTATGACACGGATTTTGCCCAGAGTTTGGATTGATAGAGAAGACCATCAATGAGCATCGCTACTTCTGTGCTGGAAGAACTACTGCAAAAAATTCCGCGTTTGCGATCGCAGCTTTACTTTAAGTCATCTCTGACCGCGCTCTCGCACGCAATGGAAGATCAGGTTTTGGCTGGGTTAAACCAGCCCCTTGTAATTGCTAGCTTTCAGCGTGAGCGATTTTACCGTCAGGAGGCACATCGCTACTTGCGAATTGCCGAACTCACCCCGCAGGTGTATGTGTTAGCGGCTCCTGAAACCAGCTTTGTCAACGCCTCAGAAGGCTATGAAACGATCGCCTTTGAGCCAGATGACCAGCTTAGCCAGGAGTGGCACCTGGTTGTAATTGGGCAGCAGTATGCAACCTGCCTGATTTGTCGAGAGCGCAAGGTAGCAGTCATAGAAGATTCATCTGTGGAATCAATGCCGATGGATCAAACGCGACGATTTGAAGGCATCTGGACCTTTGATCGTCAGGTAAGCTGTACCGCAGCAAGAATTTTGCTTGACCGAATTTTAGAATATCGCCCCGAATTGGCTACCAAGATTCAGCAGGCTAGGCAGGAATACCTCACCGAGGAAACTTCGTCTGGACTGCACGGCGTTGACCCTGACCCCTTTGTGCAGCGGTTAGTCACCTATTTGCAGGCGGGGCAATACAAGCTGCTCAAGGCTTACCGTTCGATTTCGGCGCAGGAACGTAAAGAACGGCTGGTCAACTCGATTACGGCGGCAATTCGGCGATCGCTGGACCCTGAAGAAATTTTCACCGTCGCGGTTCAAGAACTGGGGCAAGCAATGGACGTGTGCCGCTGCATTCTCTACCGCTGCAAGCCCATAGACGCATCCGTTACGGTGCAGCACGAATTTTTAGCGTCTCCATCTCTTAAGTCTTTGTCTCGTCAAACGCTATCCTTGCAAGATAATCCATTGTTTCAGGCGGTCGTTCAAAAGCGCGAATCGGTCGCCATTGCCGACACCTGGAATGAGGAAAATTACGACCTGACAAAACTCAAGACCTGGATTGAGCGCTGGCAAATTCGCTCCTGGGTGATGGTGCCCATCGTCTATCAGGGACGGCTGATGGGCATGGTCGAGCTACACGGCTGTGCGCCTGAACCTCATCCCTGGGCAGACGACGAAATCGCAATGGTGGAGGCGATCGCCACTCAGCTTGGAGTCGCCCTCATCCAGGCAGAATCCTACGCCAACCTGGAAGACCTCAACCAGCAGCTAGAAGCGCTAGAACGCACGCGCAGCAACCTGATTGCCATCACCGGACACGAACTGCGAACGCCCCTTTCCACTATCCAGGTTTGCCTCGAAAGCCTCGCCAGCGAACCCGATATGCCCCTGGAACTGCGGCAGGTGATGCTCAACTCTGCCCTCACTGACGCAGAACGAATGCGAAAGCTGGTGCAAGACTTCCTCACCCTCTCCCGTCTGGAAAGCGGTCGGGTGGAATGGCATTTAGAACCCCTCGCGCTGGATGAATGCGTTGACCTGGCGCTAAGCAGCATTCGCACCCGCCAAACCGAAGCCTCGTTGCCTGAGATCAAAGCCCAAGTGCCCGTAGAATTGCCGCTCGTTCGGGCCGACGGTGAATGGCTAGTAGAAGTTCTCTCCAAACTGCTCGACAACGCCTGCAAATTTACCGAGCCAGAAGGGCAGGTGCTAATCCAGGCAAAGCCCAACGGCGGCGATATGCTAGAAGTCACCATCACCGACACCGGACGCGGCATCGAACCCAATCGCCTGGAAGCCGTGTTCGATCGCTTCTACCAGGAAGAAGGTGCTCTACGCCGCACTGCCGGGGGCACTGGCTTGGGACTGGCCATCTGTCGCCAAATTATCCTGGGACTGGGCGGACAAATCTGGGCCGAGTCAGCAGGCCGCGATCAGGGCAGTGAGTTTCATTTCACCATCCCGATCGCCAGCGACAACTCTGAAATTGCCCCCGACACCAAAGCTTTGATTCGTCCGCCCATTGTCAGCAAGAGTCGCCGGGGCCGCAGTCGCGCAACCCTGAGATAGGTTTCCTGATTACCCCTTCCCAAACCCGCTCTTTTTCGCCTTTTTTCCCTTCGGTTTACTGGACTTATTGACCTCGATCATGGCGGCTTCAAACAGGTTGTGCAGGTGAATCGGGACGCTAGCAATTTCGGGAAGCTCTGGCTCAGTGGGCTTACCGTGTTCTCTCAGCAGGGCTGGTAAGTCCTTTAACTGAAAGTCGGGACGCTCCAGAACGGTCTGCAAGACTTCTTCTAAGCTTTTGGGATGCTGTTCTGCCAACTGCTGCCAGACATAAAAGTTTGCTTCAGGAGCTTGCAGATAGTGGCGAACCAGTTTGCTAGCGGTTTCACTCGTCTGCCCATCTGCTGCCTCCAGAGCGGCTTTGAATTGAGTGTGCTGCGGCAGGAACATCTGTCCCCATTTGGGATGAGCTAAGACTGTTACTTGTTCTGCCTTCTTCAATTCGTCGGGCAGTTGCACCTGGGGCGCTGCCATTTTGCTGCCTTTGCTAGCCAGCACTTTGGAGATTGTTTCTGCATCGGCTCCAGATTCCTCAGCCGCCGCCGCCATTTCCTCCTCGTCAATTCCGGCTTCGGCGGCGAGTTCTGATAAGGATTTGGATTCATCAATGCCCGCGTCTGCCAGGAAGCGCTTGGAGAGAACTTCCCGAAATTCGCCCATTTGCTTGTTCAGTTGATAGCCGGGAAGGGTGATCTCGTCGCTGCCAAAAAAGTCCAGGAATGCCAGGTGATATTTTTCGACCGATTGCCACGCTTCTTCTAGCAAATCTGGCGCATCACCGTAGAGCGATGGTTTGTGATTGTCTTTAAAGTTGCCGATCGCCACTGCCAGCTTAGGTTTGCCTAGCCTTCCTAGCAACGTCAACGGGCCGGAAAAAATCCAGTCGGTTTCGTTGAAGGGCGAAATCCGGGTTAGCACGATTTCTCCAGGTTTGAGTCGGGCAAGTTCGGTGGCGGGGCGACCCCTTGTGGGTATCGCTTCGCGACCGCCCGTCGGCTTCACTGGATAGTGCTTTTCGGTCAGCCAGTTCATTAGCTCAAAGCCCTCTGGCATTACCTGCTCGACGGTAAACAGGCCCGTAAAGGTTCGTTCCCAACCTAGCAAAAGTTGGCGATCGGCTTTGCTTAAGTCGGGCTGCTCTTCCAGGAAGAGGGCGATCGGCGTTTTGTCGCCCACCCTGCCCTCAGTCAAAAACATATCGACGATCAGGTCTTGCGAAATGCCTTTTCGCCGTGCCTGTTCTGCCGCGTAGGTTTCTAGCGCTTCTGCCAAATTGCCTTCAGCATCCAGCACAAAATCGACCAACGCCTGCTTTAAGGTCTGAGCTTGTTCTAAAGTCGCGTTCACAATTTAACCTTCGGCACAACAAGAAGTAATCACACCATTCTTTCTATGGATGAAGATTTTGGAACACACACCGTGTGCTGCAAAGTCTTTACCTTTAATAGTAGGTTTCACCTACTAAGGTAAGGGCTTAAGCTCGAAAGATTGTGACTTTGCCTAAAATTTCTGCCTTACAGTAGAGTTCCAGGCTAAGAGTAGACTATAACAACCTACAAATTTGGCGTATGGACGTATCCCTGCTTAACCCGGAAGCGGTGACGCTGCTCTCACAGGTTACTGGGCGTGACCTCAACCGACAAGATCTAAGTCCGATGCTGCTGTTTTTAGCAGCACTGATGACGGTGATGTTAGGCGTAATTGTCATCGACCGCAGAATAGACGCTGCTGAACAGCATCGCCTGCAAGTGTTGCTAGAATCCTTTGTCACGTCTGACCATCGCCTGTATGCACTGACCCAGGAAATGATCAAGGGCATCGAGCGACAGCAGGTTTATCTCAACCCGCAGCAGGTTTTGATGTTAGCAACGCCCCTTTCAGAGTCAGAGCGGTTGCTGCTGATTGCGCTGGGTTATGAGATGGCCGCTGCCGATGGTGAGGTAGACGCACAAGAGACAATGTATTTGAGGGCGATCGCCCATCGTCTAGATGTCCACATCCGCCACATCACTACCCTAGAAAACGGATTTAGCCACCAGGAAATTTCTGACCCGGAAGCACTTAGCCAGGTTAAGGCCTTGCTCGACCCCAGCTTCTTTCAAACGGTTGAATTGGGCTTATCGCAAATTGCCAATAATCTGCTTGCTGCGTTGCCCACCCTTCCCAGCACAATGGAGACGTAAACTTTTTCGGCAAACGCATTGATGCAAGTTGAATGGCAGGTCGCCAAGACCTACGAAGACATCTTTTATCACAAAGCTGACGGCATCGCCAAAATCACCATCAACCGTCCCCACAAACGCAACGCCTTTCGCCCCAAAACGGTATTTGAACTCTACGATGCTTTCAGCAACGCCCGCGAAGACAGCCGCATTGGAGTCGTCCTATTTACAGGCGCGGGGCCGCACACCGACGGCAAATACGCTTTTTGCTCTGGCGGCGATCAGAGCGTCCGAGGGGAGGCAGGCTATCTGGACGAAACAGGCGTTCCGCGCCTCAACGTGTTGGACTTGCAGCGGTTGATTCGCTCCATGCCCAAAGTTGTGATTGCCCTCGTTGCGGGCTATGCGATCGGTGGCGGACACGTCCTGCATCTCATCTGTGACCTGACGATCGCCGCTGATAACGCCATTTTTGGCCAAACGGGTCCCAAAGTTGGCAGCTTTGACGGCGGCTTTGGCGCAAGCTATCTAGCCCGCATCGTTGGACAGAAAAAAGCCAGGGAAATTTGGTATCTCTGCCGCCAATACAGCGCCGCTCAAGCCCTGGAAATGGGATTGGTGAATTGCGTCGTTCCCATTGAGCAACTGGAGGCAGAAGGGATTCAGTGGGCCCAGGAAATTCTAGAAAAAAGCCCGATCGCCATTCGCTGTCTCAAGGCGGCCTTTAACGCCGACTGTGACGGACAGGCAGGGCTGCAAGAGCTAGCAGGCAACGCCACGCTGCTTTATTACATGACCGAGGAGGGCGCAGAGGGGAAACAGGCATTCCTGGAAAAACGTAAGCCCGACTTTCGCCAATATCCCTGGCTGCCGTGAGGAAAGGAGGGGGGGACGGAGGGCGGAGGGCGGAGGACGGAGGACGGAGGAGGGGTTCTGCCTCGTTACCAAGCTAGCCTAACAAACGGTGAAGTCAGCTTAATCAGCAGTGAAGTCAGTCTCGTGAACGGTGAGGCTGGCCTCGTGGACGGTGAGGCTAGCTTCGTGGACGGTGACGGCTAGCTTCGTGGATGGTGAGCTGGCTCGTGGACGGTGGAGG
>JAAUQZ010000233.1 GCA_012033355.1 Leptolyngbyaceae cyanobacterium RM1_406_9 | reverse complement strand
TGATAGCTGTTAAATTGCACCGTCACCAGTGGGTTAGAAATTGGCATAAATCACCTTAAAACGGGCGTATTGGGCGGTTCCTCCGGAGTCCACAAATCCACTCTGATGTGGTCTTCCTCCCAGCGTGTGCCCTCCAGGTCAGTCCGTCCAGTCAGTCCTACAGCGGGCCGTCGAATCAGTAGAGTAAAGAAGGCGGGGTACATCGGCGTGGGTGATTTACGCAAATTGGGGTTACGGTCTTTCTCCTCTGTGATACTCAGGGTCGTAATTGCGTCAGTGGACAGTAGCATCAATTGCCTAAGTTTACGTTCTGCCTCCTGTGGGCTGGCTGCATACACAGCCATCTGTCGCCCGTTTTCTAAGTTGGCAGTACAGCGGAAACGCCCCCAGGTATAAGCGTCAGCAGCCCGTTTAATCTCTGCCCAGGTCAGCCCTGTCTTGGCATCTGGGATAGAGTAGGTTGCTTGCTTGCATCGATGCCCATCGGCTCTTCTCCAGGGGGGACGGGGGCGATCGCGAAACACGATGCAAAGCTTTCGGCGCTGTGGCTTGGCTCTGTACCAATCTTCGGCGGGCTGTCCAACAATTTGCCCTACATCACGGTTAAAAATCATGCGGTGCTGAGCAATTGTGCTTTGAATTGTGTTTTTAACAAGGCTCTCTTCCCCAGTCAGCGCAATTGTTTCTTCGGGCGATCGCTCGTCTGGAGTAAGCAGCACAGTTCGACTTGGGCCAAGCGCCCCTTGTGAACCGGCCCGGGCTTGCTCGATAGCTGCATCTATTTCAGCTGCAACTACAAACCCAGCTTCCGTAAATCCATCCCAACTTTCCTCTAAAAATGATTCAACAAATGCCCTAACCGTGTTGCTTTGAATTCGCTCTACCGCTTCATCCATCACGTTGTTAAAGCTCAGATCCGGCTCACCCTGGTTGCCCCAAACATTTTTTATAAAGCTGGCTCCATCTTCTCCATAGAGGTTTGCCAACACACCATAGGGAACCCGTTTTAACAAAGCGCGATACTGCATATAGCCGTTAATCAGCAAACTCTGCCCGAAACTAGCAGCCGTCGTTCGCACGGCTCCCAGCAAACTTGCTGAAATCTCTTCTAAAGCTTCTGGCAATGCCCCACCAGTAACAGTTCGTGCCAGGGCTGCGCTACCAATGACTGGACAAAGGTAAGAAACTCCATAGCCAATGCCAATCCCTACAATCCATCCAAATGAGTTGCCCAACGCGCTGCCCCAAGCTGTTGCAATAGTCACGTTTTGAGCTTGAATCAACGCTCTTAAATCTGCGTCTGAAGCATTCCAGTTAAATTGCTTCAAAGATTCAATTCCACTCACCAGCCATCCAAAGATAGCCGTAGCGCTAAAAGCAATTCCTCTAATGATTGTGCTAACAAACCCTACCAATCGACTTGCAAAATTAAAGATCCGGTTGATGATTCCGCCTTCACTTTGCACCGTTGCAAGTCTGTTAGAAAAATTAAGAATTCTAGCTCTGTTTTCGGTAAGGCTAGAGCGAATTCTGCGACTTTGAAGAGTAGTCCGAACAATTGTTAATGTCACAGTTCAATCTCCGGATCAGTGATGTGGGGGCGAGTAGGAGAATCTGCGTTAAATCGCCCCGATGGATCGTTAATTGCTGTGAGAAAAGCTTCCCAGTTCTCATTTCTAGACTGTTGCGGATCGCTGGTAGGGTCTATCAAGTTTCTCAACTCATTAACTAACTGGCTAGCTTGGCTCCCTCCTCTAAAAAACACTGCTTTAATAATTCCTGCTGCAAAGACAATTTTTTGCAGGTAATTAACTACACTTTCGGGGTCGTCTTCTTGCCACCCAACTACAAATTTATCTGAGTTTTTAAGTAGCTTTTCTAAAGAATCTAGTTGCTCAGTGTCAAATGCGTAGGGAATTTTGCGTTTTTTGGGATTGCCTTTGTATCCCAAGAATTGAGCGTTGGCCCGTGCATAATCTTGAGTCACAATTGAAGCATTCTTTGTAGCGATAACTTCAGCCGCTAATCGTGTTAGGAAATTAGTGTGTAAGTCACCATTGATGCTTGACTTGGCTGCTAAGGCATAAAGTTCTGTTAGCGTCTCAGCAACATTCATTAACTTAATTTCTTGCTCTTGATTGCCCTCTGTCAAAGGGTCAACATCTTGAATTTTAATGTCAATCGGAAACTCGCCAATTAAAGCGTCAAACTGACGAACATACCACCCAAATAACTCCGTTAAACTCTGTAATTGAATTTGCCTTTCAGGTAGGTTTGTTAACAAATTCTGCGGTACAGATGCAGGGTATTGATTAACGCCCAACCGTAGGGCAACTAACCTTAGCAATTCCTCAATTTCAGCCGTATTGCAGCAAGCCATAGGTTCTCTCTGAGGTTGGGGTGGAGGTTGGATGTAGGGACGTTCATCACAAGTAAGGATTTCTTGCTGGGGGATTCCAAAAAGTTGCCCGGTAAAACGCTCAATACTCACAAAATGGGGTAGGGGAGACGGAATCGGGCCACTTCCCCTATAGCTTTCAGCGCCATAGACACCGTGTTCTGTCAACCAACTTCTTGCACCGTTGGGATAACGGTCACTAGCTCCCCAGCAAACATACCCTCTGTATTGGTGGTTAACAATCCGAACGAGAAATCCTAAATATGGACCCTTTAAAGTAGAAGTTTTATAGATAGGAGGAAATGTAACAATCCTCTCAAGCCCCTCGTTGTAGCGAATTCTAGCTTGATACATTGCCACAGTGACGGTATACCAGCAATTAGAATGCCCTATCCCTGATTGATTAGGGAACCACATATCAGGGGGCTGTAAGTCTTCAGGGGGTTCAGGTTCAGGTTCTAAATTTGCCCTGCACGATCCATCATTAAATCGGTGGCAAATTGTGTATGGAGGCAGAGAAATGTAAAACAACGTAGGAGAGACAGTAATGCACTGCTCACAGTTGTTTATCGTGACTGAAGGCTCTAAATTCGCTAAATTCCAGGGATTGAAGGTTCTTCCTCTAGAAGCTAAATCGTTAATAGCCGAATATTCCTCAATTCCCAAACCAGAAAGAGGATCAAAAGTGTCGTAACCTATCTCTCCCTGCGTTACCAAGTCTATGCCGCTCTGAATGCCTGCATTAAGTGGGTCAATCCCTACCGAAGTACAGTAAGGTGAGTCGGGCCAGCGATCGCAATCACGCGGATCTACTGGCTCTGTAGGAGTGTGCCAGAAGCCCGAATTGCCAATAGGAACTAGACCTTCCTGCATATCAGTTAATCAAATTGGTGAGATAGGGCTGATAACTCATGTAGTTTTCTCTGCGTCTAAAGCGCTCTTTTTTAAGCTGAATGATTTGATACTCAAAGCTTCCACAGTTCCAATGAGGTTGGAAAGAATGGATATATTTAGGAATTTCATTGAAATAAAGAAAAGGGCGTGTATCTAGCATCAGACCGCCTCAATTGCGGATAGGTTTGCGGCTCCAGAGGCAACAGCGCTAATTGCGCCTCTGTACAGGTTGCTGGAGTTGATTTCGTAACTTCCTCCCCCTCTCATCAATGTGATTCCCCTGTTTGCAACAGCGACAGGGTTATAGCTTAGATAAACCTCATGCTCTAGCGACGTGTTGATAAACGTTGCCTGCAAGCGGTTTGGGTTGGCAGGCAAAATTAAAGCGCTTTGCTGGCTGACAAGCCAGTTAAAGTCCGTTGAAAAGCTGATTTGTGTGCCCTGATCAGCCAGGACGGTCACTTCCTCTCGCACGGAACCAAAGAAAGATACATAGTCTCTAACACCTAACAGCCCGTAACCCACATCTGTAATTTGGGCTGCCAGGGCAGAATCGTTGCCTATACAAAAAGCGCCTGTATCGGAGAGATAACCCAGTAAATTCAGGTGATAGTAAGGCATTCGATTTAAGAGGGAAACGGAAGCGATATTAACCCAGTCAGAGGAGGAGTTTCTAAGGAATAAATCAAGCTGTTTTCGGGGTGATCGCCACTCCATATCTCTCACAGCGGTAATTCTGTCAGTTCTGCTGCTGGTGACATCTAGATTAGGAATAGGAGACTCTTCAATTGAGTTGATATCTATTTTCACTCTCAGGTCAGTGATAAATCCGTAATAACGCAAACTGGCAACGCGATCGTAGGGGCTAACCAACCCAGGCTGATACAAAACAATTCGGCTATTAGCCGTGTTTTGCTGAAAAGTCTTCAGTACATTTACCGAACGAGAGTAAGACTGCTGAAGGGTTGGAGCCATACTTAACAATTATTTGCATAATACTTGAACATCTTTTGAAAGTAGGAGTGACCCAAAGGGTTTTTCCTATCTTGCCATAGATTCTAACCTTGTAATTTCACGTATTGACGTTAACTTAAAGGGTTTTTATTGTTTTATTGTCCCTTTCAACTTCTTGCGGTTTGAACTTATGGCTATTGACTTGACTTTTGCAAATTTGGAAACGGCTGTGCCTTCTGGCGCTATTTTTAGGGATGAAACAAATAGCGACATCAAAATTTCTCTTAAAGCGCTAATGGGCGAAAATGCTGTTAATTGGGGAGACGCAAAGGTTTCTGAAGCTATCTCTAAGTTGTTAGACGGCTGCTCTAAAGCTCAAACTGCCTTTAATGCTGCTTCAGCAACAGATTTGAATTCTTATCCGGCTCCTACTCCAGGTATTCCTACACAAGATGCTGATGGCAACTGGTATGCATCGTTTACTCACACCGTCACGGTAAACATTCCCCTCAACCGGAATGAAACGTCAGGAGTTGCCCTGTAATCAACCTTTTGAAAACTTCTGAGGGCTAACAAATGGCACGATATGACGATACTGTTTTGGTGTTTGTAACACCAATTTCAGGAACACAAGTCAAATATGGGTTTCGGACGACTCTTGAGGCAAACTACAGAACTCAACTAAGTCATACGCTAGTTGACTTGGGCGCTACTTTTCCGGTTGGGCTGGTCATTGGGGCGAACGCCCCAAAACCCCCTAGAGCATCAAAGTTAGTGTCAACTGGCACTAAAAGCAGTTTTTGCTCTTTCCCCAGGCAAGCTCAAGCACGGGCGGCTGGATGGCGAATTGGGTCGCCTAGAGTGCGATCGGCTCGAAGTACAGCCCGAAGCCAGGTTTATTACCTCACAATCAGAGGGGTTAAGTATGCCTGGAATTTACCTACAACTACAGCAACACGTTTGAGCGGTCGGCTAGCTCAATTAGGTATTAGGTCTGCAACGGCAAACGACACCGATTTGGTTTTTGGAGCAAGCTTTCCTAAACCTCCTCGTGTTGCGGTTTCTAGTGGTTCTGGTGATAGCGTTAACATTTACAGTTCCTTCTGTGACCCGCAACGTTTGGACTCATTGCCTGCTGGTTTCCAGGTGATTAGCAGTGGAAAATACCTCCCGTAAAATTATCCTTCCAGGTGATCCTGAATTTGATTTGACTTTGGGTTTAAACTTGCCTCCAAATTGGGGTCAAGTTGCCCATCAAACATGGGGGCAAACTGCCTGTATTGCCAGGGCTGAATCTGGTTTGCTAGAAGCGGTTTCAGGTGAGGAGTTAATTGAATATTTGGAGGGTGGTGAGTACGATCAGCGGTTGGCAGAAATTGATGAAGATGAGTTTGAGGGTGATGAGTTTGAAGGTGGGTGGTGATGTGGCGATCGCTTGGCTCCATTACCCCTACCCTGACGTGGCAATTGTTTGACATTCCTACGTTCAGCGACACTTTTCGCGTTACTTATGGCGGCGACATTGCCAGGGCAAACACGTTTGCTTATTTGCGACAATACTTGTCCAGTGATATTGTCACTAAATCTATTCGCCTTTACCCTAAGCCTCAACAGGAAGTGATTGAATTGTCCATTCCTTCAAGCCTGCGTGACACAGGGCAGGTTCTTTGTTATCTCGGAGCAATGAAGTTCCCAGCGCGGCGATTTCGCTACCAGTTGCCTGATACAAACTGGACGCTGACTATTGAGGAATGGCTATGAACACTGAGCTAATAGGCATTCTAGGCACACTCTGCGGAATTGCGTTTGGTGGGATGGCTACCTGGTTGAATGTGCGATCGCGGGTCAAACAGACTCGTGAAGAATGGCGTGAAAGGCTTGAAGCTGAGTTACAGCGTGATGCAGAAAACAAGGTTAAAGCTTATGCCGCAGAGCGCGACTTTCAACATATTAAGCGCAACTATGAGCAAGCTTTAGAGGCTATGAAGGAGTTGCAGCATGATGTTGATGAGAACACACGAACTTTGATTGAAGTGAAGGCTTTAGTGCTGGCAATTTCTAATAGATTTGAGGGCCTAGCTGCCAGGATTGACGGAAATACTGGTGGATGGGGAAGGAGAGAGAGCTAGCGCTTTTTAACCTTCCTTTGGCTCTTTATCACGAATTCAATTTGGTATAGGTAAGCAGCAGTAATAAACCATACCCAGGAAAAGTTTAGAAGCACTTTTTCAATGTTAAGTTGATAAGTTGCGGTTTTTGTGAAATCAACTGCTTCAGTCGCAAGAACGTGACCAATGAAAGCCAACAAAACAGGTAGTGCAGACAGTGTTGCTATGCTGAAGTTTTGAAGGATTCTACGCCAATTTGTGGAGGGCTTGAGCCATTTAGGAGGTTTAGACCACAGTAAACGCAGAAGTAGTGAGAAAAGTAAGGTTAACAGCAGATACCATACAGCACCTCCCAGCAAACATAGAAAGGCGATGCATAATATCGCGGTGGAGCCTGCGTTTTGGGTGATCGCTAAAGCAACAGACGCGGCGGTGTATTGCCAAAAGCCAAAGGTGAAAACTACAACGCCTCCCAGGTAGCTTGGAATAGCCAGTTTTAAGGCATTTAGCCAAGACGTGTGATGGGGAAACAGAATTGAGTGTTTCATGGGTATCCTTAAGTTGATAGTTACGCTTGCAAGACTCCCTCGGTTCACGGATGCCGGGGGAGTTTCGTCTTAAAGATGCCCAATGAAGCGCAAATGAAAACGCCCCAGCAGCGCCAGGGCGTTTGTAGTGTTATGGAGTTTGAAGAATTTATGCTGCTACGGGTTTTGCCTTAGGAAGCCCACGCGGACATCTAACGGCTGTATCAGGCTCAATTTGTTGTACTAACGCTTCCCATTCATCAGCCAGGTAGTCAGAATCTATTAGGGATTCTGGATCGTGTCGCTCATGCTTCAGTAAAGCATAGAGAGATACTTTGTTATCAGATTTTGACTGACGATATCGAAGTTCTGGAGCGTAACCCATCTTCTCAAACAGGGACAGAGCCTCAGTCACGGTCATATTTTGAATTTCGCTGAGACAGACGTACAGAAACACCTCTCCGGGTTTCGGGACAATTGGTAAATCAAGTTGGTTCATTCCACTTCTCCTTGAAACGTACATTCGTATTTTTTGCCAGAGCCAACCTTTTTAACACCTATTACAGTAACCGTTGTTCCTCCATCTTGAGTTGCTTTTTGTGCTAACGATTCGCACTTGCGACGGGCTTCAATTTCACTGTCTGCCCAGACGTAATCTGACCAAGTTTCGGTTTGAGCTTCTGGGTCATTTAACATTGGGTCAATGGGTGGGGCCATCGGCTGCGACGCAGGGGGAGCCGATGCGCCACTGCCAATGGCGATCGCCCCTCCTGTATTTCGGACGCTTTCAGGCTCGGTTACACAGCCCATGAGGGCAACAATACACAATAGCAGTAGTCCTGCCAGATTGAGTCGCTTCATCTAACTATCTCCCCTATGGATTGCTAATGCCGTAGCCAGTGGCGATCGCCCCGTTATACCAGACTGCGACCCAATTGTTAGTGCCTTCAACCTGGTAGTAGTCGGCGGCTGCGTCTCGTTTGGCGGGGAAGCCCAGGCGAGATGAAATCGCGTCATAGCTCTGAGGAAAGGACAGGTGTACTAGCGCCGTCAGTTCTTGCTCGGTGAGGGTGCCCTCTACGCCATATGGCTGAGCCGAGGGCGGCGGTGCGGTAAAGGTGGTGAGGGCCACAGCCTCTCCCCCCAGAGAAACGGATTCACACCCAGCTAGCAGGCTGAGGAGGGCAAGCAAGGAACCATGCCCCAAAGGATGCAACCAAAGTTGCTTTAAAGGCGTTATTCGGCTCATGATCAAAGTCTCCTGACTTGTGTTGTGGAGGTGCCCGGACTGGACTGTGCAAAGGTGAAGTCCGGGCATAAATTGCGGGACGCTTCCCGCGACGGGTGGGTATGTGCGATGTCAACCTGCCTCCGCTACTAAGCCCTGATGGATTACAGAACCATCTAAGACTGTTGGCTGTGCCCTTCACACCCCTTACCGCTGGCTTGACCCGTTTCGCCTCACGCGTCCTGGTGAGGCTCGTCAGGCGAGTTTCTTCGTGCTGCAATCAGAGCAAGTTGTTCTGACACTTCAGATTTCATTTGCTGAGCAATTTCAGCCCATTCCTCCTCTGGCGTGACAGCCCGGATGAGTTGGGCGATCGCCTCTCCCAATTTCTCAGGGTCGATGTCTGCGGTAAGCGCAATGTTGATTTTGATAGTGTTGGTCATTCGGCTCCTTCAGAATTTTCAAGTAGTAAAACCCGCTGCATTAGCGCGGTGGCTAAAGCTTGAGCCTGTACCGTCGTCAGCACTAGCTGCTTGACTGGCTGGGGAAAGACGACTACGACTGTTTGGGTTTCTGGGTCAGTACCAATGAAAGTGCCAAAATCAGAAGATTGAGACATCATTCTTCTCCCTCGAAAAACTCTTGACGCAGTTGGTTATAGGTGGCGAGTTCGGCTTCGGTTTCCAGTTCAAAGCGCTCTAGACCGCGCATCACGCCCCGTGATTGAAACTGTTTGCGTTCGGCTTCAGAGAAGTTGCTTCGAGCGGTGCCAAGCTGCTGTTTGAATTCTTTGAGCTTGGCTAGCTTGCTGGCAATTTTCCCTTCCATTGAGGAGGTTCCCTGCCTCATCTGTGCCAGTGCCCCTCCCACTTCTTCAGGCATTAACTCGCCTTCGATGATGCCTTCTGATTCCCATTCATGGGAGTAGTGGGACTTGGCTTCAACAATCCAATCTTCAGGGTTAACGCCTTCACGTTTGACCCGTTGAGCGTAGTTATTAATCAGGTCACGCCCCAATTCGGTGAACTTGCCCTGTCCATTTTCAGTAGTTGCATTGGGGCAACTTTCGTCACCCAATCGTTAAACCAGCGGATGCGAATGGTATCAGCTTTCACATTCAAATCCTGGTTTTCATCTGCTAGAAACTGAGCGCTGTAGAAGCGCGGTTCGATATGTTCGGATAGTGTTCGCTCGGTGTACGGGACAGCGTTCGCGGGTTCGTTCTCCATTGGTTTGGCTCCTTTGCTTGAAATGGTGAAAACGAGGCTCAGTCAAGTGTTCGGTCGTG
>JAAUQZ010000232.1 GCA_012033355.1 Leptolyngbyaceae cyanobacterium RM1_406_9 | reverse complement strand
CCACAAAGGCATAGGTGCGTCCACCAATCACGCCTGTGGTTACGCCTTCTGGCTCTGGCCCTTTGTCATCACTGCGGCTGTCAAAGGAGCCATTCTCATCGTTATTAGAGTTGAATTCGGCAGGAATTAGCTCGGCAGTAATGCGCTCAAAATCATTGCCACTGTCGTAAATTAAATTGCCTTGAGCATTCCAAATCGAGAAGGAACGCGCTCCGTAGCTGTAGAGTTGCTCAAATGCGCCGTCGCCATCAATATCACCATTGGCAGTGGTGATATTTAGCCGCCCCAAAACTGCATCGTCCTGTAGCTCAGCCGCATTGGGAAACGCAACGGGATCAAGGGTCAAATCGGCAATTCGAGCTTCTTCAGAAAAAGCGTCGTAGTCGCGGGCATCTCCTTCATTGGCGGTGATGATGTAGGTCTCGCCGTTGACCGTGTAGGTGCGATCGCATCTGGCTGATACATTCCCAAAATCGGGTAAGTCTGGATGTTGATCGCCTCATCGCGGTTGCTGGCATCCAGCCCATTTCCTTCCAGGCTGTGATCTTTAAAGCCCAGCGGCAGAATGTCCGTAATTTCTCCGGCTTCCACGTCCAGCACTGCCAGCGCATTGTTTTCTTGCAGCGCTACATAAGCCGTTTTGGAATCTTCTGAAACTGCGATATATTCTGGCTCTACGTCCTGAGCTACAGTCGCATTAGGGCCAAAGATTCGCACACCCGCAGCCCGCAACTGGTCAATTTGAGCATTGAAAGCAGTAAAGTCGGCAGTCGTGACGGTAGCATTTTCAACGCCGTTAGCAAGGTCAATGATGCTCACTGAGCCTTCAGGATCAACCGTGTAGTCGCTGCTAGGTTCGCCTTCGTTAGCTACCAGCACCTTCTGTCCGTTGGGGGTAAAGGTGAGCATATCGGGGAGTGCCCCAACCGTGACAGACTTTAGCAGATTGCCATCTGTGTCCAAAAATACGACCGAACCAGGATCTTGGGAGACTTCGGCTTCGATGGCGATCGCCACAACCCCATTCCTCACCGCAACGCTATTGGCAACTCCGCCAAACGCCGCACCTTCAATTTCAAACAGTCGGGTTGGGTTAGTCGGATCACTGAGGTCTAGCACCTCTACGGCTGCTCTGTTAGCATTAACCACAAACAAACGCTGCGATGCTGGATCATAAGCAGGAATCTCAGCAGCACCTTCATCAAAAATGCCAGTCGCATATGTGCCCACAGGCGTGAGCTGAATTGGACTATTCATGAACACCTCAGTAAAGGAAGAAAAATTAGGCAGTCTGAGTTGAGCTAGCTTTTAGCTGTCGAGCAGGTCAATCACTCCTGCTATCAGCGTCGAACTCCGCAACAGTACGCAGATGGGTATGAAATTTCTTCCTACCGTAAATCTACGGGAACCTTTAGTAACGTATCGGTTAGAGGTTAAGCGCAGACAAAGCCAGGTTAAGTAAACATCAAGAATACTCAGCTTCATCTAAGCTTTACTGGATGTCTTGCTTTTAGTTTTAGGTCAAAGTCAGCACTCGCAGAGAATCGACTAAATCTGTGGAGTCACTTTTGCAAAGGATATTTTCATTAAAACTTTACGACTCGTTAAAGGAACAATGCCGAAACTTCTGTAGCTACCGCAGAAGAAAACTGACCCTTTTCCGGGCGGCTCTTCAGAATTAGGACTTGTGCATTCTTCTGTAGCAATTTTCAGTAGGGTGGGCACTGCCCCTGGTTGACTGACAAAAGTGTTAGAAGGTGCATTCTACCGCAGGGGTAGGTTTCGCTGAATTCCGGCTGGTATGCCGATTATAGGGGGAGCATCCCTGATCTTTTGTGCCTAATCTTTAACCGGGAAGGGAGTAATAGAAAATCAGCATAAGTTGTCAAAACTCACTGTTTTAAAGAAGTAAGAATTGCTATATTTCTGAGGAACTTTCGAGCTAAAGCAATAATCGTTGCTCTAAGCAGTTGAACAACATTAAATCTAGTTCAAGAGCAGGTTACTAAACAATGAAATCAGAGACAAAAAATTTCTGTTTCGGTACGTTGGCCTTGGGGCAGAAATATCGTTCTCTTGCATTAGATTTAGCGTCTGATATCCAGCAATATTCCCCCAACACAATTTTTCTTGTATTGACCGATCAGCCCAGTGACTTTGATCATTACGCTCACGTTTTAGCGATCAAACATCGGCAGCGGGGAGTATATCCCTACCATGACAAGAGGTTTGTGATTTCTGAAGCGATCGCCCGATTTGAAACCTGTATCTTCATTGATGCAGATATGCGAATACTGGGGCAAGTGCCCGATGATATGAACTGGAATACGGGAATCACAGCCAGAACAGGCTCCAGCATTATTAACCACAAGGGCAAGAAGAAGCGAGATTTTGAGCTTATTTCAAAAGCAGCCGATAAGCTAGAGCTAAATCTGGAAGGTGTTAAATTCGTTCACGAGTTTTTATTCACAGTGAGACGCTCTGCTGGGCGCGAAATTGAATTTCTCGAATGTTGGGATGCGATCGCCGCTTTTTTTGAATTAAACCGCTTTTACGCAGGCGAAGGAAACGCTATAGGACTTGCTGCTGCTAAAGCGGGATTATCCGTTCAGTTTGACTCAGAAGATCGTTTTCCCTTCTTTAAAGATCGAATTGAGAAGGTCAGAATTTCTAAAGGGCAAGCTGATCCTGCGGAGAAATTAGCTTATTTCACCCGGCAACAGGCCCTCGAACATCCCAAACTCCTAGAAACGGAAAAGCAGTTTCTACTTTGGAGTAAACGAGTAGAAAAGGTTTATCGTATGCTGCGCCTCAGATTGACCACGCTACGAAACCCTAAATTCTACTATGGCGATCCTAAATGATTCGTGAAAGTGCCCGCCCGGAGGGCGGCACTTTCACGAATCATCTTTTTCACAAATCAAAGAGGATTGCCATATTGGTAAGGTAGGCCCAATGAAGCTTTGTTATTACAAACTGCCCGACGGGGCACAAAACTTTGGCGACAACTTAAACCCCTGGCTCTGGGAAAGGTTACTTCCGGGAGTGCTAGATGATGACCCAACAACCGCATTTGTGGGAATCGGTACTTTGTTTAACAGCAATCTCCCTAACCGCACCCGTGAGGCTCGTAAAAGAGCCGTATTTGCAACTGGGGTAGGCTACGGCAAGGGCGTTCCCGTCGTTGATGATTCTTACAAAATTTACTGTTTGCGTGGACCACTCTCAACCCAGGCTTTAGGTCTGCCAGATGACCTGGCGGTGACAGACGGGGCAGTGCTGCTCAGGCGGTTGGTTAATTTGAGCGATCGCAACCTACACCGCAACCTATACAAGTTCGCCTTTATGCCTCACTATGAGCTAGCGGGTGAGGGTTGGAAATCGGTTTGTCAGTCCATCGGGTTTGGCTATATCGACCCGCGCTGGTCAACCGAAGCGGTAATTACTGCCATCAGTCAAACCGAAGTCGTGCTGGCAGAGGCCATGCATGGGGCGATCGTAGCGGATGCTCTGCGCGTTCCCTGGGTGCCCGTTGTAACCAGTCGAACGATTTTGTCTTTTAAGTGGCAAGACTGGTGCGCCTCGGTTGGGGTTGACTATGAGCCAATGCAAACTCAGCGCGTTTTTGATCCTCGAAATCAGACAGACCTGCTTACGCCTGTACGCACGGTTCGACACTGGCTAAGGATCAGGTCTGCGGCATCGCGGCTGAAGCAACTAGCGCTGCGATCGCGCCCCATCCTTAGCTCAGATGATCAAATCGAGCGCCTTACTGTTCAATTGGAAGAACGGCTGCAACAGTTTAAGGATGATGTTGCCGCAGGCTATTTCGCTACTCATAGACCTCACCCTTAGCTCGACTTTATCCATTAGGCAGCAAAGTCAAGTGAGACCAACAGTTGAAGAGAGAGCCAGGAATGTTTACCATATCGGCTTGAGGCGTTGACAACTGAAAAAGGCGAACGTGCCAATAGCGTTGACGTACTAGGGCTAGGGCATTAGAGAAGGTAGGTAAAGGCTTGTGATACCAAGCGGTGTGAGGCGAAACGGATGCAAGGATTGAGCTTGATCAGCCAGCAAAACCACAATAGAGAAGAGTGCCAATAGCGCCGGAGTGGTTCTGAGAACCGCTACCGGAATTTATATTGACTTAATTAGCCTGCGACACTTTTGGAAGTGTCGCAGGCTAATTAAGTCATGACTTTTAGCTAGCTTTTTTACGAGGATTCGTTACAACAAGCTCGAATTCCCAACCGGGGACTTGCTTGACCAGACTAGTTATGCGGCGCAGATCAGCAGCACCGTTTAGAGTTAGGCTCTCACGAGTGCGAATCCCAGCAGCGATCGCCCTGGTTCCGTTAACTGCTATCAGGTCAAACGAACATTTCGCTAGCGCAGGCGGCAGATCTTCAGAAGTGGGATACAGCGTGACGCTATATCCTTTCTGGCGATACTCTCTGGCTAACCTTAGCAAACGCCGACGTTCTAATAAGTTTTCTGGAATTGAATAAGTCATATTGATTTTTTGGCTAGGAACCCTACCTTAACTCAGTAGGGTCGGGAGCAGCTTCGACAAAAATATGGAGGAACTCCTCACCCTTGCAAAAACCCTCCGCAAGCACAGCAGACATACCCTTAACGCGAAAGGAACCATTCAAACTGCGACGACGACTCACGAAGTCAGTAATTTGATAGTCATCTACATAGATTAACCCATTCAAAGCGTCTCGCACAGGTTTAACAATATTATCGCTATCGGGTACGCCACTCTCATCACCCGGCAGTGCGTCGTAGTAGTGGGTAATTGTGACCCGCAAAGGATCACCTACTGCCGTACCTGCCTTCCAACACAACTCAGCGGTACGACGGACTTCAGTTTTCCAAGCTTGCAGGCGCTTCCGATCCTTAGTTTGGTGGGAAATCGGTTTGCCAATGACGATGAACTCAAAAGGAATCACCGGAATGACCTGTAGGGTGGTCTGAGCATTCACAAATTGAAAATCTATCTAAGGTTGATCGTTAGAGATTAATACCTTTTTATGCTTTTGGCTGCACCCTAATTCGCGATCGCACGTTTAACTTAAATTTTTGGCTGCGAGTCCCCATCTTTACGCTGGAGTGCAGGAAAATTCCTGTGGACAGAAAATTCCTCTGTAGGCACGATCGCTACGTGCAGCAGCAAAGTTCCCTAAGACAAAGCACTGTAGCGATTTGCATCCCTATTTTAGCCAGCAAACTTAAATTGTGTGAACTTGGAGTAGACAGTAACTACATCGGCTTGAGAATCTGATCCGAAAAACTAAAACGCTAGTTTCAACGGCTAATCCCGACTAATCTCCAGCGCTGGACAGTCATCAGGAGCCAAGCGCAGATAGCGAAGGCACTCCTCGGCAGTTAGTTGACGGAAACTGCGATCGCGGGCAAGCTCAAGCAGCATTTCCCAGGTTGCAGCCCACAGGTTTACCTCTCCTTCTTCACTCAGCGTTGCTACATACTGACCATCGGGGCTAAAGAACGCACGACGAATCAGTTTCGGCTCAAGGCCAGTGTAAGTGGGATGGAGTTGTGCCTTTTCTACGCCTGTTTCTGCATCCCAAATGCGGGCTGAGCCGTCTGCCCCAGCGGTGACAAGCGATCGCCCATCAGGGCTAAATTGAGCATCTAAAACTAGCCCTCGATGCCCCGACAAAATTACCTTGAGTTCTCCCGTTTCTATCTCTGAAACTCTAGCCGTACCATCCCAACTGGTCGTTACTACCTGCTGCCCATCAGGGCTGAAAGCTGCGCTGCTAACTGCATCCTGGTGGGTTAAAACTTTAACCGCTTGCCCAGAAGCGACCTGCCAAATTCGTGCCGTCCGATCCAGGCTTGCAGTGATGATCTGTTGCCCATTAGGGCTAAACTGCGCTTGCTGAATCATCGCCTCATGGCCATGTAAAGTCTGCAACAGTTGCCCAGACTGCACATCCCAAAGGCGAGCCGCAAAATCATCTCCCAAGCCCAATAGCCGCCGCCCATCAGCACTGAAAACTAGTTGATGAAAAACTGCGGGAATATTTGAGTGGCGAAGGCTTGAAGTAGAGTCATCGCGAATTTCTGAAACCTGTACGCTTTGAATCCGCCATAGCGGTTCTGCAAGTTTGTTAGATTGGTTACGACGAATTTCAACCCATCCATCGCTAGTCGCGGTTGCAATCATCTGTCCATTGTGGCTAAAAGCAACGCTGGTAAGTATCGCTTGCCCATCTGCCGCCGCTGCACCTGCTGGCCGTAGCTGCCCCATTCTCATTCCAACCGCTGCCATTGGGGCTTCTGAAACGGCAGGTGATTTCGCAGAGGGCAAGTTAGCCTGAGAATCTAATAGCGATCGCCACCCTGAAGGAGTCAGTCGCTGCCAAAATCGCGGTTGAATTGGCGCGTCGATCTGAGCGGTACTAGCAGAGGGTAAGCCATGGTTCAGGTCTATTGCCAGATTGGGGTTAGCAACGGAGTTAGGAACGATATCCCAACGTTGCAATAACCCGTCTGCCGTCACCGTCATAAGACCTGCTGGAAGTGCTGGAGCGACACCTGCCTGCGCCGTAACAGGATTGGATTCTATCAACATAGAGGATGGAGTTAAATCTACGCTGGAGACGCGGTTGGAGGCTGCTCCTAAGGGCGCTGCTGGTTGGACAAAGGCTGTCCACTGCACTAACCCATGAGGGATTTGGAGCGTGGGCAACTCGCCACCCGCCATCGCTGACCACAGGCGCACAGTACCTTCTTGGTTAGCTGTGACGAGATAAGCCCCGTTAGGGCTAAATTGGGCAGTGGTAATAGCAGCATGATTTCCGCGTAAAACACCTGTTTGGTGACCGGTTTGCGTATTCCACAGATAAACACTATAGGAAACTTCTTGGTTAACCTGACCTCGACTTGTGGTGATGATTTGGCGGCTATCAGGGCTAAAGGCGATCGCCCCTACTCCTTCATCCTGATCCGTCTGAGTTGCAGATCCTTGCCCAGAAAGTCTGGCTCGAAGCCGACCTGAGCCGACTTCCCAGAGCCAGATTTGGTGGTGAGTGCCTGTTGTCGCCAAGAGTTGCTCATCTGGGCTAAACAGCACCTCTACAACGGGGTCAATTGGATTAAGAGTTTGGAGGGATGAATTCGACCCAGATTGGATGTTGCTGGCTCTATCTACCGGAGGATTTTGAGGTAAGGTATGGCGCAGTTGTCCAGTGTTAATTTCCCATAGCCTGACCTTGCCATCATCGCAAGCAGTAGCAATCCAGCGTCCTTTGGGGCTAAAGCTGGCACTATTGACCACATTTGGATGCTGCAAAGATTTGATGAGCTTTGCAGTTAAAGGAGCCGTTGGAGATGCAGCCGTTAATTGCCAAAGATAGGCAGTATTAGCTCCAGAGGTAAGCAAGCGTTTCCCGTCTGCACTGAACTGTAGGCTGTTGATGGCTCCTGGCTGAGTCAGGCGAACCTGGAGCTGACCTGTTTTGGCTTGCCAAATCGAGATGCTTTGGTCGATGCTAGCTGTGGCAATCCATTTTCCGTCAGGGCTAAAACTAACTTGAGTAATGGCTTGAGCAGCTTCGATCTGCAAGGATAGGGTGCCAGATTCAGTTGACCAGATTTTGGCGTGGGGAGAATTTTGGGCGATCGCCATCACCTGTTTACTGTCTGGGCTAAAGGCAACAGTCGTCAGGTTCGGCGTTTCTGTCCGTTGAATTTCACTTGTTGCAGCCGCATCCGGTGAAGAATCAGTCCAGGACAAAATCTTGAGTGGCTGAAGGTTGTCAGTTTGAATGGTGTGAGAATCGACTGCCCAGAGGCGCACGGTGCCGTCAGCGCTAGCGGTCGCTAAATAGTTTTGATCGGGACTGAACTCAACCTGGTGAACCGCAGCCTGGTGTCCGTGCAGTTCCAATTGCAGCCGCAGATCTTGTAGGGCAGCCCGTAAACTGGATTGCGCTTCAAAGGTTTGACCCCCCTGTTCTGCGGCTAGACGGCTAATCAGCAGCGCTGCCATTGGGTCGCCATCTGGTTCTTGGAGAATTGACTGGGCGATCGCCGCCCGCTCTCGTGAGGTTGAAACCTGAAGCTGATAGTCTTTTTCTGCCTGGGTCTGTACCGCTGTACGATACTGGTTGAACGTTACCAACAGGGCAACCAACAATACTGAAGGTACCGCAATTTGCAGCAACCTTAATTCCTTCCTGGCGCGGTAGCTTTCTTCTTGACTAACGGTAATGTAGCGCTGTGCCAGAGCCGACAGATCATTGGAATAGTGACTGAGAAAGTCTTCCGCATCAATCAGTCGTCCGCCGCGCAGCAAATACTCCACGCCTTTAGGCTGTCCAGCATTGTTCCATTCCTGAGCGACCTGCTCAATGCGCCGTTGTCGGCGTAAGACTTCCCGATTTTCGTCCAGCCAACCCCGCAGCAGCGACCAGTTACGAATCAGGGCTTCATGGGCGACATCAATCGTTTCCTGGCAGAGCCAAGCTTGGGCAAAGCTAGCGACAGCCAGTGCTTTCTCGGCTAAAGAAATATGGGCAAGATTTTCCCCTTCCGACTGCCAAATCTCACTTTGGTTAGTCACGACCAGTTTGGCAGCAACCAGCTTTTCTAAGGTTTGCTCGACTAATTCCCCTGAAAAAGCGGAATTTACCAATTCTGCCTTGAATACCCGCCGTCGGGTGTCTTCAGTTCCTTCTCCCAATTGCGTGAGTGCCAGAAAGATGCGTTTGGCGACGCTCTGTTCCTCTAACGACAGGCTGTAAAAAATTTCAGTTGCGCGTTTTTGCAGCGTTCCCCTGACACCGCCCAGTTCTGTGTAAGCATCCAGGGTAAGGTAAGCAGCGTTGCTGTCTGCTGCGATTTGCCGTCGCTGCCACAACTCCAGCAGCGTATATTGCAGCAGCGGTAATTCACCGGGTGCACCAATAACATCTAGCAGCATCGTGTAGACCAGATTTGGCTCACAGGTTAGCCCTACCTTCTGGGCAGGCTGCACGATGGTTGCTTTGATTTGTTCGTAGCTCAGCGGTGTGACAATCACCATGTTTTGTTCAATCTGCTGGGCTAACTTCTCATACAGGGAACACTTGCCGAAGAAATCTGCCCGCAGCACAATTACAATGCTGAGACAGTCACCTGCTGCTTGTAGCACTTCAGTCAGACATCGAAAAAACTGGTGGCGTTCCTGTTCTGACTGCGTTCCGTGACTCAGGGTAAAGACTTCTTCAAACTGATCGATAACGAGCAGCAGATGGGGACGTTTTTCAGCTTTAAAGGAAGAGGGGCGATCGCCCTCATTTTTTCCCTTTTCAGTTAATAAACTGGCTGCACTAACTGCGCTAACCCCGCTCCACCGTCCTGCAAGAACACCTCTGCCCGTCGAAGCTGCTCTGCTCGCTCCAGATCAG
>JAAUQZ010000231.1 GCA_012033355.1 Leptolyngbyaceae cyanobacterium RM1_406_9 | reverse complement strand
TCAAGAATTTAGAGAGCTTGAAAAGGCACACAAAAATGTACAGTTTGGCAAAAACTTATGCAGAGGAAAGCCATTACACCCAGGTTAAAGCAAATGCACTGAAAGGGTTAGGAGAACTGTACCTAATCAAAGGCGACTTTAAGGGGGCGATCGCCCATCTTTTAGCTGCCAAAAAGCTATTAATCGAAATCGAAGCAAAAGCCGACTTAGCCGAAGTTCACTATCAGCTTGGGCTGACCTGCCGCGCAATAGGTTCAGTTGCCGAAAGCGAAGCTAACTTTCGAGCAGCAATTCAGCTTTTCCAAAAAATTCCTGCCCCCAAGCAGGTTGAAAAAGTGCAGAGAGCCGCCAGACCTGCTGCGGCAAGCTAAGTACGCATTCGCTAAGGCGCGTATTATTCAAGCAATATTCCTTCACCCTGAATGGCACCTTCACAAACCATCTTTTTCACAGATCAAAGAGGATTGCCATAGCGCTACGGGTATACCTTTGGGCACGTTTTTGTATGGAAGCCCTCGCAGCGCGGAGGGGGCTTCCATACAAAAAGTCTTAATCAAGGTGCGTAGCGCCATAGTCAACTTTTTGGGGAGTAGCTAAAAACGCCTAGAATTCCTTAGGCGTTGGTTCTTAAAATGGCTTTATCCTATCGTTTTAGAAAGATTGGCAAAAATCAGTCAAAATGTGTTTTCGACACCAGTCAGGCATATTTTGGAAAAAGTGATTGTAGTTGTGAACTAGGATTTCAAATGACCTTGAGTATAGTTCATGCAATTCTTTTGTTCCCAACGAAGATAAAGATTCAATCTGCTTAAAAAGCAAGTTAAACCTTTGATTTGGATCATCGACGCTGTCATAACTTTCGTCGAAAAAACCATCAAATGTCATAAATCCTAAATTTTGCAGCAGCTTCAAAGTACCAGGGCTACCGAAGATTAGAAATGGATGAAGTCCTAATAGGGACTTTAAGGTTTTCTCTGTAAATCGGAGAGGATCTCTTTCCTTAGGAAAATCGCTCTCAGTTATTATTGAGAAATAAGAGTTTTGGTACAACTCCTTCTCGATTTGAAAAACGTCTCCTCTCCCCTCAGAGTTGAGCAGGCTCCGATCAGGTAAATCCAAGTATATAAGTAGTTTTCGATCTAGCTGAGAAATAATTTCATCTATTGTCTCGTCGTTTTGGAAGGGAAAAAATACTTTTAATTCATCGGCAAAATGAGGCGTGAAGATATTTGAGTTCAGCTTGTGATTGAATGAAAAATCTCCCTCACGCAAAAGATCTTTCTCAATTAAATTGTATAAGAGGAAGCATCTGTGCGCTCTGGGAACGTTATTTAAGCACAACCACTTTTTGGGTCTTTCCTCTCCCAAAATTTTAGATTCACTAATATCCCAAATCTGCTTTTTAGCTAGGCTATACCTAATGACCATTAGCAGTAAGCTAACGTGGGTTATGACAAATTTAATTCTATGTTCTTTGGAAATGTTAGTGCGATCGCACCAATTACTATATTTCTCTTCGTATGAGTGATTTTGGGTAGCATAAACCACTTGCCCACTTTCACAACCAATCTTATCAATTAACTGATGGATTGCAGCACCATAAGGATTAGAGAAAGCATAGCCCTCATTTGCAACTTCTAATACTAAAATGCATTCCCCTTCTCGTAATAAAAACTTGATTCGCTCTGGGATTCTCTCATAAACAGTCATTATTTCATTTTCTTTGCAGTATTCATCCAGCATCTGCTTTTGTGGGGCACTTACATTTAGAAAATAAGCGCAATTCTGCCACTTCTTTTTGAAGAATGCGTCAATGATACTACCATCAACTCTACTAAACTTTCCTGGGAAAAATTTCTGCAATATCCAAGTTAGTTGACTACAACGATATTTATAACGACGTTTACGCTGCTGCCGAGGTTCTTCAATGAGCTGTATTCGAGGATCAACTAAGCTGCTACCCCAACGGACTATACGTTTTGAAGTTGCAATCATTTCATTTGGTTTCATTAGTCTATTTCTTAAATCGTAAGGATACGTGTATCACTGAGTGATATATTTCTGCGGGTATTTACACGCTGTTTTCAATGCTACCTAAGAGTTCTGTCTGAAAAATAAAACTACGAATACGCCTTGTTTTTCTTGAGGAAAAAACAGTATGTGATGTGTTTAAGTATACTCGGTCTTTGCTCCACGAGTCATACATTAGCTAACCTCCATAAGCTGCTGCTAGAGACAAAGCACAGCTTTATCTACTCTTTATGTTATTTCTGAAATAAACCCAAAAACCATAAAATTTTCGTAAAACAACAAATTTTTCCAGATACAAGTAGGAGAAATCAGAAGAGGAGAAAATTGACCTATTTTAGGGTGAATCTGTGTTAGGTATACTTCAATTCTTGTGGAACCTGCCGAGCAGTGGAGGCGACCGCACGTCTACATTGCCTGTATTGTGAAAGGATTAATCAGTAGAGCGGTCAGCTTAATGTGGCGGCTTAAGTACAGCATCTACTCTATTTAGATGAACTGCATTTGTGGTATCCAATCAATGCCATTATGGTATTTTTGAGGAAAGCATTCTAGCAATGCCCAAAACTAAAATGTATTTGCAAAAGAGTTTTTATTGTGCCTCGCCCCCAATTGCCCGCATCCATTGTTAGGGCAGGACAAGCAAGGGTTTTTCCAAATTCACTGCTATTTGCGGGAGTAAGGATTTTTAGCATGAAAACTCAGGTCAAGCCCAAAGCGAACGCTCGCTTTGGGCTAGTTTCGATTTTGCTGGCAGCGTAGTTTCTGACTCACCAAAAACACTGCACCCGGAAAAACATTTGTCGAGTGCAACGTGACGTAAAAATGAATTTTTGAAAAACGACGGTAGAAGTTGGCGATCGCTTCTAGTTCAGGACGACAATCTTGGGTTGTCTTAGGCGTAGGAATGCCATGCTCGATATCTTCAGGGCGATTGTCACGATGGTAATGGCGCAAATAATCCCAATAGATAAGACGCTCTAATTTCAACCATTTCCAGTTTTTAATAGTTCTATCTGGATTTGCTTGTGGAATAAATAGTGTCTCCTGCCTGAATGGGATAGCGACCCATGACAGCATCATGATCTTGCGCTACGAACGCATCAAATAGCTGACTGCGGCTAAACTCACCTTTGAGTCCTGCCAGAATGGTTGCTCCTGGTGCTGCCCAAAGAATATGCCATGCCTCCGTTTTGCCGTTTGGCTCACCGTGAATTCGGGCGGCTGTTTCATCATCGGCGTACAGGTGAACAGGCAACATATGAGAAGCATCAATGAACTTTTCGAGTAGCGGAAAGTGAGGGCCACGCCAGCCCTTTCCAACTAACTCATCGGGGTGAGAAAGGGTTAACTCCGTGCAAAGTTTTGCCCTTGAAGGAACTGTTCGTCACCGTGCCAGTGGTATCGCGGTAGTCACTGATTTCCCATAGATGAATGCTTAGATCTGCAACTTCTCGGAGAAGTCGCAGATCTGAATCCTTTCCTTTGACAGCTAACTGTCAGAAGAGGGAGAAGTTGAGCAATGTGATACTCGTTTGATGGGCGATCGCCTCCCAACTGCAACGCTGGCTACCACAATGCAAGCGGCACCCATTGTAACGGGTGTAATAGTTTCACTTAACAGCAGAACAGATGCTATTAAGGTTAAAAAGGGCTGGAGCAATTGGATCTGTCCAACTCTAGCAACTCCCCCTTTGGCTAAGCCATGATACCAGGCAAAGAAAGCAATAAATTGACTCACAACGCTAACGTAGGCAAAGCCTAACCAGGCGGCAGGGGAAGCAGTCAGCCCATGCTGTGAAGTACTTACTATCATGGGCAAGATTTCCACCGGGGCCGCTAGCACCAGGGCCCAACTGATAACCTGCCAGCCGCCTAATGTTTTGGCTAACTGCCCCCCTTCTGCATAGCCGAAGGCAGCCACAACGACTGCAATCAATAGGGCTAAGTCAGCGGGTTGGAGGTGTCCGGCTCCTGAAAAGATGCCAAATCCGATTACCGTGAGGCTACCAATACTGCTGGCAACCCAGAACTGGCGACTGGGGCGATCGCCCGCTCGAAAAACTCCTGCGATCGCCGTCATCAGAGGTAGCAGTCCTAATACAACAGCGCCGTGAGCCGCAGGTAAACGCTGCATCGCCCAGGCGGACAGCAGGGGGAACCCTAAAACGACTCCTAAAGAAACGATGGCTAAACTGCGCCACTGTCGGAAACTAGGGAGCTTTTGACGAGTAAAGTAAAGGGCGATCGCTGCCAAAATTGCGGCAACAAAACCGCGCCCCAGCCCAACCCAGATTGGATCTAGATCTAGTACGGCAACGCGGGTAGCAGGCAGCGTGAGACTAAATCCCAACACTCCCAAAAAACCATATATTAACCCTATATCCGAATCCGAACTGTTCTTTGAATTAACAGAACGGATTTTCTGGCTGTGTTTCATTAAACGGCTATTCCCTAGCTGGATAGCTCCACTCTAATTCAGGAATAGCAGTACTGGAAGATACGGTTTTTTAGAGTTTCACTGGTACAGTGGCGATCGCCACTCCTCATTCACCAATGATTTCAGGCTGCGTTAGCTCATCAGACATTTCAATGATGGCGCGGATCACGGGCTTCATCTTTGGGTCATCCAGGCTATCAAATTCTTCAAAGCGGCGGCGTTGTGCCCGACTGGCAACCTGAACGGTGATCCGATAGCGGTTTGAGGCGGCTCCAATGAGATCTTCAGCACGACGCATCAGGTGGCTAGTGTCAAAGGCAGAACGCTTTTGCATAGGGATAGAGTTACGTTAGAACCTTTCTAGTTTATCAAGGATCTCCAAAGTCAGAGATTTCTATCGACAGCCTAGACTGTCCCTTGTTGCCACGCCTGTTGTGGGGTTCGTACCAGAGGCGCGATCGCACAATTGGCTGATTTCGTAGCGATCGAGAATTGCATCAGTGAAGTCAGCCCCAGTCACGGTTACGTCTTGAAAGCTGGTGCGAGAGAGCGTAGCTTCTTGCAAAACGGCGTTGGTTAAGTCTGAACCTAAGAGAAATACTCGATCGACTAAAGCTCCAGTCAAGTTTGCTCCTCGCAAGTTTGCATTTAGCATCACCGCCTTAGTGAGAATGGTATTGGTGAGATCTGCGTCCTGAAAATTAATGCCCCGCATCTCAGCAGCAACAAAAGCCTTACCGGAGAGGTCTGCGCCAGAAAAATCCTGTTCTTGTAAGTTGGCGTTGTTGTAGTTCACGGTGTCGATCGCTGCCAAAGCAGGCGTTGCGCTGAGTAAAATCCACAGACAAGCCAGACCCAAAATCAGAATTACGCCAGCACAGCGAGTCAAAAATACTCTAAACATCCTCTAAACACCCGAATTCATCATCTAACCAGCAGGCAGAGAGAAGCCGCCCATCCCTCATCCCTCATCCTTCCTCCCTCATCCCTCATCCCTCATCCTTCCTCCCTCACCCCCCCCACTCGATCCGCCCAATCTTCTCCCACTCGAATCGTTAGATCCGACTGCAAGTCTCCAGTGGAGGCAGAGACAACTCGCCCCAAGCCCAGGACATTCTCTAGCAAAGCCGCGCCGCGCATATTGCCTCGCTGCACGATGATATCCGTTTGAAACTGATGATCAGGCCAATCTTGAATGACGTACACGTTGTCAAAGCCCTGATCTTGCAAATAATCTGCAACCTGACTCCCTAAACGTGGCTCTCCTGAGGCATTTTGGACGGCAATGTGCAGGTTATTGAGCGCACGATGTTCCTGGGAACGGGTGATGGAGGGAACCTGAAAATATTCCTGCATCACCTGATCGACCGCATCAGTATCGGTGATCCAATAGCTGGCAACAAATTCATCAGGGGTGCTAAAGCGACCAGGCAGCATTACCATCCTGAAGTTGTCTTGCTCTAGGGCCATGCCAAAGTTTGCCAAAGCTAGCATTTCTTCTAGAGAAAGGTTGGTATCGACGTACTTCTGAATCAGTTGAATTGCCTCTGGCAGTTTAGGAATCACGGCTGGGCTAGTAATGCGATCGCGCAATGCTCGAATTAGCTGCTGTTGACGCTGCACCCGTCCGATGTCCCCATTTCCATCCGAACGAAAGCGGGCAAACTGTTCTGCCTCGTCGCCATTCAAAGTTTGCCAGCCCTGCTCCAGGTCGATGTAAAGTTTCTGCGTTTCATCGGTGTAAGACATGGGCTGAGGCACAAAAACCTCTACGCCACCCAGCAAATCTACTAACTCTCTAAACGCTTCGGTGCTAACTCGAACATAGCGATCGATCGTTACCCCGTTTAGATTTCGGCTGACCACACGAGCGGCTAAACTGTCGCCGCCCAGCATATTGGCATGGTTGATTTTGGTTAGCCCAACGCCCGGAATTTCTACCTGAGTGTCTCTGGGAATGGAAAGCACGTTAATCGAGTTGTCAGCAGGATCAACCTGCACCAGCAGCATTGTATCGCTGCGACCGTTCAGCACTTCAGGCGAGTCGGCGGGAACGTCGGGCACCCGGTCAATTCCCATGACTAAGATGTTGACCGGGCGGGTAATGTTGTAGCGAAACCCTTTGCTCCACAGGTCACTTAGCGAAAGCTGCTGATCGGTGTTGGGGGCGATCGCCGAGGGCAAAGGCGTTAACCAAGACAAAGCGACTCCCAGTGTCCCAGAGAGTAAACCTGTCGTTACCAGAGCAGCACCCCACGATAGCCAGTGTAATGGACTTGGCTTCGACGAAGGCTGGCTTGACGGAGCCAGTATCTGACTGGATGACCGAGCAGGCGTAGCAGCGGCAACGGAGGCTGTAGCAGGTGAAATAGGTGTATGACTCGATTCTCCATCCTCAGACCCTTGAACAGAATTAGATTGTTGCGTTTTATACCGATCAGACTGATTTTGTAAACCGTCCACTCCGTCTCTCACCTTGACCTCATTTGTACTGTGGCTAGCGTGTATCACCGACCCTGAAGAATTCGTGATGTATTCATACCTATGCTAGGCTGAGCGCGATCGCGCACCTACTATCTACGGATGTAATTCCTCACGCGCACCCATGAGGCACTTGGCGAATTCTACGCGGTCAAATTGCCTAATAGCAAGCCCAGTGAACATTCACGAACCCATCGCGTGCAATCATAGACCAAAACAATCTTAAGAAAATCCAGGCAAAATCTAGAAATCTTGACCTTACAGTGTAACCCAAGCGGTGAATTCGATAATGTTTCGCCCATAGCATTCAGAAATTAAAAACTCGCTCCAGTAGATTTCTCGGTAGATTTTACGGACTAGGGATATAGATCCGTGCAGACTAACTAAGAACCTCAACGCAAATTAAAGCAAAGCGAGAAGGCTATGATACCTGTGATTCTGGCTGGTGGTAAGGGAGAGCGCTTTTGGCCGCTGAGTCGGCGGCATCGTCCGAAACAGTTTTTGAGCTTGGATGGCAGCGGTCAAAGCTTGCTCCAGGCAACCGCAGCCCGCCTGCTCAATCTGGCAGAGGGTTGGGATCGGCTCTGGGTGATTACCGCTGGTCATTTAGCTGAAGGCGTTCGGCAACAGCTTCCCGATTTGCCAGAAGAAAATCTGCTGGTCGAAGTCGAGGGGCGCGATACGGCTCCGGCAGTCGCCTGGGCAACGCTGGAGGCTGCTCGCCGCTATGGGGAAGAAGCGGTGGTCGGTTTCTTTCCGGCTGACCCCTGGATTGCAGACGTAGCAGCGTTTCAACAAACCCTCCAGGCTGCAACCGAGTTGGCTAGCAGTCAGGAGGCGATCGCCACCCTGGGCATTACCCCTACTTATCCTTCTACGGGCTACGGCTACATCGAACAGGGAGAAACGATTGGCTCTTTCGGCGGCTTCCCTGCCTACAAAGTCGATCGCTTCACCGAAAAGCCCGACCGCGCCACTGCCGAATCCTTCATCGCCAGCGGACGCTTTAGCTGGAACAGCGGGATGTTTATCTTTCGGGCGGGCGTAACCCTGGCAGAACTGCACACCCACGCTCCTGAAATCATTGAACCGCTAGAAAAACAGGGCCCCTCCGTCTACCCCGAACTACCCAAGAAAAGTATCGACTACGCCATGATGGAAAAAACCCGCAAGGCGTGTGTCCTGCCTGTCACCTTCGGTTGGGATGATCTGGGCGACTGGAATGCGATCGAACGCCTGTTCAAAGAAGACAAACTCAACGTCGAACTGGCCCAACACGTCGGACTCGACACCGAAAACTCCCTCGTTTACGCCGCTGATGACGATGAAGTGATTGTCACCATCGGACTGAAGGATGTCGTCATTGTCCGCGATGGAAAAGCCACTCTAATCGTGGACAAGCATCGCACTCAAGAAATTAAACAAGTGCTGAAAGTGCTGAAAGACAACCCCAAACTGAGTGACTTGCTTTGATTGAAATAGGACTTACGCATTCCCTTCTAGAACAAGGGGCTTAAGTCCCTTGTTCTGCTGCTCCAAGCCATTTGCTTGTTGCCAGGCTCCAGCTTGGTGATGCCAGGTTAAAAGCTCCAGTTTTCTTGTAGCTCAAAGGAAACTGGAGCTTTTAAGCGCGATTCCCAATTGGAGTTTAGGAACCAGGAATTTTGTGGGGTGGGCATCTTGCCCGCTCAGACGAGCAAGATGCCCACCCCACAGGTTGTTTAATCCGCAATCTTTAGCCGTGGTCGGGAGTAATTCAGCAGCAGTCAAGAACGATTCAGCAGTGGTGTAGGCGATCGCGACAGTTGCTCTTGACCATAAAATAAAGGACAACGTACTTCAGGTTTGTTTATGGATCAGCAAACTCGCATCACCCTCAACCCAGATATCCTGGTTGGTAAGCCCATCATCCGAGGTACTCGCCTTGCGGTTGAATTCATCATTGACCTCCTTGCTGAGGGCTGGAGTACCGATGAAATCCTTCGCAATTATCCCGGTCTTAGCCTTGAAGATATCCAAGCTTGCCTCAGCTATGCCAGTGCTATCCTCAAGGTTGAGAAAGTTTATGCTCTTCCGGTTTAATCCAGGCGCTTCCTCGCCAACGAGAACTTCCCTCTGGATGCTGTAGAAGCTTTACGTCAGCAAGAACATGACGTGAGTTGGATTCGTGCAGAATTCCCTGGCATTTCCGACACTGAAGTGTTGAGCCTTGCCCAAGCAGAGGACTGCATCCTCCTAACCTTTGACAAAGATTTTGGTGAGCTTGCTTTTCGGGCGAAACTTCCCGCTGCCAGCGGCATTATTCTGTTTCGGATTACAGCACCTTCCAGTGCGGTAGTGGCTCAAAAGGTAGTAGCGGCGATCGCCCGCGAGATGATTGGGCTGGACACTTTAGCGTCGTCGAAGAGGACAAAGCGGTCAGGAACGATTGGGAAGCGGTCAGAAACGATTGGGAAGCGGTCAAGAACGATTGGGAAGCG
>JAAUQZ010000230.1 GCA_012033355.1 Leptolyngbyaceae cyanobacterium RM1_406_9 | reverse complement strand
TACGATGACAATCATCTGGAGTGGGTCTATCGGCTTTACCAGGAACCCTGGCGCTGGCGGCGCATGATGGCTTTACCCAAATTTGCGCTGCGTGCCCTGGTGCATTCTCGTAGCTAAGCGGCCCTACTCATCCAGACAAATTCCAGGTAAGATGGAGAGCACTGTCTTAAATGGGGTTAACAGAATTTTTCATGGCTAAGAAGAGCATGATTGAGCGGGAAAAGAAGCGTAAAAAGCTGATCGAAAAGTACGCTCAAAAGCGGCAAGAACTAAAAGAGCAGTTTGAAAGCGCCACCACCCAGCAAGAGAAAGTCGCAATTCATCGTCAGATCCAGCAGCTTCCAAGAAACAGTGCCCCTAATCGCCTCCGCAATCGCTGCTGGCTCACAGGTCGTCCTAGAGGGTACTACCGTGACTTTGGGCTTTCCCGCCACGTGATTCGGGAAATGGCTCACCAGGGTTTATTGCCAGGTGTGGTTAAGTCTAGCTGGTAGATTTCCTGCACGGGGGTCAAGTAGCAAGAAACTTCCTAGAGCAGGGGCGTTCCGCGAAACGTCCCTGCTAGGTTTATATGTGAAATCAGCAACGCTCAACAAGCTGCTGTTTTTGCCAGTTCCGCAGGATTGTCTTAACCCCTAACATCTTTACTCAGCCGCAGCTTTGGCGATCGCCTGAAGCTGTAGGCCCGGTGGATAAGCTCCTTCTTCCTTGATCTGGCGAATGACTGCCTCTGAAATTGGCACGTTGAGTCTTTCCGCCACCGCCCGAACCACGTCACCCCGGTCAATTACTCCAGCAACTGAGCCTGCGGGAGAAAGCACAGTGACTCGACCGAGGGATTGCGCTTCTAGAACATCAATAACTTGAGTCAGAGGAGTTGTCTCTTGAACCGTTGGAATTTCGGTTAGGGGATGTACAACCCTGTGTAAGGGCTGATCCCACTGGCTGCGCTCAACTAAATGCAACTCTTCAATTGAAACGATGCCCCGGTAGCGACCATCTGAGGCAGCGTAGTAAACGATCAGGTTCGATTCCTCATGCAAATATTTGTCCGCAAACTGGCGAATGGTCATATCTGCATCCGCTACACGAAACTCGCGGGTCATAACGGTTACTGCGGTTAAGCTAACCAACGCTTCCTGGAGGTCAACAACGCGACTGTAGGCACGAGCATTGCGAACTCCGAACCAACCCAGCAGCGCTAGCCACAGCAAATCGAGCCGTCTATAGCTCAGATAGGCAGTGATGCCAAAGATGACCGCTGCCCAACCTAATGCCTGTCCGGTTCTGGCAGACCAGCGAACCCCTTTGTTGCGACTCCCGGTTATTTTCCAAACGGCTGCTTTGAGGACTTGCCCTCCATCCAGGGGCAATCCTGGGATCATATTAAACAGCGCCAGTACCAGGTTAATGCCTGCCAGATCAGATACAACGGCAGCAAATGGCTCATTCACTGGAGCGAACTGGCCCATCAGCGTCAGGAACAGAAAAATTGTAAAGCTAACGGATGGCCCGGCGATCGCCACCTGAAAAGCCTGCCCTGGCGTTTTTGACTCTTGATCGATGGAAGCGATTCCACCAAACAGAAACAGGGTAATGGAGTTGACGATAATGCCCTGCGATCGCGCGACTAAACTATGGCCCAGTTCGTGCAGCAGCACTGACCCAAACAGCAATAGCGCCATAACGAACCCGACAATCCAGGTTGCTGCTGGACGCAGTTCACCGCCTTGCAGCGATGAACCGTAGAAGAATGTCACCAGTGCCAGGATGAAGAACCACGACGAGTCAATCAGCAGCGGAATGCCAAATACAGAACCAATTTGCCAACCTGTCCTCATGCCGCCTTCCTGACTCCGCCTATGGTGCTTAGAGCGAGGGCTAAGCCAATAAAGAATTGGCAAATACCAATCCGTAATAAGTTTGCACCTCTTTTTAATCTTACTGAAAACAGGTCTGGCGCAACGGGAAGGTGCAACTGGCGGACTAAGCGGACAAGAAAGTGACATACTCCCGACGCTCGTTGCAAGCAACAGAGCGCAGGCTTCTCCCACCGGAAAGTCCTTCTAGGATGAAACCGGACTGGAGCATTTTATAGTGAGGCGATGCCCAACCCCACTTGATGCAATTTTTGTGTTTCGTCCTATTTTTGACCTGTGCAACGGAGACGCTTGTTTGAGGTCGCAATGCCGCAAAGCAGAGGCTTATCAGTCACGTTCAAGGGGAGGAAATCAACCCTCATGGCAAGCTGCAAAAGTCATTGCCTCATCCTAATTCTATCATCTGGCGATTTGTCGCCAACCCCATTCACTGTTTCCGCAGGCGAGAAAATCGATTCAGGGGTTGGACTCCTCATCGCCGCGCCTCTCATCCCGACGTTCGGCTTTGCCAGAACGCGGGGCTTCTCGTCTAGTGGGCTAAACCAGGACTTACGCAAATAGAACGCAGAGTCGGCGATTGGCAAGTGAACATGGGGCTGAAGCCCCTTGTTTTACAGAGGAACGCGCAAGTTCTACAAATCACAGCAGTTCTTATCTAAGTAGAGGAAGAAACGTGACGTACAGCGGTGGTACGCCGCACTACCGCTGTATATCGTGCCGATCGAGAATTGCTATGTAGCTGGAGTTGTCCAGGTTAGGACAAAAAAGAGCAGTAGGGTAAAGCGCAGCCTTGCTCAAATTTGTGAACTCTAGATCCTCAGAGCAGACCCGCGTTGCCTAACCCTAAAATTGCCCCAGCTCCCAAAACATGGCCAAAACTGGCAGTTGCTAACAGTTCTGGAATGCCAAAGCCCGTAAACATCGCAGGCATTTCAACGGGAAGCGATGGGCCAACGCCGCGCTTTTGAATTGCATAGTAGCCGATGGCGATCGCAAACAGATTGCAAACAATCATGACAACTGCCGTGCTAGCCGACCAGGGTGAGGTAGAAGGAACAGCCGCGAGTAAAGTAGAGTAAATCAAGGTAAATCTCCTGTATTGTGCGTGTCGAACAATTTTTTAGAAGTAAAAGCTTTCATCAGAAAAGCAATAGGATTATAAAAATCAGCCGGACTATAATTTACGCTTTGTTTTAAGAGTTAATAGTTAGCGCTTAATTTGATACAAAAGTACGTAATTTTGTGAATATGAGGATTAAAATCTGCGGCATTACCCGACCCGATCAGGGAGTGGCGATCGCTCAACTGGGTGCCACCGCTCTCGGCTTTATATGTGTTCCTCAATCTCCCCGCTACATTTCACCTGAGCGAATTCGGCTAATTGTCGATCGGTTGCCTGCTCATCCCCTGACTAAGGCGTTAATCGATCGGGTTGGAGTATTTGCCAATGCGACGGTGACAGAAATTTGTCAGGTGGTGCGATCGCCAACCTCAGCGCTGTCCAGCTTCACGGCAATGAGTCGCCCAAATTTTGTCAGCAGCTACGAGTCGCCCTGCCAGAAATTGAACTTCTCAAAGCTCTGAGGGTTCGCGATCTAAAGGTTTTGGCTGAAGCCGATGCTTATGCCAACCTGATTGACGCTCTCTTACTTGATGCTTACCATCCAAGCTGCTTGGCGGCACGGGAAAAACTCTAGACTGGTCAGGCTTACAAAACTTCCGCCCTGGCTGCCCCTGGCTTCTAGCAGGCGGACTCACCCCTGACAATGTGCTAGATGCCCTCATCCAGGCTCGTCCTGATGGCATCGATGTCTCCAGCGGTGTGGAGCAGTCCCCTGGCAATAAAGACTTAACCAAAGTTGCTCAATTGTTTGAACAGTTGAAGTCTTCCTGCATCTAAGTGCCGCTCTGGGCAGAGCGACCCTTAAACCAACCCCGAACTCCAAATTTCTAATTGCTAATTTCTAACGCCACTTGATCCACCTCATCCATCTCATCTACCTCTGGCTCATCCATCTCATCTACCTCTGGCATCTCCAACTCCTCCATTTCCTCTAGCCGCTGCCAGATTTCTTGAAGTAGAGAGTCTAGCTCAATCCTGGCGACGGCTGAAATTTTGAACACGGTTGTTTGGCTCAATTCTTCGAGTTGATTGGCGATCGCCTCCAAGTTATTCATTCCTGGCGTAACCGCATCAACTTTGTTGAGTGCCAAAATTTGGGGACGGTCTGCCAAACCCCGTCCATAGGCCTGTAGCTCTGCCTGAATGGTTTGGTAGGCAGCGATCGGATCTTCTGCCGTTGCATCGAGCAGATGTAGCAACACACGAGTTCGCTCAATGTGGCGAAGAAAGTCGTGCCCCAGTCCGGTTCCCAGGTGTGCGCCCTCGATCAGTCCTGGAATGTCTGCAAAGACCGTGCCATCCCCGGTTGGCTTCCGGACAACGCCCAAATTTGGCACTAATGTAGTGAATGGGTAGTCAGCAATTTTGGGACGAGCTGCTGATAGGGCTGAGATCAGCGTAGATTTTCCTGCATTGGGTAAGCCAATAATGCCAACCTCTGCCAATAGCTTCAGTTCCAGGCGAATTAGCCGATTTTCTCCCGGCAATCCTGGCAGTGCGTGTTCCGGCGCTCGGTTGCGATTGCTGAGAAAATGTTTATTGCCGAGTCCACCTTTGCCGCCTTTAGCAACACAAAGGGTTTGACCTGGAGCAATCAAATCTCCCAGGACTGCCCCGGTTTCTACGTCATATACCATTGTGCCGCAGGGTACTTCGATGAGGCGATCGCTCCCCGTCCCGCCCGTCATATTCTTAGGTCCACCCCGCTCCCCGTTCGTCGCCTTAAACCGATGAGCATACCTGAAATCTAGCAGCGTTTGCAGATGCTCAACCGCCACGAGAATCACCGACCCACCATTTCCCCCATTTCCGCCCGCAGGGCCACCAGCAGGCACATATTTCTCTCGTCGAAACGCTACGATGCCATCGCCACCGTCACCCGCCTGAACCTCAATCTCCGCCTGATCAATAAATTGCATAACAAAATTGCACAACAGAACTTCTAAATACTGTTTCTATATAAAGCTGCATTTGTGGAATGTGTCCGCGCACGCGGGGCACGCTCCACAAATACAGCTTCAAAGAGAATGGATACAACCAACTGCCCTTGTTTCAATCATAGGCAATCCCAATCTCTTCCACTTCTTTGCTTCCGACTTCCCCTTTGCAACTTCCCCCATTCCTTAGGGCAAACTATGCACGGTTGGAGAAACCTGGATAAATCGTCTGGGCGATCGCTGACCCAAGTAAGCGATCGCCCCCGTTCTACAATAAGGCTCATGCGTCGAAAACTGCCTCGCTGGTCAAGCGGTCTCCTGATTGCTGCATTAGCGCTCCTGGTTGTCACCCGTTCCGCAATTCCTCAAGCCATCTCCGCGCCGTCCAATGAAATTCGGGGAGTTTGGCTAACCAACGTCGCCAGTGGAGTGCTATTTTTGCCGCAGGGCGTGAGCCGAGCCGTCAACCAGCTAGCCCAGCTTAATTTCAACACCCTCTATCCTGTTGTATGGAATCGCGGCTACACCATCTATCCCAGTTCAGTTGCCAAAGCGACCACCGGAGAAACGCAGCTTCCTCTGCTTCGCTCAACTCGACTTGGACGAAGTTTGCTGGCAACCTTCATCCAGCAGGGACATCAGCGAAACCTGCGCGTAATTCCCTGGTTTGAATATGGATTTATGGCTCCCAGGCGTTCATCCCTGGTAGAACGGCATCCTGAATGGCTCACCCAATATCGGGATGGTAGTCAAATTTTGAAAGCGGGTACCGCAGAGTTGGGCTTACCCGACACGCCGGAAACTCTCTGGCAGACCCGCCGTTCCTGGCTGCGTCGCCTGGTGAGACTGCAGACCAGCCATCAGTTAGTTTGGCTCAATCCGCTGCATCCGCAGGTTCAGGAATTTTTGCTAGACCTGATTTTAGAAGTAGTGACTCGCTATGACGTAGACGGAATTCAGCTAGATGACCACTTCAGCTTACCCGTTGAGCTAGGATACGATTCCTTTACGACTCAGCTTTATCGTCAGGAACATCAGGGTAACGCTCCTCCTGACGATCCGCTAGATGAGGAATGGATGCGCTGGCGGGCTGACAAGCTGAGTGACTTCATGCGGCGAGTCTTTTTGGCAGTCAAAATCGCTAAACCCGACTGCCTAATTTCGCTCTCGCCCAATTCGCCGGGGTTTGCCTATCGCCATTATTTGCAAGACTGGCAAACCTGGGTAAGACAGGGTTGGCTGGGAGAAGTCATCGTGCAAACCTATCGCAACGATCTCGATCGCTTTATTGCAGAACTAGAGCAGCCTGCCATGCGAGAAATGCATCAGCTTGTGCCAATGGGCATCGGCATCTTGACGGGCACCTGGAATAACCCGATTGCGATCGCCCAAATTCAACAGCAAGTCCAGGCAGTGCGCGATCTGGGATTTGACGGCATCTCTTTCTTCTACTGGGAAAGCCTCTGGGGATACATCACCCCCGAATCACCGAGAGAGCGGCGCAGAGGGTTTCAATCGCTCTTCTCATAGCCCCACATCAGCCGCCTAGCCCTAAGAGATTGATTTGATTTTTGTGTAGATGCGGGCAGAATGCCCGCATCTACACAAAAATCTGGACACACTCGCCCTAAAGCTACAAATCTTAAATTTTTGCTCCTGATCTAATTTTGCTCAGTCATCAAACCTTTAAGGTTGTGCAAAACCTCAAAAAACCATTCCATCAGTCTATTGGCAGGAGGAGCAATTAGCGCTATGAATAGCATTCATGTAGTGATTTCCGATGGGCTGCGACTCATCCTTGCAATTGGCCAATTCGGAGACTGAATTATCTCGATCGCTCCAAAAACTGCTGACTGAGCAACGACATCTACCCAATGTCTTTAGGCACTGTTTTCAGGCAGTTTCTTCAGGCAATTTCTTCAGGAGTGTGGTTAACCCTACATTAAAGAAGTCTACGTAGCTACAGGGTGGGTGGAAACTGGTACAAGTGATGCTGCGATCGCACAGCTTTCGCTAAAATCTATATCCAATATCTGACCTGCCGCCACTTACGAAAAACGCAAGTAAGCGCTTCACAAAAAATCCTGAATCTCCGTCCTCTCTATCGCAACTATCCCCTTCACCACATTGAAATGTTTCTCTAATGACTGCTGCGCCCATTCCTAGACAGCCCTCTCAACCCTCTGAACGCTCTGGCAGTAACACATCGCCAGACATTACGCCTGTTTTTGCATTGAAAGAACTGGTGGCGCGTTTACATCGGGAGCAAAACAAGATTCAGGATTTGCTCAGTTCTCTAGGGTTTGCGCTGCGTAGTTTCAACAACCTCAATCAGTTTCTAGAACTCACGCCCCTAATTGCCAGTCGTGTCACCGATGCAGATGGGGGCGCTCTGGTGCTGTTCAAACCCAACGGTCAAATGCGCCTGGAGCGACTACACTGCCAAGATACCAACCAGTGTCAGGACATTCGCAAAGCTATAGAAGCGGCTACTCGTCAAATCACGGCTTTTACACCCACATCTGGAAAGGCTGTTACTCCGGCTCAAAACTTGACAACCGCCCTGGACCATCAGGTGAGTCAGTCTCTTGGCGCAAACGTGCAGCTTTTTGGCACAGCAATTTTAGTTAAGAATGCGGAACGAGGTAGGCTCTATGTGTTTAGCCGCGATCCAGAATATAGCTGGACGGAGACCCGTCAAAAGCTAGTGCGATTGGTGGCTGACCAAACCGCAGTAGCGATCGAAAATGACGAACTGACGGTAGAACTGCGAAAGAAAGAACGCCTGGATCGGGAACTAGAAATTGGCGCTGAAATTCAGCTTCAGCTTCTACCTCGAAACTGCCCTGCAATTGAGGGAATTGAGATGGCGGCACGATGCCAGACGGCCAGCCGTGTAGGAGGTGATTATTATGACTTCATTCCGGCTAACTATGACCAGATTCGCCCTCGCAAGTCAGGACGTAACGAGTCAGGACGATGGAGCCTGACGATTGGCGATGTCATGGGCAAAGGGGTTCCCGCAGGGCTGATCATGACGATGCTGCGGGGAATGTTGCGGGCGGAGGTGCTAAATGGTCACTCGCCTGCTCAGATTCTTCAGCACTTAAATCATGTGATGTACAGCGATTTGGAAAATTCAAATCGCTTTGTCACGCTGTTCTATTCAGAATATGATGTGGCAACCCGAATGCTGTCTTACAGCAATGCGGCCCATAACCCACCTTTGCTCTGGCAGGCGGCGACAGGCTTAATTAAGCGTCTGGATACGCTAGGAATGCTGATTGGGTTGGATATGGATACTCAATATCATGATGCTCAGGTGCAGCTCTATCCAGGCGACACCCTGATTTATTACACGGACGGATTTACGGATGCGGCAAATCAAGGCGGCGATCGCTTTGATGAAGATAATTTAACCCGTGCGTTTGAATGGGCTTGCCAGAACTATTACACGCCCCAGCAGATTCAGGATCATCTGTTTGAGCAAGTGCAGCAGTTTGTTGGCATGGCTCACCGCACCGATGACGATATGACGCTGATCGTCATGCAGATCAAACCGGATGGGGCGATCGCTAACTAAAGACTGCCGATCGCCTCACCTGCATGGGTTAGAGAATAAAATCCAACACTCTAGTGGTTTGTCAACTTTTAGTTTTAGGGTAAACCCCGACGGGGTTTACCCTAAAATTAGGCTGTGACGCTGCACTAGTAACGTTTACTTCAAAAACGTTACGTTTTGCAAAGCTTGATTCAGCCGTAATTTTCTGGCTTAAGCAGAATTAATCAGACTTGAGGCTTTACAACGGCTAAAAATCTGCGACGCTATTGATGAGCAACTTTTGCTGTATCGATGCAAGTCGTGTGAGGTTTATCGGGAAATGCTACTCATTCATTTAGCGCAGGACATAACAACCGGATTGACTAGCGTGGCTGCCTGGAGCGAGGTGTGGCACAGCTACTGGCCATCACCAATGGACTGGAGCTTACTGGCCCAGCAGTTTGAGACGGATGTATTTGCTGATTTTCGCAGTGCTTTCAACAACTTTATTGAATCTGGACAAGTTTGGGCATTGCTCATTGGACTAATTTTGGGCTATCTAATTCGTAGTCTTACCTCTTACGGCTAAACCAAGCCAGTTTCAGAAGCTAAGTTCAAAAATAGGGTTTGATTGCTCACTGTTATTAACGGTAGGACAGCTAACTTGAGTAACGAATCTCAACCACAAACCTGGAGTCAGCGATTTGAATCGGTGCTGCATCCGGCGATCGCCCGGTTTAACGCCAGCATCGAATTTGACATTGCGCTGATCGAGTACGACATCACGGGTTCACAGGCTCACGCCACGATGCTAGCCCACACTGGGGTAATCTCACCCGCAGAAGGAAGCCAGCTAGTTGCCGGATTAGAGCAAATTCGGCAAGAATATCGCCAGGGCTTTTTTCATCCAGGCATTGACGCAGAAGACATTCACTTTGCAGTAGAGCGCAGGCTGACCGAAATCTTG
>JAAUQZ010000229.1 GCA_012033355.1 Leptolyngbyaceae cyanobacterium RM1_406_9 | reverse complement strand
TGGTGCCTAAGGACTGGTTTAATCCGGGGTCAACCCAGATGATTACTGCCGCAAGGGGCAGACATTTCTGAAACGCTAGAGGCAGAAGTGCCCGATGTGGATGAGGCTGATCTGGACTCGGCTGAGACTGCGACTGTGACGGCGATCGCCATTGAACACTTTAACCAGGGCAGATTTCTGAAGGAGAGCGGGCCGTCAGTGTGCTGCTAGACCGCAATGCTTTGCCGCAGGCAGTTGCTGCCCTTGCCACTGTACCTCCGACAGCACTCGATCAGCCCGAAGTCAGCTTCTTGCGGGGGCGACTGGCGTGGCAAGCGATTCAAGCTGGAGACGAGGACTTTGAAATTGACGATGTTCGACGCTATTGGGAAACAGCCGTTCGAGAGCAGCCCGACAATCCCAACTACCGCATTGCTTTGGGTTTTGCTCACTATGCCGAGAATCAATTCAATGAAGCGATTCAAGAATGGGTGGCGGCCCTATCGGAGTTAGAAGAACAGCATGCGGCTAATTTGAAAGCTCAGCCCGCAGGTGAAACTGCAAATGCAGACTTGCCCTTACCCGACCAACTGGTACAAGGGCAAGAAGCGCTTAACGCCTACGCTGGGATTGCCCTGGCACTACAGGCAGCGGCAAATCAGCCTTCTGCTGAGCAAAGCAACCTGCAAAGTAAAGCTGCTAAGCTCTACCAGATGGTGATAATGAGCGACCCGACTGGTTTTCAGGCAGATGCACTGAGCCAAAATTGGCTCTGGACGCAGGAGGCAATTCAAGCCTGGAATGCTCTCCCGCAACAAGAAGGATAATAGGGATCAAGACTGATGCAGGATCAGCCGATTCTGGTCAGGGTCGTAGGCGTAGATTTCCTTGCCGTGTGAGGCGATCGCCACCTCCCCAGGCGGTGGATATCCCAGAGTTGTGAGGTGGGCGATCGCCGCTTCCAGGCTTTCCACCTCTAAACACAGGCTGATTTTGCCCCGTTCTCCCGCAAACTCGGCTGCACGATCCTGCTTGGGCTGAAAAATACCTAACCGCAAGCCCGGAAGCTGAAATTCGGCGTAACGATCAGGCTGATAGGGCTGAGGAGTTTGATCGAACAGCCGAGCGTAGAACTTTACCAACTCCTCTAGCTGAGTCGTAGCCAATGTTGTAAAAGCAGCCTTGCACCCAAAATTCATATAACTTGCAACATTACGCCAAGCAATTTTTACACTCGTGAGACGCTAACATTTCGGCCGAGCGGCTGCAAGTAACCTTTGTAAAGCCACCAAGAGCTTCTAACAGTCTGCTTCAGCTGGGTTGTCGTGCAGCGCCCAGGTTTGACTTGCTCAAAGCTCTGCAAACAGCCTCTTCAATGGGTATGGAAGATGTTCCCTTGCCTACACACTCAATCGGAGACGGTTTCTTGCCTGCACATCCAAACGATCCAACCGGGAAAAGCGGTGGCTGAGTCATGAAGCGAGGTTGAGAGCCACGATTGATCTGGGCGGCATGAACCAAAAATGGATGGCAGAGGTAAATGGTTCCTGCTGCTCCTGTCGCAATCACTTCGGGGCAGTTTGCCGTGACACTCACATCAAAATTCGTTAACCCTTCTTCCCCAGCAGGTGCAAGGATTCGTGCTACCTCCAAATGTGACCCCGATCGAATCCGGGTCGGCGCGTCTTGCTCACCCACATCTGAAAACAGGAACAACATCAATAAGCTGCGATCGCGGGAATGGATATTGATGCGCCATGTTGAATAATCATTCGGATCTGAGTCTTTGCCTGGGAAACTTGAGTCAATGTGCCAACCTGTATCGCCGGGGCCCTCACCAATTGGAAAGCGCACGATGCAATATCCTGAACTAAACCTGGGTTGCCATCGCCCCTGACCCACAAGCTGATCGAAGGCGGTACGCAATTTCCGCGTGTTGGCTGCTTGTACAAACGGGGGTTCACTGTGATCCGGAGTCCGAATTACAGACTTCTTCCAGGTTGAGCGATCGTCGGGGTCATACCCAGTGTCAGCCCAAAAAATCTTGCAGCATCGATCTGCAAGTTCACGAGCAAAAGCCTGCTTAACCCGAACATACCCGTTGGTAATGAACCGTTCAATTTGTTCGTTTGTCAACATTTGGGCTGATTTACAAAATGAAGTAAATTACTGCCACGCAAACGTTCCAGTAATTTAGTCTCTGATCAATTTCTGATCAATTGAGGTGAAATCTGAATCAGAGGTTTTGGCTCTTCCCAGACGCAGGGCACCTTTAGATAAGCTTTTTGATTCATGGGAATCACGCCAGAACCTGTAAACTTTGACAGGCTAATACTACATTATACTACAAAGCTGCGATCGACTTGGGTTCCAAACGCTTACAAATAACTTTCAGGCTACTGTCCCCACTCAAGATTCCGTATGAACAAGCTTAAGCCTCTTGTTCATACGGAATCTGCATAAGTCCTGTAGTAGTGACCATAGCTCCATTAGCGGGGAATTGGTAGAGTAATCCAAAGCTCAAACTCTTTGCTAAATGAAAATCGCTCAGCCTGGGATTGATCGCCCCCTGCGCGTGGTTGCCTACACCGATGCAGCAGGAATTGGTGGAGCAGAAATTAGCCTGGGGCATTTGGTTGCTAACGTTTCAGACGAGATTGAGATATCGGTTGTAGGCGTTTCGCAGAAAGTTGTGGAAGCGATCGCCCACTGCCGCCCGTCTGCAAATCAATTCGTCTTACCCGCTAACGGAATTCAATCCTTTGTTGCTCACCTGCAAACCCTATCGCGGCTTCAGCTTGACATTGTACACGCGAATCTGTGTACCCCCTGGGCTTGTGCAACGGGTCTAACCGCTGCTTTGATGCTGCCTCGTGCCCGTGTCGTGAGAGTTGACCAACTGCCGCTGCGAACGACCGATGCGATCGCCCTCTGGCGTACCAGAGCCATTTCTCTCAGAGTCGATGCCCATGTTGCTGTCGGTCATGCAAGCGCTCAGCGAATGGAAGATTTCTACGCACTCGGTCGCGGGTCGGTGCTATCGATCCCCAATGGAGTTCCTGATTTGGGCAAACCTGAACCGCTCCTCCGCGTTGACGGCCCACTGGTTGTTGGCAGTGTTGGTCGGCTGGACTTGATGAAAGCCCATGAGGTGCTGTTGCAGGCGATCGCCCCTCTCCCCGAGGTAAAAGTTGTCATTTTAGGCGAAGGCGAACAGCGAACAGCTCTGGAAAAGCTGGCATTTGACCTGGGAATTAGCGATCGCGTCAGCCTACCGGGATGGGTAGACAATCCGCGATCGCAGTTGTCAGGGTTTGATGTAGTGGCGCTGCCCTCCCGCTCAGAAGGCTTTCCGCTGGCGATCGTAGAAGCAATGCTGGCCGCACGTCCGGTCGTTGCAACCCGCGTGGGCAGCGTTCCAGAAGCAGTGCTGCACGGCGAAACCGGGCTGCTGATCGATAAAAACGATGTGAATGGGCTAACCCAGGCAATTTTGCAACTGCGAGACGATCCAGCATTGCGATCGCGTCTGGGACAGCGGGCCCGGGAAATCGCAGTTGCCCACTTCACCGTCGAGTCAATGACTACAAGCTATGAACGCCTCTGGCAAAAGCTGATGATCACACCGCGATCGCCTCGCCTCCGCGTTTCCCGCCCCCGCGATTAAGTGAATAAAGTTTCTTAAACTAAACCAAACCCAGAAAAATTGCAGGGAGCCTAGCCCTTGTTAAAAAACAATCCTGCACAGGATGGCTACCAGGATTGCAGTTCAACTGAATTGAATGCCAGTAATCCGCTACCTTAGAGATATCTAAAAGATAGAAATTTCTCATAAGCTTGGAATATTTTCAAAATTATGCTTGCTACCACTCTCAAACCCCTCAGCGTGGATAAATCCCGAATTCGTTTGGAGATTCAGTCGTTACAGCCACGCTGGTGGAATGGCGACGACACTTTCACCAGCGTCCGGAATTGGGCTTTCGAGAACGGCTAACAGCAGAGGCGATCGCCCAAAAGCTTCAAGAATGGGGCATTCAGCATCAAACCGGAATCGCCGAAACCGGAATTGTGGCAATCATTTCTGGCAACCGTCCCGGCCCTGTGCTGGCAATTCGGGCCGACATGGACGCACTGCCGATTCAAGAACTCAACCAGGTGCCCTACCGCTCCCTGCACGATGGGGTGATGCACGCTTGTGGTCACGATGGACATACGGCGATCGCCCTCGGCACCGCCTACTACCTGTCCCAACGTCCCGATTTTGCTGGAACCGTCAAGCTGATCTTTCAACCCGCTGAAGAGGGCCCCGGTGGTGCCAAGCCAATGGTAGAAGCTGGCGTTTTGAGAAATCCTGACGTAGACGCAATCATCGGGCTGCACCTGTGGAATAACCTGCCGCTAGGGTCGCTGGGCGTTCGCAAGGGCCCACTGATGGCGGCTGTCGAGCTATTTGACTGCACGATTCAAGGCAAAGGCGGTCACGGAGCCATGCCCCATCAAACGATTGACGCCATCGTCGTTGGCGCTCAAATCGTCACCGCCCTGCAAACCATCGTTGCCCGCAACGTCGATCCGCTCAGGGCAGGCGTTGTCACTGTCGGCAGCTTTCACGCCGGACACGCCTGCAACGTGATTGCCAACACCGCCCAATTCAAAGGCACCGTGCGCTACTTCGACCCCAGCCTGGAAGGATTCTTTGAACAACGGATCGAACAAATCATCAGCGGTGTGTGTCAGAGTCACGGCGCAACCTATGATTTAGACTATCGACGGGTCTATCCCGCTGTCGTGAATGATGGGGCGATCGCCTCCCTCGTCCGCTCTGTTGCCGAAACCGTGATCGAAACCCCGCTGGGCATTGTTCCTGAATGTCAAACAATGGGCGGCGAAGATATGGCCTTCTTCCTGCAAGAAGTTCCCGGCTGTTACTTCTTCTTAGGTTCAGCCAACGTCGAGCGCAATCTGGCCTATCCCCATCATCATCCCCGCTTTGACTTCGACGAAACAGTGCTAAGCATGGGTGTAGAAATCTTTGTCCGCTGTGTGGAAAAATTTTGTGTAAATTAGCGCAGTCCCTTCCTCACCCATGATTAATCCAGATTCCGAAATTTACCGACTCGTAGATTTACTGCCCGCGTCTGGTCGAATGTTCACCAAAATCAAGAGTAAGCCAGAGCAGCCAGCTGTCATCATGGCTCAGTTGCCTAAACCCTGGGATCGGACTCGCCCCGTGTTTATTAACTTTGACCTGTGGAGCCAGCTTCCTAAACCCCAGCGAGATTTGCTGATTCTGAGAACCGTCAACTGGCTGGGCAGCGTTCGCTGGCTCAAACCTGACCTCTATCAGGGTTTAGTCGCGGCTGGCATCGTCGGCACCGTATTTGAACTGGTGCAGGGCGACATCATCGGCGCTGTTACCGCAGGCGGCTTAACTGGCCTTGCGGGTAGCCAGATCTGGCGGAACAACTACAGTTCTCAACGCGAACTCGAAGCCGATGAAGCCGCTGTGCGGGTTGCCGTTCGCCGAGGCTACAGCGAAACCGATGCCGCCCGTCACCTGATGGCCGCGATCGAGTCCGTTTCTCAAATCGAAGGTCGCATTCAGCTTGACTTTACCGAATTGCTAAGAGTGCAGAATTTGAGGGCGATCGCCGGACTTTCCCCCGTCGGAGTCCCCCAAACCCTTCGCAAAGAATAAAGTAGCCGCAGTATCCGTAGGGTGGGTGAAGCAAAGCGGAACCCAACCCCCGCAAAACTCTACGTCTTGAAACATGAACCCAGCCTACGCTTCAGAAGCGCCTGCCCAATAGCCTCTGCCGCACACTTTCAGCAATCTTCTGTCCTAAATATTCGGGAATCAGGCTTTCATTCGGCCCCAATAGATATAAAATCATGCGCGTTCTACCTCGCCAAACCAGCAAATTTGCATTGACCACCAGCAAATCTTCCTGCCAGATCGAGTACATCACCTTATAGAAAAGCCCTGGCTGGTTGTCTGCCTCAATCAGCAGTGCAGGCAAGTGAAACACCGGGTCAACATAAAACTCCGTTTCCACCTGCTCCAAACCCGCATCCAGGTTAAACTCTACCGCCAGCATTTCCTCAACTTCAAACCGTCCTGCCAGCGCCTCCTGCACTGCCCGACAGACATTTTCAGCCGTCTTGTCGGTCAACACTTTGCCACCCCGCGATACTACCAGTTTGATAAATACCAGCATCGGTGGGTAAATTTGCCCATACAGGCTGAGGCTGTGAATCGTTAGACCATAGGCCGCCAGTACACCAAAAATATCACTTAGCAAAAAAGACTGATTGCGATAGGCAAAATGCAAGGCGCTTTTGCTGCCCTCTGGCTTTAGCTCAATCACCGCCTGTTTACTTTTGTAAAGCTGGTAGGCTAGCCGCAGGTTCTGCAATTGGATTTCACTACTAACAAACTGCTCATAAAACTGAGGAAACGCTCGATTAAAGCGCTTTAGCAGTTCCAGCGTCGATGATTTCAAGCCCGCAGCCATAATTGGGAGTAAACCTTGCCTGCCCGGTCAAGAGGTAAGATGCGAAAGGGCTAAGAGCCTTTTGCTAGAAAACCCTAACTTTAGGGCAATCTTCAACAAATTGCACCACCCCATCTCCAACTAACGGTGTCAATCATAATTAAAACGATGATGGGGCACGGGAGATATACTAACTAGTACCACTATTTAACTTCACTACCTTAACCGCGCCTGCATGGGTTTTTGGAAAAGCTTATTTAGCACCTCTGATACGGTTGCCCCCTCAAAGCCGACTCCCGGAGAGGGATATACTGCTCAAAACGCAGCAACCAGCGACGGCCGCATCTTTTTTAGCACTGAACGGGAAATTGACCTTTACGACTTAGAGGAACTGTGTGATGCCGTAGGCTGGTCACGTCGCCCCCTTCGCAAAGTCAAGAAGGCAATTCAACATAGCTTTCTAGTCGTCTCCATGTGGGAACATCGGGGCACCCAGCGGCGGCTGATTGGCTTTTCTCGCGCCACGTCTGACCATGCGTTCAACGCAACCATCTGGGATGTCGTGGTGCATCCAGACTTTCAAGGAAAGGGGTTAGGGAAAGCGCTGATGAAGCAGGTAATTAAAAAGCTGCGAAGTGAAGATATTAGCAACATTACGCTGTTTGCCGATCCTCAAGTCGTAGACTTTTATCGCGGCTTAGGTTTCATGCCAGACCCAGAAGGGATCAAGGGGATGTTCTGGTATCCAGATTGATTGGGTCATATGCCAAAATAGGGGGTTTGAAGGGCTGCCAGTCCTTTTGTATGAAGATATCCCAGTTTCACCCTTCGATTTAAGTCCTGACCTTAGAGATTGAGCGATCGCGCCTGTCGTATCCAATTTGCCAGTTCGTCCAAAGATGGGCAATGTTCCTGATTGTGGAGGGTTGAAACGTGCAGCTTCAGAATTTGCTGATGCAGCCTGGGCAAAGACATTTGAGCCAGTTGGGTCGCAGAGCTAACCCCCGCATGGAGCAACAGACCGCAATACTGACAGCCGACAACAGGCACACGTGCCAGATCAGCCAGCGCCAGCCATTTGTTAACGTGCTGAATGTGAACCTGAATTTTGGCTGCTAAAGCCTGCTTTTCAGGCACGGTCTTGATGGTTTCGAGTAGCTGTAAGGTGGTGCGAATGCCGTTAGCAATGAGGCGATCGCCATCCTCGTTACTCAGTCCAGGTAATTGAGCAATATCCCAATCAGCAGGTTGAAGAGCGCTGTGGCGAGTGCGCTGAGCAGTTCCCATAATAATCCTTGCTTGGAGTGAATGAAGTTCAGGAGTTTCCTCCATCTTATAGGCTGTAACGAAGACTACACCACAGAAAGTTTGCTTTAAAAAAGGCGTTGCTATTCATGCCTAAAATCAGCAATCCAAAAAATCGAGCAGTTGCTTTTTGCAAAGCAGGTTATACTGATGGATGAAATTGACGGGATGTAGCGCAGCTTGGTAGCGCGCCTGCTTTGGGAGCAGGATGTCGCAGGTTCAAATCCTGTCATCCCGATTGCTGCGACTCATCATTGCTAGAGCGCTTAGTTAGAGCGTTTAACCTTTGGAAGCTTGAGCAGTTCTGCTGAGACACAAGAAGCTAGATGCTGCATCTTGTACTTGGAACTATTTCTGCACTGGACAGGTCATCGAGTCGGGAAGACGTTGATTCTGGAAAATCCTCAGAGCGCAAAATTAAATCAGTCCTGGTTTTGACCTGAAGACATCGAAAGTAAATCTATAAAGTCTGATGCTATGTTGAAAGGCTAAAGGTCTACAGTTGTTTACTAGTAGAGGCTTAGCTAGGCGGGTATCTACTGGGCAACGTTCACCTTTCAAAGCGATGCTGCTGAGCCGTTCAGCAATAGTCCAATCCCGTTGCAGTTTTCGTTATCAGGAGCAGTTATGAAATCACTAGTTCGCTGGAGTACAGCACTCAGCCTAGTCGGGGGTATTCTACTGGGTTCCCTATTAGGTGGAGCCAATCGAGCATTGGCATTGACGCAGGAACAGGTTGTAGAACGCTTACAGTCAGTGCCCGTCTTCATGATCACCAATGCACAAGGGGTACCCCTGGTTGCCGTCTTGGGAAATGAAGAAGAAGCACCAGCCGTCGCTGGAGTATTTATTAGCCGTGAAGATGCCCAAGCCTCCCTCGATGATTTAAGGCAGAGCGATCCAGAACTAGCTACAAATGTACAGGTTGTCCCTGTTTCCCTGGCGCAAGTCTATGAGCTAGCAGTGGCTAACGAAGACCAGGAGCAACCCTTAGAGTTTACGTTTGTGCCCACGACTGAGCAGGTTGAGTCGGCTCGTTCTGTACTTCAGCAGAGCGGTGAAAATCCTGATGAATTTAATGGCGTACCAATTTTTCTAGCCCGCTCAACCGACGACGAGGGTGGCTACCTGACCATTCAACAAGGACAAAACCAGGTTGTTCCCATGTTTTTTGATCAGGGAGAGTTGCAGGATCTGCTAGGTCAACTTAGACAAAATCAGCCCGAATTAGCAGATTCAATGACAATTCAGGTCGTTAATTTAGAAAGCTTGATTCAAACGTTGCAGGACAGTAACAACCCGGAGCTAAATCAGATTCTGCTGGTTCCTCCTAGAGAGTCTATTGAATTTATTCGATCACTTCAAGGACAACCTGCTCAAGGGCAACCTGCTCAACCTGAATAGGCTTGTATAGCTGCAATCATTCAAGCTAGGACAGAGAGGTAAGGACTTGCCTAACCTTTTTGTCCTACTTTTGTCCTAATTTTTACCAATGCTTCTATAGCCAGCCTAAATAGGCTGTAGGACGAGCGGGTTGTGAAAGGCGCACCCCGCTGGGGTGCGCCTTTCACAACCTACTTAGGATTGCTATATGCTCTTAGAAGTTGTGTAAATAGTTGATGCATGAGCAGGTGACGGAACCTTTGGTTGAGGTGTCTGGACGAGCGCTCTGGCAATGGTGGCAGG
>JAAUQZ010000228.1 GCA_012033355.1 Leptolyngbyaceae cyanobacterium RM1_406_9 | reverse complement strand
GTTTGCAGCACCAGCAGCGGGCCAGGCAATAGATAAGGCTGAATGCCGCTTACCCGCACCGCAACTTCCCAGAACGCTAGCACCAGCAACCCCACCCCCACTGGAGCCAGCAGGTCAGGCGAGAAAAACCGCCGTAGCTGAGGCAGTCCAGCAGCTTTGCCAACTGGTTTAGCGGCCATGCGAACTAACCCATTGGTGCGATCGCTCGATGCACTGAGGTGGAAGCGATCGCCCATCAGTAAGTTTTGCAGTTCCAGAATCAGGGCAGTCAGGTAGCGCAACATGGGAGGGCGGGGGTAAGGATGAGGGATAAGGAATGAGAGATGAAGGGGAGTAGAGGGGTAGAGCGTCCCTACTTACTACCTACTACCTATCGCTAAGCATATTCAGCAGCCCGTTGGTTAGAGGTAGCGATCGCTCCATCCTGCCCATTGGCGGCTTGGGCTAAGGCAGAGGAAATTTCGCGGCAGTATTCACCGTAAAGGGGGGAGAGGCGAAATTCTTCAGTGCGGGGGTAAGGGGCGGCGATCGCCACGTCTGCCACGACCCGACCAGGACGTGCCGCCATCACAATCACCCGATTCGATAGATAGACCGCTTCATAGATGTTGTGCGTAACAAACACAACTGTCCACTGCTTTTGGCTCCAGAGGTCGAGCAGGTCGCTGTTGAGTCGGCTGCGGGTCATTTCATCTAGCGCCCCAAACGGCTCATCCATCAGCAGAATTTCTGGCTTGGTCACCAGGGCACGGGCAATCGACACTCGCATCTTCATTCCGCCAGACAGTTCACGTGGATAGCACTGCTCAAAGCCGCTTAGATCAACTAGTGCCAGCGCTTCAGCCACCGCCGCTCTAGAGGCAGAATAGGAAACCCCCGCTAGCTTCAGCGGCAGCCGCACATTGTCCTGCACCGTTGCCCAGGGCATTAGAGCCGCTTCTTGAAACACAAACGCCAACTGGCGCTGAGAATGCCCGCCATTCCACTCAATCTGCCCTGAATTCATCTTGCCTAAGCCTGCAATCATCCGCAGGACGGTACTTTTTCCGCAGCCAGACGGCCCAACCAGGCTAATGAACTGCCCCTCGCCAATGGTCAAGCTGAGGTGCTGTAGCGCCACCGTACCGTTGGAATAAACCTTGCTGACATCGCTGAGCGTAATGGCAGGATGAGTCATGGACGTTTCATGCAAATAAAGTGCAGTGTGAGCGAGTTACCAATCAAAGCCAACCTAAGCCTGATAAGCCTCCACACCCTTGTTAACGAAGTCCAGCGTATAAGCCTGAGTGTAGTCTGTATTTGGGTCAAACACGCCTGCCTCCGCCATTGTGTCAAAGAAAGACTGCCAGCGCTCGTCGGTCATTGCGCCAATGCCCTGCGTTTCTGCCTCGCCCGAAATGGCGATGCCGTATTCCTGCATCTTTTCAATGCCGTAGGCGATTTGCTCATCGGTCATTTCAGGGTTGGCTTCTTTGATTAGCTCATTCCCTGGAGCAGGATCGTCAAAGTAGCTGTACCAGCCCTTAATTGATGCATCAACAAATCGCTGCACCAGGTCTGGATCGGATTCAACCAGTTCCCGTCGGGTTTCAATCGTGGTGGAATAGGGGTTGTAGCCATAGTCTGCCAGCAGGAAGACAACGGGGGTAAAGCCACCTTCTTTTTCGATCGCCAGCGGTTCAGAACTGAGATAGCCCTGCTGGGCCGACTGTTTATCTGCCAAAAATGGGCCCGGGTTAAAGTTGTAGGTACGCTTCTGGTCTTCGGTAAAGCCATACCGGGCAACCAGGAATGGCCAGTAGGTCGTATTTGCGGCGGCGGAGACAAAAATCGGCTTACCTTTCAGGTCTTCGAGCGACTCGACTCCCGTATCAGGGTGGGCAATCAGGATTTGCGGATCTTTTTGAAACATTGCCGCTACGGTCACTTTTGGGATGCCTTCTTCAATCGCCTTGATCGCATCCGCCGTGTAGCCCATAAAGAAATCGACCGCGCCGCCCATCAACAGCTGCGTGCCGTTTACCTGAGGGCCACCCATTTGAATCGTTACATCCAGACCATGTTCTTCATAAATGCCCGTAGCAACCGCCTGATAGAAGCCGCCATGTTCTGCTTGAGCAAACCAGTTAGTGCCGTAGGTGACAGCCGTTAACTCGCCGCTGGGAGAAGGGCTAGCGGCTGGAGATTCTGCTGTTGCTTCGGGTTCGGCGGCAGGCTGGTTGCCAGTACAGGAGGCAATAACCCCGGTACCCACTGCCATTGCTCCGTATTGAATGAATTTACGGCGGCTGATCCCATAAATTCCAGGGTATGGATAGCGCAGTCGGCTCATGCAAGTCTCCTTTGAGTTGGAAATGAGATCCCCAGCTTGAAGCTACTAAAACAGACCGGGGAGAAACTGTATTTTTAGATACGAGCGATCGCAAACCTCACCAACGTCTCAACGAACTGCAAACCCAAGCAGGCTCAAACTGAATGAATAGCAGGCTGTTGCTCAATCCAGCGAATCACCTGTTCACCCAAACGCACATTACTTAGACGATCGGCTTCGCGAATCCCGGTTGGGCTGGTGACATTCACCTCGGTCAGGTAGCCTCCAATTACGTCAATTCCTACAAAGATTAAGCCATCTCGCCGCAGTGTAGGGGCCAAGAGGCTACAAATTTGGCGATCGCGCTCAGTAATTTCTGCCGCTGCCACCCGCCCACCTACCGCCATGTTGCCGCGAAACTCGCTGCCCGTCGGAATCCGATTCACCGTGCCAATCGGTTCGCCGTTCAGCAAAATCACGCGCTTGTCGCCGTCTTTGGCTTCAGGTAGAAACGTTTGCACCATAATCGGGTACTGGTTTTGAGTGCTGATTTCGATTAGAGAGTTGAAGTTGCGATCGCCCGGTTCGATCAGCAAAATTCCCTCGCCGCCCTTACCACCCAGCGGCTTGATCACCGCTGCACCCTGCTGCTCAATAAACTGCCGAATTATCCGCTTATCCTGACTCACAATGGTCTTGGGGATTACGTCAGCAAACTGAAGGGCATACATCTTCTCGTTTGCTGTTCGCAGTCCGGCAGGCGAATTAACCACCAGCGTTTTTGCCGGATTTACATAGTCCAGAATGTAGGTGGCGTAAAGGTAGGGAACATTCACAGGCGGGTCCGTTCGCATGAATATCGCGTCCATCTCCTCCAGACAAAGGAGGGTGCGATCGCCAAGCTGATACCAGTTCACCTCCGCCACCCAGCGCCCATCCACCAACCGCACCGGAGTCAACTGCACCTGCTGCAACTCTGCCCAGGCTTTACCCCCCGTGACGCTGAGCAGCCTTGCTTCTGTCACCCAGACCTCGTGGCCAAGCATCTGTGCCGCCTCCATCAGCGCCACGCTGGTATCGTGACCAGGATCAAGCTTTTGAATCGGGTCAATAATAAACGCAAATTTCACGCGGCTACACTCCAGCGATGCACTTGGCAACTCTACATTAAACCGCAAAGCAGCGATGTCAAGCGCTTACGCCGCCAGCAGATCATCCAGCTTGCCGCGAGAGTTGAGCGCATACAGGTCATCACAGCCGCCAATGTGCTGGTCGTTGATGAAAATCTGCGGCAAAGAGCGTCTACCGTTAGCTCGTTCAGCCATCACTTCCCGCGCATCTTCATCACCATCAATGGAATATTCAGTAAACTCCACCCCTTTTTTGTTTAACAGCGCCTTAGCCCGAATGCAGAAAGGACAAGTAGACCAGGTGTAAATCTCAACGTTGGCACTCATAGATTATGTCTCATCACGTGTTTTGATCCTAATAAAGAATTAGGGTTCAGGAACTAGGGATTGGGAGTCAGGGGCAGAAAGATTCCAGTCCATGCAATTCCTCATTCCCTAGCCCCTTTCATTCCTCACCCACTCACCCGCTCTGAATTTCCCCAGAAATCCTGCACAAAATGAATTGCCGTCACGAGCCAGCTTTTGCCCGATTGCCAGACGACGCGCCCGTTTGAGTCGATGTAGTAATCGACATTCTCATGGTTGACCCGGGCCAGCCCTCCGTCAAAGTCTTCAGCAAAGCCGTCAAATCGAGGGGCGATCGCAAAGTCTCCTGAGCGGTTGATATAGCCCCAGTGCGACTGTCCAGGCTCCAGGCTCACCGCCGCCAGCCCTTCAGAAAAATCCTTCACGTTGGCAAACTGAGGCGAAATCACAAATTCGCCCATTTGATTCATGTAGCCCCACTTGTCACCGACCTGCACTGCCACCAACCCTTCAGAGAAAGGTCTAAAGTTGCTGAACTGTGGCTCGATGATAAATTCTCCGGTTTGGTCGATATAGCCCCACTTGCCATTCACCTGCACCGCCATAAACCCTTCGGAGGCATAGGTATAGTCCTCAAACTGGTCAATTTCAACCTGGGGGTCTGGGACAAAATCTCGTTCTACTTCTCGTTGGGGATTGCGAATCTCCACGCCAGAGCGACGATCAACAAATGTGCTGGGAACTTTCCAAGTGGCACTACGGCTGCCGTCTGCGTAGGAAACCTGTCCAGCGACCTCCGCTACAAGTTGCCCCGACGCATCAATATAGGTGAACCGTTCGTCCTTTTCAACAAAGGCAATGCCGCCTAAAAAATGCTCTGCATAGTCGTATTGAGGCTGAATGACAAATTCTCCAGTTCGATCAATGTAGCCCCATTTGCCGTTTGCCGCAGCCAGTGAAAGTCCTTCAGAAAAACCACAGGCTTCATCAAATTGAGGCTCAATCACGATATGCCCACTGCGATTGATAAATCCAACCTGATTGTTTTGACGGATGGGATACAGCCCACTCTCATCCGATAGGTTGGCTGTTTCGTAGCAGGTTGGACTAGCGATCGGTGGAGGTGTCCCTCCGCATCCGGTAACGATCAGGCTAGCAAAAATCAGGCAAAGCAGAGCCGTTTGCTGCATAGCTTATCTCCCATGTTGCTCTGGCAGGTGAACCTTCTATAACCCCAAAGTCTAACCCTTTAGAGGGAATTTCTCATCGCCCATTCTGGTCAAGTGGAAGGGGGAGAAGAGATGAGGGATGCAAAGGGAAGGGGAAGGAGAGGGTTTTTGAGGAGTTATGTCTGAATTATCGGGGAGAGAAGTTAAAGCGGTCGGGAGAGGCACAGCCGCTGCTTACGCCAGAGGGACTGCCTGCTGGAACGCGCCAGACGGCTCCAGATTCGTTGCACTGAACCAGGACAATAGCATTCCCTTCAGGCAGAATGAGATCTCCGGCAAATAGTTCTGCATCTACGTCAACCAACTGGTAGTTTTCGGCGTTGATGCGTTTACGCGCTACTCGACCGTTTTCAACGTCAACGATGCGGGCGATCGCCTGTGATCGAGAAGCAGTTGAGGGGGGCGAAGAGGATTGCTGAGCAGTCGCCAGATCATAAGCAATTCCGTAGCCTAACGCCGCCAGTGCTAAGCCCAAAACAACAAAAGTAAAACTTCCACGCTTCATGACCTGAGTTACCCAATTTCCAATGTCGTGTGATTGACTGCTTGCTTCAAAACTCGAAAACGACCCTCGTGTGGTACGGGATCTATCTTCTTCTAATTTAAGCTATGCCACCCTGGTCATACCAGCAGGACTTACCCATTCCCCTATGGAACATGGCGATCGCCTGACTTATTGCCTGACTTTACGTTCTACGGGCGTAAGTTTTGTAGCCTGATCCTAAAAGTATAAAAGCGCAGTTCCCATGCTCAATGCATCCCTCAGGGTATGTAGATAGCGAAGTAAACGGTTGGGTTCCAGCATTACTCACGAGGGGCGGGGGTTTCATTTTGAAAGACCGCAGCAGGGATCGTTTCTCCTAATCGTTCCCTTGCCATTCCGTACCACTTATCTTCATCGGGGTCTGTTTGTCTGGCTCGCGAGAGGCAGCTTTCCCAGGCGGCGATCGCGCCTGGGACTGATCCAATTCCTCCAACACCTGTGCCAGCAAGCAGTGTGCGGGTGCCATTGCATCGTCGATTTTAACGGCTTCCTGTAAATATACTTCCGCTTCGTCATAGCGCTCTTGTCCTAGCCTGGCCCAGCCTAAATTTTTGAGAATGGAATAGCGCAGATATTCGGCTTCGGGGCTGACCTGATCTCGCGCTTGCAGCAGCAACGGCACTGCTTCGTCATAGCCCTCCGTCAGAATGTACAGACGCGCCAGGTTGTTTAGCCCCTCCAGATTGAGCGCATTGGGGTCCGTTTTACGGCTGCTGCTGACAATGCGATATTCGCGGCTTGCAGCTTCTGATTCACCCAAGTCTTCTAGCGCCAGGGCCAGCTTAAATCGGGCTTCCAGGTTGTCTGGGTTGAGGTTGATTGCCCGCTGGTAGTTAAGCTGAGCTTCGACCAGCCGCCCTGCTTCATAATCCTTTGCGCCAGTGGAGGTGTAGGCATGGGAGATTAGCGGAAACGACAGCCGAAAGCTGATTAGAAACGTCAGCAGCAGCGTCACGAGAATTAGACGACCTTCTTGCTTAAAGTGAATCGGAACCTTTAGTGTGGTCAAGACGCGATCGATCGTCATGTGACCGTCTCTAGTCAAGACTCCACCGATGACTAGACCCGTGAGTGCAGTTTGCAGGGCCACAACGACCGAGCCGAGGGTGTCGCGATCGCCACTCAAAAATCGGGTGGAAATGCTGTATAGCGCAAACAGGCAGAGCAGCGACAGGAAAATTGCCAGCGCATTCCACAGGCGATCGAAGCGATCCCACCAGTAAACGGGTACGGGAGCTTCAAAAAACCACCACCAGGCTTCGGCTGTGGGGTGAAAGCTGGTTCGCAGATCGGACAGATCCGCGACCCGGGTAATTTTCTCAGATTGCTTCTTCAAACGGCGATCGAGGTAAGTGAGCACCGCTGGACGACGAATCACATCTCTGGTGCGATCGCACAGCAACGCATGAACTACATCCCGTGCCGTCAAGACATCCAAAACCTGCTCGACTGTCGGCAGCGGATCAGCCGTTTCTAATTCAAATAGCCTATCTTCATAATTTTCCAGCGAATGCTCTAGTAAAGACATAGGTTCGAGACACAGGTAGCTTATAGGGCAGCTATGGAGGTGTAGCTGTAGGGCTAGTTCTTGGCTTCTGGGGCTTCCGGTTCCTCTGGTTCTACGGGGGATGAGGTGACGTTATCGACCGTCAGTTCAAGCTGGTAGTCGATCGGTTCTGAGGCAGTTGAGACCACTACGACTTCATAAAAGCCCGATTGGGGCAGATTGCCTGACCAGGTGGTGTCTGTAGAGTCTTCTAGCAAAGCGGGCAGATCAGACGTGGGGCGAGGCAGGTAAACCGAAAGCTGGGTAGCGTCAGCGGGCGCGTCTAGACTCAAGCGCAGAATTTGCCCTTCTGAGAGGTTGGCGGTGTAGACTCGACCTTCTCCAGGCTCTAGCTGTCCTTCTAGCTGCTTGTCGTAGGTGCCCGTGTCAAACTGCACCTGCTCCAACATTGAGCCGTCTTGCAAGGCTTTCAGGCGGTCAAATACAATTCCCTGCCAGACCTGACCAATTGGCTGGTCGATGAAGTCTTTGGCTTGTGGAAACAGGCGGAAAAATTCTGCATCTGCCAGGTCATAGAGCGATCGACTGCCGACATAAAGCTGGTTTGCCTGTTGTTTCCACTGTTCGCGATCGCCCTCGTCATAGCTGCCCAACTGTCTGCGGGACTCTGGGCTAAGGTTGGCTTCTAAAAGGTCTAGCCATTCCGCCGCGATCGCATCCCAGCGCGATCGCCATTCTTCATCTTCCGCTCCATCGGTGAGGGTGCGATCGCGTTGGTCTGGGTAGCGCTCGTAAAAGGTTGCATTGGCCAGGTTGATGTAAAACTGGTAAGGAATGCCCAATTCCTCCCGCCGTGCCTGGAGTTCTGCTTTGCGGGCTTGCTCTGCTTCAGAAAAGCGGGGAGACTCATCGGAACCGGGTTCAACAGCTTCTTCCAGGGGCGGTTCGGCTGCCTGTTCGGGCATTAGCCAGTTTGTGGTTGCCCACCAGCCCGCTCCAGCGGAACCTGAAATCAGAACCAGCAGCAGCAGCAGTTTGCCAAAGCCAAAGCTGCGCTGAGGGGGAGAATAAGGGGGGAGAAGCATGAGGGGCGGGGGTGGGGGGCGGCGATCGCCACTGTTCCCTGAGTTTCAGGATCAGAGAGACGAGGGGGAATGTAGCTTGGGGGCGGCTGGGTTTGAACATAGCCCAGGTCAACGGGAACTATTCCAAGCGCCTGCATGACTTCTTCGGCAGACGGGTAGCGATCGGTGGGGCGAGGCGATCGCATCCGCTCTAGCACCGCACTCAGCGTCGGGCTGAGGTTTAGCTCCTCTCCCCAGTTGCGGCGCGGCGATCTGCCCAAAAATTCCTGTGGTTCTTTGCCCGTTAACAGCACTAATGCGGTCACTGCCAGCGCATACAAATCGCTGTGAGGATAGGCTCTGCCAAGCTGCATTTGTTCTTCGGGAGCGTAGCCGATTTTGCCCAGTCGGGTTTCGGGAGCGGCGATTTGTCCTTGTGCCTGCCCATTCTCCTGCACGTACTGCGAAACCGCTGCTGCCACCTGCTTTACGCCGCCAAAATCAATCAGCACAGGCAACTGATCGCTGTAGCGCAAAATCAAGTTGTCGGGTGAAATGTCCCGGTGAATTACGCCCGCACGGTGAATATACTGCAACACAGGCAAAAGCTGAATCAGAAACTGCATCACTTCCGGCTCAGCAAAGCCCATGCCCTGAAGCTTACGCGCTTCTAAAAGCTGCCGATAGGTTTGCCCTTCAACGTAATCCTGAACCAGAAACAGGTGCGCCTGTTTCTCAAAATCTGCCCGAAACAATTCCCGAAAGCGCGGAATCTGCGGATGCTGAAGTTTGTAAAGTACGCCTGCTTCCCGTTCAAATAATTCCTCTGCTTTTTGCAAGGCATAGGTTCCATGAACCTGTGGAGCAAATTCCTTTAGCACACAGGGTTCATTAAACCGATTCAGGTCTTCTGCTAGATAAGTCCGACCAAAGCCACCATGACCTAATTGCCGCTTAATTCGATAGCGCAAACCAATTGTGGTGTCTGTTGCTTCTGCCAGTCCGGGGTAAAGTTCCTGGGTGTTGATCGCAAGCTTCTCGCCACACAGTCGGCAAAACCGACTACCCGGTGGATTCTCATGACTTTGACTACAGTAGATTGATGACATGGAGCTCAGATCACACCAAAGCGATGAGGACGAGAACAGTTTTTGACAGAGTTTTTGACAGTAGGCTTATCTCAAGATTATGCGGGCGATCGCCCCACTACTAACTGACGGTTGCCAATTTTGAAATTGGTAATCTTTGAAGCAGACACCTAAATCACCAGGTCATCTCAAAAAGTCACCCCAAAGATCACCCTAGAAGATGCTTCTTGATCTACGGATTGAGTCAGCCAAATTCCTGAAAATTGTCCAAAAAATCAGCCTCAGTAGATCGAAAATAGGTTTATTGTGCATCCGATCCGCCCTCACCCTAAATCCCTCTCCCAAGCTTGGGAGAGGGACTTTGAGGCT
>JAAUQZ010000227.1 GCA_012033355.1 Leptolyngbyaceae cyanobacterium RM1_406_9 | reverse complement strand
ATCAGTAGAACTGTCCCTAGCAGCAGCACCGCTGCCAGCCCAACATAGTGCCAATCCAAGCGGCTTAACTGCTGAATCTGAACCCGCAACCCTTCATGCCAGGAGATCAAAACATCACACTAGTCTAACCTGTAGGAGTATAGCTATAGCGGTAGCCATATTAATTGGGAGATTTTAGTAGCGCGGCGGAGCCGCGCTACTAAAATCTCCTTGTCCTCACCTAGCTGACTACAGCTATATGTCAGCCCGTTCGCCCCTACCTGTGGTTTATCGCGATACGCGCCCTAATTAAGGCGTAAAGGCGTAACACTGTATTCATCTGAATCTTTGTGTTTGCTAGAGGAGGGCGTAAATCCTTGTAAAGTGAGAATTGCTGAGTTGAACCAAACCAGGATGCAGCAGGACAGGTTAGCGATCGCTTCTAGCAGCGAGGTGGGTCAGATTCAGCTTTTAGTTCTAGACATTGACGGCACGATTGCAGGCGAGTCCAATCACATTCGCCCAGCGGTGAAACAGGCAATTCGGGCGGCCCAGGCAAAAGGGGTGCAGGTGGCGATCGCCACTGGCAGGATGTATCAGTCTGCCCTGCGGTTTTATCAGGAAGTTGGCTCTAGCCTGCCGCTGCTGGCTTATCAGGGCGCATTCATTAAAAGCCCGGTAGATGAAAAGGTGTATCGTCACTACCCGGTGTCGCGTCAGACGGCCCATCAAATGCTGGACTACTTTGAGCAAACCCAGTTGAAACAGTTTCTCTCAATTCACTTTTACATCGACGATCAGCTTTACGTGCGAGAAATCACCTCAGAAACCGAAGCGTATGCAGAGCGATCGGGCGTGGTGCCGATTCCGGTTGGCGATCTGCGTCAGGTGCTAGACCGTGAACCGACTAAAATTCTGGCACTGAGCGACAATACCGACCTGATTGACCAGTTGCTTACCTCCCTACGACAGCGATACACTCCCGCTGAGCTTTACTTTACGAAATCCGTTGCCACTTTTTTTGAAGTGGCCAATCCTTTGGTTAATAAAGGCATAGCAGTTCGTTATTTGGCAGAAGAAATGTTGGGACTGCAATCCCAAAATGTGATGACTGTCGGTGATAACTTCAATGATGTCGAAATGCTGGAGTATGCCGGAGTGGGTGTGGCAATGGGCAATGCTCCCGCTGAGGTGCAAACCTTTGCCAACTGGGTTGCTCCTAGCGTTGAAGCAGATGGGGCGGCGGTGGCGATTGAGAAGTTTATCCTTTAGAAGACAATTTGGGAATTATCCTTTTTACTCAAAGTTTCTCTGAGTTTCCCTCAAAATTTGCTCGAATGCCGCCAATGAGGGGACTGCGATCGCTTGCCTTAACCACTCCTTTAAAACAGCGATCTCTATATCGCGTGTCAATTCCTAGATTAGTTCACGCGCCCCTTCTCCAAATCGAGTTTCTAATATCTCTGCGATCGCTTCTATTTCATAACTTTCTACCCACTCACCCTATTAGTCAAATTACGATTCGCGCCCAGATGCCCAAGTATCACGCCACTTGACGGTGCCTTCACTGGCAATGACCCAGTGACGTGTCACCAAATTTTCGCGTAGCGGAGATTGCCCTTGCCGCCACATGGCATATTTGTAGTTGATCAGCTTTCCAGCACTTTCGTCAAAAGGAATCTCACCAAACCAGGTGTTGGTATTGATATACTCCAGCGGATAAGCCTTAGCGATATCCCAATTACCCAACTCCGGACAGTTGCCTGTGACAACCACGATTTCACCGGGTTGGGTTTGCACCCCATTTAGCTGTGCCCGCACAATGGTTTGAGCTTTGATCCGTTCTCCCACATGACTCATTACAATTACACCTCGTGCCGGGAGCTCTAGTCCATGTATCTTGCCATCTTTTGCTTCATATTTGCAGCGGGTTAAGACGCAAGTATGTTCACCGTCAGGTAACTCCGTGTCAACTTCTTCCAATGTCACCGCCTCGCCACGATTGAGTGCTACAAAGCAGTAGGAATCTCGGTAACGCCGCACATAGCAGTAGACATCGGGGGTGAGATATTTTTGCCAGTGCCCCCCCAGTGACACGGCAGGGTTGAGCCGCCGCAGCCCAGAGAGTAGACGAAGCGTGCGATACAGGTCGGTGTCCGTATCCCACGACTGCATCATTGGGCGATTGTAGGGATCGTTGCCACCGTCGGTGTCGTCGTGCAGATATTGTTCGGTGCCGTAGTAGATGCAGGGAATGCCACGTGCGGTCATGACCAGGGCGATCGCACCTTCAGCATCTCCGGATCTGGATTGAGCGACTGAAATCGAGGCATATCGTGATTATCAATGAACGTAATTAGTTCATTTGCGCCGCTGTAGTGGTGATCCAGGTCAAAAATATTTTGAATTACATGAAAGCCATCCTCTGCCCCCTGCGCTAATGCCGCCCGAATCGCTACACACAGCCCAAAGTCCAACATACTCATTCCAGAGTGGTTGGCAAACTCGACAGAGCGATCATCGGATGGATGGCTATAAATCCACTCACCAAAGGTGAATATGTCAGGTTTGTGTGCCTGAATGTCGGCGTTAAACTCTTGCCAAAACCAGATTGGCATATGTTTTACCGTATCAACTCGCAGCGCATCCACGCCTCGATCGAGCCACTGTTTGATCGCAGACTTAATATAGTTGCGGTAATCGGTATTGTTTTCGTTAAACGTGGCCAAACCGGAAAGCTCACAGTTTTGCACTTGCCACTCACTTTCCCAGTCGGTTACTTCGCCGTAATGGTGATACCAATTGTTTTTATCGTCGTAGAAGTCAGCGATTTTCACACCATCATCATAAAGTTCACCCTTCACACCGCTGATATCAGGGCTACTGTGGTTACAAACAATATCTAGCACCAGTTTCATATCGCGCTGATGCATTTCAGTAACTAGGCGGTCAAAGACGGTGTTCCGCTCATCCTGAGTTTTGTTTAGCGAAGGCTCTTCATCCTTGCCTATGAAGCGAGGGTTGATGCGCTTAAAGTCCTTTGTCCAATAGCCGTGAATCGCGGCACTTTCAATAAACAGATCCTCAATTTGCTCAAATAAAGGCGTGAGCCAGATCGCCGTCACGCCCATTTGTTTCAAGTAATCGAGCTTGTCAATTACACCCTGCAAGTCCCCACCCCAGTATTTACCCCAGTCCTGGCGGTTAGGGTCATATAGTTCTGGATTCGGTCCCTCACTGTTATTTGGATCACCGTCGTAGAAGCGATCTACCACAATGAAGTAAATTGTTTCCTGGCGAAACTCGATGTCTCTGGTGTAGAGAAATTCCAGGTTAATCTCAACATCGGGAATGCGCTGCTCCTCTACCAGAGCTTCTACTTTTTGTTCGGCATCCGTGACTTCATATTGAGCAGATGAGCCTTTGGCAGGAGGGGTAGTAACCATAGAATACGAATACTTGGAGGTCGGTAAGGGTGAATCTGAATTTGTTGAAATAAACCTACACCCAGTGTAAAGTCTAATGCTGCCCAATTCTATCTTCGACGTTCAAGCTTGCATCTCAGATAGGTAACTTTGTAGTCTAGAAGGTCAAATTTGTAGTCCGGAAGGTCAAGTTTGTAACTCAGGGAGTCAAATTTGTAGTCTAGAAGGTCAAATTTGTAGCCCAGAAGGTCAAACATTAGACAATAAGCACAAGCCTCCTTAAATTTGCTGAAGCTCTAGGATGGTTTGACTAAAGTTTTAGCATTGCTGATTGAAGGGATGAATTCTCGTAGGGGCGAACGACCGTTCGCCCCTACAGGAGGCACCAGTCTGTCTTTGCCGCAAAAGCACCCCTACACTTAACGCCCCAGCCACCAATGCTAGAGCTGAGGATGGTTCTGGAACAGTAGTAGAGGACTCTGTTGAAGAAACGCCAACTAGAGCGGTTTGATTATTTGTGGCTAGATCAAGAGATCTTGTTGTAGCGACGGAACTTTGGATGGCGGGAATAACTGCCGAACGATACCTTCCCCTGACTGCCTCAGTAATGAAGCTTTGAAAAAAAGACACGCGGGTTTCGCTAGCATATTCACCAAAGCTGGAGTTGAGAATATTATCAACATCGGTGATAGAAAAAAACGTTGCTCTGTAGCTTGTTACTCCAGCAATTTGGTTATTGATGAAGGAGGGGCTACCCGAATCACCTGGAGCAACATTGATTTCTCTGTATCCCCATCCTAAGTCACTACCAATGAAGAAGTTATTTTGGAAAGTGCCATTGTCGAAGTCAAACAGCAGTTGGCGACCCGGCAAGGGTTTGCCTTGTACAACAAAATCTTCACCCCGTCCGTCAAAGCGATTTAGTCCAATCAGCTTGCCTTTTCCATATAAGTCGGGTCTTGCTCCCAAATTGCCAATACCAATTTCTCCGTATCCAACTTTTATAAAGGTTCGTCCGACCTCGCTAGCCCCGCGATAGATATTGTATTGCTGCACTCCACTTACCCGCCGAGTCAACCGTAGGACAGCAAGGTCATTGCCCCTGGCAAAGTTACCTCTCCAGCTTGAATAAATATAATATCCGTCGCTTGCAACAGCGAAGGTACCAGATCGTTCAACAAAGCGTACACCAGTGCGGATAGCATTCCGATTTCCCCGCTCATCCGTAACGCAGTGAGCAGCGGTGAGAATATGTAAGCCGCCTGGCAAAAGTGAACCTGTGCAGGTGTAGAGATCTCCAGATGTTCTTCGGCTCGCTATCCGAGCAACGCCACTATAGGACCCATACCTGACCACGCTATCGCTAGGGGTGCTGACGACGACGATCGCCCTTCCCATGCCAGCATTCATTAAGGTAATTAATGTAGCTGTAGCTGCGATCGCTCCACAGGTAACCAGTTTCTTCAACATAATTTATCTCTATAGTGGATAAATAAGTTGCGTTCTCGTAAGTTCTTCTACGACGCAAACCCTCGAGCAGCAAATTCCACACCAACTTAGCAGGCTTGCATTAGGTGCAAGTTAAGGTTTACTTTTCGATATGGCAATCCTATTTGATTTGTGAAAAAGACAATTTGTGAAAGTGCCCGCCCAGCGGGCAGGCACTTTCACAAATCATTTAGGAACGCTACAGTTTTGAAGAGGTAAGGATTTTAAATAACAGTTATTTTCAAGCCTACGGTAATTGGTTTTCAGGGAGCGATTTGCGTTTCCAGTACATCGCGCCCGAAACAATGGCTGCAAGTAAACCCATGAGAGAAGACGGTTCGGGAACGGTGGCGGTGCTATCTGTGTTTGAAAGATCTGGGCTGAGCGGATCTGCCAAAGTTGCTAGTGAAACTCCTGAAGCTTCTGAGTTGGCAGAGGTCAGCGTTCGAGGGGAAGGAATGTAAGACGGGCCAGCGTTTCCGGCGAGAACGCGATCAATATAGCGCTGGTAGGAGGAAACCCGCGTTTCACTGGAGTACTCACCAAAGCTGGAGTTAACTACGCCATCAATGTCTGTAGCTCCAGTTCCTCTCTCTCCATAGGTTGTGATTCCGGCAATCAAACCATTAATGAAAGCTGGGCTACCCGAATCGCCCGGAGCCGTGTTTACCTCACGACTGCCCAAACCAGATCGCTGTCTGGAAAGAAGTTGTTGTCTGCTCTGCCATTATCGAAGTCAAACAGGAGTTGGGTTCTAGATATTGGGTTGTAAATCAGATCAGGAAAATCTTCGGCGCGGGCATCAAAGCGGTTTAGCCCAAACAGCTTGCCCCTGCCGTATAAATCGACTCTATCGCCTTCGCTGCCTGTGCCAATTCTGCCGTATCCTACTTTAGTAAAAACTTGCCCAATCTCATCGGTATCTCGATAAATACCGTATTGTTCTACGCCTGTCACCCGTCGAGTCAGTCTGAGAATGGCAAGGTCGTCGCCGCGAAAGAAGTCGCCCTGCCAGCGTGGAAAGATGAAGTACCCATTATTTGCAACGCTAAATGCGTTGGGTAGCTCGACAAAGCTAACAGTGGTGCTGACGATGTTGCGATCGCCCCGTTCATCTGTGAGACAGTGAGCCGCCGTGAGGATGTGAAGCCCGCCTTGTAGCAAGGAACCTGTACAAGAAGTGGATGCGCCGAGGGTATTAGTGAGGGAAAGTCGAGCAACTCCACTGTAGGCTCCCGCTGCCGCTAAACGGCTGTTGGGGTTGCTGGTTGCGGTCACAATCGCTGGACTCACTTCGGCAGTTGCCAGTGTGGTGAGGGTTGCCGCAGTCAGCGCGATTACTGAATTTTTTAGATCCATTTTTACCAACATTGTTATTCTTGTTACCCAATATTGTAGTCATCCGGAGGTTTGACTAGAATCAGGAAAGGCAGACAAATTTCGTAAGTAAAGTTTAAGATAAGCAAAATCGGGGATCGGGGGTTTGATTCAAGCTGAAACTTTAGAACTGCTGGAATGGTCACGCCTCTGTCAACACTTGGCAACCTTTGCGGCGACCAAGCTAGGGGCAACCGCAGCACGTCACCTACAGATTCCAGCGGCGTTATTGGAGAGTTTAGGTTTACTCGCGCAGACTCAGGAAATTTATCAAATTGAGCAGAATTTACCATCAGGCTTGAAGTTTGACGGCATTCGAGACATTGGGGAAGCGCTGGAGCGATCGCAGCTTCAGGGCATTTTGGCAGGAGATGAACTGCTGGCAATCGCCACTACCCTCTCTGGTGCAAGACAGCTTCGCCGCACCATCGACAGTCAGCCCGACCTGCCCGTTTTGACGGAGCTAGTGTCAGACCTGCGAACCTACCCGGAGCTAGAGCAAGAAATTCATCGCTGCATTGACGACCGGGGAAAGGTTGCCGACCGAGCCAGTCCTAAACTGGGCGGCATTCGAGAACAGCTTCGGCAGGTGCGCGATCGCATTCATCAGGTGCTACAGCGGATTCTTCAGCGCCAGTCCAACGCCGTGCAGGAGCCGCTGATTACCCAACGGGGCGATCGCTTTGTGATTCCAGTGAAAGCCCCTCAAAAGGATGCAATTCCGGGCATTGTTCACGATACTTCTTCCAGCGGTTTGACGCTTTACGTCGAGCCAAATTCTATAGTCAACTTGGGCAACCAACTGCGGCAGTTAACCCGTCAAGAGCAGGTTGAAGAAGAGGCAGTGCGCCGCGTCCTGACGGAACGGGTGGCTGAAGTAAAGCCCGACTTGGAGAGGCTGCTGGCGATCGCCACTGCTCTAGATCTGGCAACCGCTCGCGCCCGCTATTCCCTCTGGCTGGGTGCAAACCCGCCTCGCTTTATCGACCGCAGCGCAGGCGAAAGAATCACCTTGCGGCAACTGCGCCATCCCCTTCTCGTCTGGCAAAACCAACATGAACAGGGCACGCCCGTCGTTCCCATTGACCTGCTGATTCAGTCGCAGATTCGCGTCGTTGCAATCACGGGTCCCAATACAGGCGGCAAAACTGTCACCCTCAAAACCCTGGGACTTGCCGTTCTCATGGCAAAAGCGGGTTTGTTTGTCCCCGCTCGCGAACCCGTAGAACTCCCCTGGTTTGACTACGTTCTTGCTGACATTGGCGACGAACAATCCCTGGAACAGAGCCTTTCTACCTTCTCTGGACACATTCGGCGAATCAGTCGAATTTTGGAAGCGATTGGAGAAGGAGAGGGGCTAGGGGCTAAGGGCTGGGGGCTAGAGGAACAGCCGGAGGATGCTGCTGACACGCAGGATTCAGGGAGTGCTCCGGAATCGGAAGTAGAAGAGCAAGAAAACAATTCCTCTCCTCAACCCCTAGCCCCTTCCTCTCTCGTCTTGCTGGACGAAGTAGGAGCTGGAACCGACCCCTCCGAAGGCAGTGCGCTGGCGATCGCCCTCCTGTGCTACTTGGCAGACCATACTCAGTTAACGGTGGCGACGACTCACTTTGGCGAACTAAAAGCGTTGAAATATCAGGACGATCGCTTTGAGAATGCATCGGTTGAGTTTGATGACGTGTCGTTATCCCCGACCTATCGCCTGCTGTGGGGCATTCCCGGTCGCTCAAATGCGCTGGCGATCGCCCGTCGCCTCGGGCTCAAACCGGAAATTATCGAGCAGGCTCAGGGACAGGTAGGGCTACAGGCCTCGGAAGATGTAAATCAGGTGATTGCCGGACTGGAGGCGCAGCGGCGACAGCAAGAGCAAAAGGCAGAGGAAACGGCCCAGCTTTTGCGGCAGGCAGAACGGCTGCACGAGGAAGTGTCGCGCAAGGCGGCGTTGCTCAAAGAGCGAGAGCGTCACCTTCAGCAGCAGCAAGAACAGTCCGTGCAGGATGCAATTGCCCAAGCAAAAGCAGAGATCGCTCAGGTAATTCGGCAGCTTCAGCGGGGTTCAGCGACCGCTCAAGCGGCTCAGCAGGCGACCGAATCGCTAAATCAAATTGCTCAGCAGCAGCTACCGTCCCGGCAGCCTCCTAAACCAAAACCGGGTTTTCGGCCGCAGGTGGGCGATCGCGTCCGCATTCCTCGTCTTGGACAAACCGCTGAGGTTCTCATTAATCCTGACGAGGATGGCGACCTCAGCGTTCGGTTTGGGCTAATGAAAATGACCGTTTCGCTGGCCGATGTGGAATCACTCGACGGCGAAAAAGCAGAACTTCCGGCTAAGCCTAAGCCTGCCCCCGAACTGCCCCCCCCGCCTCCGACTGACCCTGCCCCGACGATTCGCACCTCTCGCAACACGATTGACATTCGCGGCAGCCGCGTTGCCGATGCAGAGGTTGTGCTGGAACGGGCGATCGCCTCTGCGGAACCCGGAGCCATCTGGATCATTCACGGTCACGGCACCGGAAAACTGCGCCAGGGAGTTCACAAATTTCTCAAACAGCATCCCCAAGTTTCTCGCTATGAACTGGCAGAGCGCACCGACGGAGGGTCTGGGGTGACGATCGCTTACATTCACTAGCTGGAGCTTGGCAACCCGAAACGAGGCGTGCCTATCTAAGGGTCGTGAATTAAACAAACTGTACATTTTGTGGGATGGGCATCTTGCCGTCCGGGCGGGTGAGACACCTACCCCACAGGTTATTTAATCCATGATCCTACTCCCTTCCCGGTTAAAGATTAGGCACAAAAGATCAGGGATGCGCCCCCGCTTCCCTGATCTTTTGGTGGGAAAGGAGTAAGTTTGCTGAATCTAGTGCAATGGGCATGGGCGATCGCCCTCTGCCTACCTACGGCTGCTGCGTCATTCTGCACTGCTACTCAGTCGTTCCGCACTGCTGCTGCATCATTCTGCACTGCTGCGTTGCAATGTCTAACTTCTTGAAGGTTTTGGTGGGCAGGATAGATATCTTGTCCACCAAAATGTCCTAAGGATTGCGGATTTATTAATGTGTAATTCTCCCGTGTAGGGACATGGCATTGCCATGTCCCTACAGAGATTCTGGTTTTACAGGTTATTTGATCCACGATCCTAATCCATATGGCTACCGCTATAGTTGCACATCGTGTTATTGGTGATTGGTGATTAGCAGGTCACACCTGGCGAATGAACAAATCAAATCAAATAACTAACGACTTGCATAAACAATAAAGTCCCAATTTTTTGAGGGGCGGCTGAGCCGCCTCCCTAAAATTGGGGACCTTAAATAAA
>JAAUQZ010000226.1 GCA_012033355.1 Leptolyngbyaceae cyanobacterium RM1_406_9 | reverse complement strand
ATAGGTGACATCAGGAATGCCAATAATGGTGCAAACTGGGTTGAGCCGCAAAAACAGTTCAGAATGGACGCGGGAACGGAATGACTCATCCCATCCTCCAATTTGCTGAATGGTAGATCGCTCGACCACTAATGTTTGTTTCGTTAAGTAGGAATGTCCGGGTTCAAGATCTTCAAGTGAGAAGCTACACCCTTTCATCCGCAGGGGCGGCGGCACTCGCTTGTGGGAAATTTCTCCGTTCGCTTTGACGACTTCTATGCCCGAAATGACGGCAATGGGAGGAGTCAGAGAAGACTGGGCGATCGCCGCCATCGACACCTCAGCCATATGGGGGAGCCAGTAGTCATCATCATCTAAATAAGTTACCCAGTGCCCTTGTGCAGCTTCAGTGCCCGCGTTTCGGGCTGCGGCCCCACCTCGTCCTGGGTCAAGACGAATGACCCGTAGACGCGGCTGGTCGGGTAGCTGCACAGGTTCCGTTGAAGCATCATCCACGACAATCACTTCTAAATCTGCAAACGTCTGCTCTAGCGCACTCTGAACGGCACGGGGCAACAGATGCGGACGATTGTGAGTGGGAATGATTACACTAAGCAGAGGAGTAGTCATGATTGAAGGGGTGAACTGACAAGCTGCCAAGACCGGGGCTGATAGAACCTACATTTGCTCATTTTGCCGTCTGCTGTAACGGTAAAGCGAAAGGACTCAACCACATCAAATGAGTAAATGGAATCTTTTTTAAGCTTGACCTTCATCGTGTATGCGCCTGGTTCCAAGCCCAGATAGGGCAGTTGAAGCTGAATTTCGTGGCTTCCAGCAGGCATATCAAAAAAGATATTGTCGTTATCACCACTCAAATACAAGATTGTTCCTACGCTATCTTCTCCACCAATTTTGGAAATGCTCAGGTGTAGTGTAATTCCCGAAAATGCCTGTCGCGCCTGACAAACCACACAAAAACTTAAGGCTTGACCTGACCTTAAGGATTCTAAGATTTCTGATTGAGTTCCGCGAAAGAAGAGTGAGGTAACATCCAATCCTAGACTTTCCTCAGGCGGTTTTGGCGGCAGATCAAGCTTGCAGGGATAGCGTTCCGCACCGTTTAAAAACAAGTCTTCTTCATACTGGGAAATGATTGTTTCTGCATCGCTGGATGCAACCAGTTTTCCCTGGGAAAGGTAAATTGCGCTGTCGCAGGTGTTTAGAATAGCCTGGGGATTGTGGTTAACTAAAATGAAAGAGGTCCCTTTTTTTCGCAGCTCATACAAGCGACGGTAGCATTTTGCTTTGAAGCGGGCATCTCCAACCGCTAGCACCTCATCAATTAACAAAATCTCAGGTTCGGTGTAAATGGCGCAGGCAAAGCCCAATCGGGCTGCCATACCCGAACTGTAGGTTTGCACTGGAGCGTCGATCGCCTCCCAAATTTCGGCAAACTCAACCACCTGGTCAAATCGCTTTTTAATTTCCTGGGTAGACACCCCCAAAATAGACATATTGGCATAGATGTTTTCTCGCCCTGTCAGAATTGGGTTGAAGCCTGCTCCCAAAGCAATCAGGGGCGCAAGACGACCCCGAATCCGAACGCAGCCCGTGTCAGGCTTGATCAGGCCGCTGATAATTCGCAATAGCGTACTTTTACCTGCGCCGTTGGTGCCGACTAAGCCCAGCGCCTCTCCCCGGTGCAGCCGAAAACTCACGTTTTGCAGTGCCCAAAACTCATCTTGACGCAAAAACTCACTCTTTCGTCGCCAGCCGCCCAAGTCAGCCGCAATGTCTTGAATGCCGTAGAAGAGCGATCGCCTCAAATCTCGACAAAACTTTTTGGAAACCTGATCTACCACAATCACCGCATCATCCTGCTGAGAAGAGGTGGGCACGGTTTGCTGAGTAATTCCAACCGCCATTATGAACTCACCCTCTCAATCACATACGGCATTGCCAGACGAAACATCACCCAGGTAAATATCAGCCCCAACAGAGTGAGAGCGCTGACCAGCCAAAAACTCCCGGCATCTGAAATAACCCCTGTAGTCGCAAGTTCTCGTGTTGTCACCAGTAGTGGGGTCACTGGGTTAAGCCTGACCAGCAGCCCAAATATCCCTTCTTTAGGAATAGGATAAACCACTGGTGTAATAAATAACCAAAATCCAGTTAGCATGGTGAGTCCTTTGGAAACGTCCTGGTACAGTACGCCCAGAGGAGCCAGTAAAATTCCGAGCAGCGTTCCCAGTAAGATCAGGTGAATCAGCGCTACCGGAGTTAAAATCACCATCCAACTGACGGGCACCTGAAACCAGAGAAACAAAGCGACGATCAGGATTAGCTTAACTCCAAAGTTAAAGCCAACTTCGCCTAACTTAGCTAAAATCAGCGCTTCTCTAGGAAAGTTGACTCGTGCCAGCATCGGTTTGGCGATCGTCACCGCTTGAATTGGCCCGTTCAGCGCTTCTACAAAGGTTTGCCACAGAGCTGTGCTGAACATGACGTAGGCAGGATAGGGAATATCGGTTTCACTCACGGTGATCACATTTGCATCTTTAGCCAGGGTGAACCCTGCTGCCATCACAATTGGAGGAAGAAATGCCCAGATGATTCCCAAAAAAGCCTGACGATATTGGGCGTTAATATCGCGCACCATCAGCCGCCAGGCCAACTCACGCGAGGCAAGCAGATCTCGCCACATCAGGTGGGCTAACAGATGCGGACGCTTAAGCAAACTTTCGGGAGTGTAAACAATCTCAGGCGGCATGGAGTTTTGCAAGATAGGTTGCGTCAATTCTCAGAAATATTAGCGTTCTCCTATTAGCTTCTCAACAGTGTAGCCGGAGCAGATGAAGATTGAGATTCGGGCTGAGACTGGGGCGATCGCTGAGCATGGCGATCGGTCAATAGTCGATTCAGCCTTCGGTCAAACCACATCAAAACCGCAGCTAGTTTGGGACTGTACAAACCTAATGTCATTCGTAACACAATAGGCGCAACGATTGTCATTTTGCGTCGCCAGCCGAGTTTTTTGTATTTGGTTTGGAAATAACCATCCTCTACCAAATTCCACTTATCGCGCAGACGATGCAAACTATTCAGCGTCCAGGCATCACTCCAGCGCAGCATATAATAATGCAAATCACTCCACTCCAGCGGCGGACCAGGCACATAGGTGACGATTGAAGCAGGTTCAAAGTAAACAGATAGCCCTGCTTCTCGGACATTCATACAAAAGTCCAGATGTTCTTTGGTGTTATACATCTGCTCATCTAGACTGCCTAACTGCTCAAATACCGAAGTGCGGACTAAAACACAGTGAAACTCAGCTAGCTCAGTTTGCTGGCGCTGAAGCTGACTCTGCAAATCAGCAACCTGGTGCCCTTGCTTATACATTTTTTCCCGCAATCGCCGCCGCTCTCGTTTGTCAACCCAAACGTGGGATTCGCCACCCGCAAAGTGTACCGTGTGATGCAGCGGTAGGTCTTGACACATTAGCGGCCCAACCACCCCTGCTCCAGTTTCCTCGGCACAGTTCACTAAGTGGTTGAGCCAACCCGGTGAGACAACTACATCGTTATCCACAAAAACGGTATAGCGAGTGTCAACCTTTGCTAGTCCTAAATTTCTAGCCTGATTGGGGTAGAGATAATAATCTGTGCGAATGATTTGAAAATTTTTAGCTTGCGCCTGAGCCTGCAAATATTGACTAACTTTGGACGGTGAATTGCCATCTACGTACACTAACTTAAGGGTAACTGCGTGTGTTCATAGATACTCTCTAAAGACTCCTGCGTATAGCTAAAGCGTTCACGAGGAACGACTACTATAGTAACGAGCGGCTCATCTAAAGGTGCTCTAGTGGACATTGGTTCAGTTAGCATTGGCTCAGTCATGGAAGTTGATCCTTTTTACTGGTATTGAATTATCATGACGTTGAACTATTTGTGTAAGATCGCTGGTGCTGGAATCCTTGAAGAAAAGGGCGATCGCCCCTCTAGCTCACACCTCCCCAATAGTTGCTCATAGCGTTGCACCAATCGGTCATTTAACCCGTGAATATCATAGTGTTGCTCGACAAAAGCACGTCCGGCGTGTCCCATTTCCGTCCAGCGATCGGGATGCTCAATCAAATAGCCAAGTTTTTCAGATAATGCATCTACATCGCGTTCTGGGACTAAAAAGCCAGAAATATTATCTTCGACCAGTTCTGGAATGCCCCCATGCAAGGTGCTGATCACGGGTAAACCCATCGCCATTGCTTCCTTCAAAACATTGATCGGAGCATCCTGATTACCATCTTGAGCCGTGATGCTGGGCGCAATAAATAAATGAGTTTTTTCGAGAATTTGAATAATTTCTTGCTCGTTTTTCCAGCCTACTAGCTTAATATAAGGAACTGCATTGAGTTCCTGAATGAGCGCTTGCAGGGAATCTTTGAGCGGTCCATCGCCAATGATTTGATATTCGATGTTGGGATGAGTTTTAGCCTGCTGAGCTACTGCCCGAATTGCGTACTCAACTCCCTTCTTCTCAACCAGTCGTCCTGTCGTCGCAATTCGCACAGGGCTATCTGGTTCCAGCCGACGGGGTGTAAATGTGAACTTGCTGCAATCCAAGCCAGAGAGATGAACCGCAATGCGATCTGGGTCACAGCCTAACTGAATTGCCCGCTGCCGAAAGAACTCACAGTTTGCCAGGAAAAAGTCTGCCGTTTTGAACAACTCATCGTAAATGCGATCGCCATGCTCAAACACATAGCGGCTAATGTCGTGTCCCCGAAACGTCACAATCAGCTTAGGCTGGGGATGCAAAACATTGCGAAAGAACATTCCCCGATAGCCTTGAGTGCCAAACTGACAGTGAATCAGGTCATAAGGCTGCTTATTGATTAGGGAAATAGCGGAATACATCAACCATAATCCTGCTGCCTGTAACCCATAGTCAGCTACGTTTAGGGATTTCAGCAAAAATCGGGGTGCCTTGTAAAAGTTTTCTAGAAACAATCCAAGCCCCTTAAGTAATCGCCAAACTAAATTAGTAGGAACTTCGGTTAGCAGATAGGTTCGATCCAGAAGGCGATATTTTTCCACATCAGGGTGAACTTTGGAGCGATCGCCCCAGCCTTCAGCGTAAATATCAACCTCGTGTCCCCGCTCAATTAATCCCGTAATCTGATTGAGGATAAAGGTTTCAGATAAAACCGGAAATCGACATACGATAACAGCAATTCTCATAGTGTGCAGCAATTCATATGCAGTATTTGTGGAATCGTTAGCATAAGCCTTGCAAAATAGAATCTGGCGATTGCAGAATCATTTCAACAAACAAAACGTTAGCCGCGATCGGACACCCCACCAAACTTGAGCCGTGTTTTTTCCCAGGCGCTAATGTATCGCACGAAAAAGAACACCAGTGAAACCTTTACCTTGTAACCCAAGCGATTGAGCTTGGGGTTTTTGAAGGTGTTGACAATAAAGTTAACGGGTGGCACCAAGTCATTGAGCAGCAGTCTGGCAAAGGTTTTGTTACGCTCCCAAAAAGAAGCATCTTGCTGAATGTACAGGTCATATACGCCACCAGATAGACGAACCGTGCGTTTGTGCAGTTCATTGAGCGATCGCCGCGCTGGGTGCCCTACCTGCACATCCGCCGCATAAACCTGCTGATATCCTGCCAAAAATACCCGCTTGCCCCACTCCAAATCTCCGTTAGACTTGAGGCGATCGTTAAAGTTTCCGACTTGATCAATCACCTTGCGCCAGGTCAATACATTAGCAGTTGCGCCCCCTCGAAACTGTTGCAGCAGGCGTTCTTGAGGAAAAGCCGTAACACTTTCATATAGCTCTACCGGAGTGGGGCGATCGGGATTTTTAAAGAAAATTTCAACCTTACCTACAACTTGCCCACAGTTTGGAGTAGTGAGTAAATGATGCACCCCTTTCTCTAACCAATCGACTGCTGGAACACAGTCTGCATCGGTGAAAGCAATCACTTCTCCCTTTGTCAGGGTTAGTCCATGATTGCGGGCGGCGTAGGAACCAGGTTTGAGTTCTTGAGTGGCGATCGCATTAGGATATTGAGCCACCACTGCCTCAACCTGTTCAACTGCATCAGAGCCATTGTCGATCACAATAATTTCGTACTGCGACTGAGGATAGGTCTGATTTGCCAGCGCTTCCAAACAAATCCTCAGCCGCTCCGCATCGTTGTAAACCGGAATGATTATCGAAACAACCGGATAGGATGAAGCAGATTGCGGTTCCTGAGAAAGTGGCTGATTCATTTTCTCACTCCGATAGGTCTACACTTGGGTTGAATTAGGAGTTGCCAACCGTTGCTTCAATAGGCGATCGCCCTCCCTGAACCGGCTCCTTAACGCTTGACCACTGCTGTTTTGTAAACTCCTCATGGTAAGACCGCTCTGTGTTAACATTCCACAAATCGTGCTTTTCGCCCATGATATTTCTAGCTGCCAGCATTGCAGTCAACATTGAGTGATCTTGATTGTTGTAGCGATGCATTCCGTTGCGACCCACCGTTTGCAGGTTTTCAAAGGTTTGCATATAATCTTGAATTACCTGTAAGTGCTGACGATATTCACCGTCATAAACCGGATAGGCTTTGTATTGACGAATCACCGTTCCATCTTCCACATCGCCCTCATTCACTCCCAGCCCTAAACTGACCGCTTCACGGCTTGCTAGCTTGATCAGATCGGCATCTGCCATTTCCCAAAGGTCATCCCCTTCGCTGCAAAAATATTCCATGCCGAGGCAGGTTTTGCTAGCATCGGGCACCATTTCTGGACTCCAATTCTTGAAATTTTGAATTCTACCGACTCTAAACTCTGGACTGTGGATGTAAATCCAGTTGTCTGGAAACAGATTGGGCTGGTTAATAACCAGAGACACAATCAAAAAGTCTCGATATTTTAGCCCTCTCGCAGCCTCCAAAACATACTCAGGCGGCGCCGGATCAAGCCGATGCAGCAACGCGGTGACGGGCATACTGGAGATGAAATGATCTGCCTCAATTTGAAAAGTCTGATCGCCTTTCTGCGCTGTAATGCTCTTAATCCGAGTTCCCTCTCGCTCTACCCGAACGACTGAAGTATGGAGTTCAACCGGAGAATCTTTGCTGTCTAGAATCTCTTGACAGCGCTCCCACATCATTCCTGGTCCGAGGCGCGGATAGTCAAACTCTTTAATCAAACTCTTTGCATTTTGGCTGCCAAAGATGGCATTGATTACCGCTCTTTTCAGAGACATCCCCTGAATTCGCTGAGCCGCCCAGTCTGCCCGAATTTTGTTGCACGGAATGCCCCACACCTTCTCGGTATAAGTTTTGAAAAAGATGCGGTAAAGCCGATAGCCAAAGCAGTCAGTTACCCACTCTTCAAAAGTTTCTAGTTCTTTTTTAGGCAGCAACTTTGCCTTCAGCTTTGCCTTGAGGTAACTCACCAAAATCATGAAACTGGTGACAACGCCCAGATTACTGAGTGCATTAAATAGAGAGAGCGGGTAGTTATAAAACTTATTCTGGTAGTAAATTCGTGACAGACGGGGAACTTTAATGAAATCGTGTGTCAGGATTTCGTGCCAAAATTGTTCAACCTCAGTCACCTTAGTAAAAAAACGATGTCCACCGATGTCAAAGCGGTAGCCCTTATAGGTTTCAGTTCTGGAAATTCCGCCAACTTTGTCAGACTTCTCTAGAACGATGGATTGGATGCCTTGCTTGACCAATTGATAGGCAGCAGTCAACCCAGCCGGGCCAGCGCCCACAATTGCAACAGGATAACGTCTCATTAACTCTTCTCCAGGTGTCCTTTAAGGTGTGACTATTTTCGACTGTGGAACTTTTAACAGGTGTCCATTCTGAGTGAGTAGAAATGGACTCTCACTAAAATGGATGTCTTTAGACTTGAGAAAACCTGGTTTTGGCAATTCTGTACTGACGAACGTGGTAGCGAATGGTTCCAGTCGCAAAAGCAAGTCCGCTATAGAGAAAATAGAGCCAGTGCCAGGGAATGGTCTGCACTGCAAACCATAATCCTCGCTTGCGTTGGAAAAACTGATAGACCGGAAAGTTAAGCAGCAGTAAAGACAAGCTCAAGATACCTGCAAAAATCAGGGCTGGTGCCCACCACCCGCTTGATACCAGTGCAGCTAGCAGCCCGTAGGTTAGCACCAGACTGACACGACTTGAAGTTTTTAAGTTTAAGTCGTTGACGAACTGGCGATCGCGCCACAGCAGTTCTGTCCAGGGGAGAGCGCGATAAAAGAATTCAGCCTTCAATAAGGAAACAGGTTTCCAGCATTTCAAATGTTTGACCTGAACCTCTTTGCACAGCCGAATTTGATGCCCTGAGCGCTTAAGGCGATATCCTAGCTCAATGTCCTCAATTGAGGGATAGCGATACGCCTCATCAAATCCGCCAATTTCCAGGAACACTTCCCGTTTGATTGCGCCACAGGCACCCCAGAACGTAGATGCTTCTTCACATCCCGTTTGGTGAGTGTAATGGTGAAACAAATTCTTATATTGGGACAGAAAATTAGGAGCGCCAGGGGCATCATCATAGGAACCAATTAGCGCTGTAAGATTAGGATGAGTTTGGAAGGCGATCGCACCTGCTTCAGGGTATCAGATCCAATTGTGACATCGGCATCGATAAAAAACAGAATGTCACTTTGAGCCACCTGCGCTCCTGCATTTCTAGCTCGTGCCGGGCCACCTGCGCTTGGAAACTTGATGACCTTTGCTCCAGACTCCTCAGCTAAGCGCCAAGAGTCATCTGTTCCGCCATCTACGACAACAATGATTTCTGTTGATGGAGGAACAAACTTAGCCAGATTCGCCAAGCACTCACGGAAACTCTCTCCTCCATTGTAAACCGGAATCACGATCGAAATCGTTGGCTCTACGGGAGGTCGTACATCTGAACTGATTAAAGTCATTACAAATACTCACTTGCCTCCAGATAGTGCCTAAAAATGCAACTTTAAATTTTGAACTCCTTACGATTTCTTAACAGACCTTGACAAGAATTACTACCAACGAACTGCTCTCTTGTCCGGAGCAAGACTTACACCTTTCATCTTTTGGAGGGATACCGCCGCCGCTTACGCTGAACTACATCCAACTGCACTATTAAGTGTTGCTATGCAATCAGTAAACAACATGAAGAGAAGATGGTGTTGAACTAAAATGACCTGCAAAGCTTAAGTAAAATCCACTGAACACCTCCTCACTTTTGCGATCACTTTTTGATCACTATATATAAAAACTGAGTCACAATTAGTTGAAACGGTTCCACCTTCACGTGTTCTTTAAAATCATGTCGTCTGATACTGAGTTTATTAAGACAACGTAAATATTTCGCTATTTAGCTTCTCTTAAATTGGAGGAGTCACTTGCTCTCACCGTAAATCTGACTAAAATAAAGAATTTTGAGCTTGTCGCCCAGCAAACTTTAGCGATTGAAGATTCAGTTATGCTCTACTTTATTGCTGTTTGGACTCTTTTAAGCATGGTTTGCGGGTTAACTGGCGCAGCCTTGCTGAGTAGTTTGAGAACAAGTGTTTTCACAAGATTGGGCGATCGGCTGATGGTTGCGCTCTGGCTAGGGG
>JAAUQZ010000225.1 GCA_012033355.1 Leptolyngbyaceae cyanobacterium RM1_406_9 | reverse complement strand
AGATGCACCTGACTTAAACCCCAGTAACGTTAAACGCTCCGGGGTTTTTCTTTTTCAAAAATTGGGAACACTGGCTACACAGATCGGAAAATACGGCACTTTTCTAGAGAGCTTTACAAAGAACAGGTAAACCTGAGTCGAGTCTCCGGATTGCCCCCCTTCGATCGGTATAGAGGAGTGGTAGATGCACCCTGATTAAAACCCCGGAGTTAACCCTCTGGGGTTTTTCTTTTTCCTGGTATGGTGGTCACTCAGATTAGGACTACAGCTATAAAACTCACTAAACCCTCCGGATCGCACTAGCCCGATCGGTATAGAGGAATGGTAGATGCACCCTGATTAAAACCCCGGAGTTAACCCTCTGGGGTTTTTCTTTTTCAAGAATTGGGAACACTGGCACAGATCGGAAAATACGGTTACTTCTCTGGAGAACTTCACAAAGAATTGGCGAACCGAGTGGAGTTTCCGGATTGCCCTCCTCCGATCGGTATAGAGGTATGGTAGATGCACCCTGATTAAAACCCCGGAGTTAACCCTCCGGGGTTTTTCTTTTTCTAGCGTTGGATAAGGTCTGATGAGGCTCAAGATTCAGGGTTTGCTGGAACTGCGGATGCATCTTCTACAACAACATCGGGGAGCGATCGCCCCACTCCATAAAGCCAAATTAACCCTGTTAACCCTACTGCAATCCCAACCAGGCTGACGATCTGAGCGATTCTCAGTGGGCCAAGCATGAGGCTATCCATTCGCAGCCCTTCGATCCAAAATCGCCCCAGGCTGTAGCACACCCAGTACACCAGAAATAGCGTTCCGGTTTTGAGTTTTGGCTGGTTCTTTAGCCCGCTAAAAAAGAGAAAGATTAGAATTGCAAATACTCCCAGATTCCACAGTGACTCGTAGAGAAACGTGGGGTGAAAATATTCGGTAGTGCTGTAACCGGGAGGGCGCTGAGCCGGGGGAATGTAGAGTTTCCAGGGGAGGTCGGTAGGGCGACCAAATGCCTCTGAGTTAAAGAAGTTGCCCCAGCGCCCGATCGCCTGTCCCAAAATCAGCGATGGGGCAACCAAGTCAGCCAACTGCCAGAAGGAAACTTTATTCAAGCGGGCAAAGATCAGAGACGCAACGATGCCGCCCAGAATGGCACCGTGAATGGCAATGCCGCCTTTCCAAATGGCTATGATTTCTGCTGGGTTTTGGGCATATTCCTGCCACTGAAACAGCACGTAATACAGCCGCGCACAGGGAATCGCAGCCAGCACCAGCCAAATTGCCAAATCTCCCAACAGGTCAGGATTCACGTTCCGACGTTTTGCTAAATAGGTTGACAGGCTAACGCCAATCAGCACCGCAGTTGCAATCAGCAAACCATACCAGCGAATGGTAATCGGGCCGGACTCAAACAGGATTGGTCCAGGTGAGACAAATTGGGCAACGAGGGGGATTTGCAGCAGCATGAGTCGTGAGAAAACAAAGTGAGAAAACAAAAAGTAGTGACCTGGCAATACCCCTAACGATAATGCCTGAATTTCTAAATGCGGCAAAAATGGCGCGATCGCCCTCACGTTAAGATGGAGATCTTCATCATTCCAGGGCTATTTATGTCTGCTGTTGATTCTGTTAATCCCGTTCAGTCTGCTGGAAGCGATCGCCCGACTCCCCCTCAGTTGGCGATCGCCCCAGTTCCGCCGCTGTTAGGAGCCTCTTTAGCAGAGCTAACCGAGTGGGTGAAACAGCAGCAGCAGCCTGCCTACCGGGGAAAGCAGTTATATCAGTGGCTCTATCAGCAGGGGGGGCGATCGCTAGCCGACATTTCCGTGTTTCCAAAACAGTGGCGGGCAGACCTGGCAAACGTTCCAGTGGGGCGATCGGCGCTGCATTTCCGGTCGGAAGCACCAGACGGCACAGTGAAATTTTTGCTGCGTTTAGCCGATGGTCAAATCATTGAAACCGTAGGAATTCCCACTGATAAGCGGCTGACCGTATGCGTTTCTTCGCAGGTCGGCTGTCCAATGGCTTGCGACTTTTGCGCGACGGGCAAGGGGGGCTTTACGCGCAACCTGGAACGGCACGAAATTGTCGATCAGGTGTTGACTGTGCAGGAAGACTTTCAGCGTCGCGTCAGCAATATCGTGTTTATGGGCATGGGAGAGCCGCTGTTAAACACAGACAACGTGCTGGCCAGTGTGCGATCGCTCAACGAAGACGTAGGAATTGGGCAGCGGTCAATTACCCTTTCAACCGTTGGCATTCCTGGACACATCCGCCGTTTGGCGCAGCATCAGCTTCAGGTGACGCTGGCGGTCAGTCTACACGCTTCAAACCAAACCCTACGAGAACAGCTAATTCCCAGTGCTCACCGCTATCCGCTGACAGCGCTTTTGGAAGAATGCCGCGAATACGTGCAGATTACAGGCCGCCGCGTCACTTTTGAATACATTTTGCTGGGTGGGTTGAACGATCGCCCCGAACACGCGAACGAGTTAGCTGAACATCTGCGAGGTTTTCAGAGTCACGTCAACCTGATTCCCTACAACCCAATTCAGGAAGTCGATTATCAGCGCCCGGATGCCAGACGAATTCAGAGTTTCGTAGAGGCGCTAAAAGCAAAACACGTTGCCGTGAGCGTTCGCCAATCGAGAGGCTTGGCGGCAGATGCGGCTTGTGGTCAGCTCCGGGCTTCTAAGGTGGGGGCGATCGCCTAACTGGTCATATCCAGGAATTTGGCTGCGGTTTGTACGTCCTTGTCGCCTCTTCCAGAGCAGTTGATCACGATGCGAGGGCTACCCGTGAGTTGAGGGCAGAGCGAGTTGAGATAGGCGATCGCGTGAGCCGTTTCTAGCGCCGGAATAATTCCTTCCAAACGAGAAAGCTGCTGAAATCCATCCATTGCTTCCTGATCCGTCACGCTGTAATATTCCGCCCGTCCAGAATCTTTGAGGAAACTGTGTTCTGGCCCGACACCAGGATAGTCCAGCCCCGCACTAATCGAATGAGGCTCAACCACCTGACCATCCTGGTCTTGCAACAGATAGCTCATTGCCCCGTGCAGCACACCAATTCGCCCCTGCGTCAGCGTTGCCGCGTGTCTGCCTGTGTCAACGCCTTCGCCAGCCGCCTCTACACCAATCATTCGGACGCTGGATTCATTCACAAACTCGTTAAACAACCCCATTGCGTTAGAACCACCGCCAATGCAGGCCAGGAGAATGTCTGGCAGACCACCCCATTTCTCCTGACATTGAACTCTAGTTTCCTGCCCGATGATAGCTTGAAAGTCGCGCACCACCATTGGGTAAGGATGCGGCCCAGCAACAGAACCCAAAATGTAATGGGTCGTTTCTACATTCGTCACCCAATCTCGAATCGCTTCTGAGGTCGCATCTTTCAGCGTTCCGGTTCCGGCTGCGACGGGGCGCACCTCTGCCCCCATCAGGCGCATCCGAAACACATTCAGCGCCTGACGTTCCATATCGTGAACGCCCATGTAAATGATGCAGGTTAGCCCAAATCGGGCGCAAACTGTTGCGGTTGCTACGCCGTGCTGTCCTGCACCCGTCTCAGCAATAATCCGCTGTTTACCCATTCGCTTTGCCAACAGCACCTGACCAAGAGCGTTATTGATCTTGTGTGCGCCTGTGTGGTTCAGGTCTTCCCGTTTCAAGTAAATTTGTGCGCCTGTGCCATCGGGTCGAGCGTAGTGCTGCGTTAGTCGCTCAGCAAAGTAGAGTGGGCTGGGTCGCCCCACATAGTCGCGCATCAGCCCTTGCAATTCTTGCTGAAACTCTGGCTGCTCCCGATATTGATAGAATGCAGTTTCTAGCTCTGCCAGAGCGGGCATCAGGGTTTCAGGCACATATTTACCGCCAAACCGCCCAAATCGCCCCAGTTTGTCAGGCCGCTGTGTCGATTCTGCAATGCTAGGAGCATCGGTGAGGGATTGGCTGGGAGAAAAAGGAGTACGTGTCACAGACCCAATTCAAAATAATGGATTAGCCCCCATTATAGAGAAATCCCGGAGGATAAAGAAATCAGGATTCAGGTCTACGACTTCTCGAAGAAGTCGCAGACCTCGGCTTCGTCACTAAAGTTAGGGCCAAAAGGTCAAGTTCAGGGACGCTTGATTGCTGCAAAGACGCGATGATGAAATTAATAATTGGTTTGGGTAAGGGATGATCTGACGGAGACGCGGTTTAATATCGTCTCTACAAGAAGAGGGTTTTGAGATATGGCGACTTCTAAAGGTAAACCATCAAATTCACAAAATTCAGGAAAGGATCGCATTGTTTACTCAGAATTTGGTACACCAGACAACTCGGCTGCGATGGAGCGAGGTACGCCTGATCTCCCGCCGAATCAGCAAAACCTGAAGGTGCAGGCTTCTCGTAAAGGACGCAAGGGCAAAACCGTGACGGTGATCAGCGGCTTTCAGTCTAATTCTGAAACACTAGCGGCTCTGCTGAAACAGCTTAAAGCTCAGTGTGGTGCAGGCGGAACGCTGAAAGACAATGAGATTGAAGTTCAGGGCGACCATGCTCAAAAAATTGCCCAATTTCTGATTCAGCTTGGCTATAAGGCGAAAGTAAGCGGGGGATCGGGGAAGTGAGGGGGGAAGGATGAGGGATGAAGAGAGAGGGATGAGGGGGTAAAAGGGAGCGATCGCCCATGCCAGAGACAGAAACTCCAAGTAGAAACGTTTAGCCTGCTGCAATGATTTGCGCTGCTGTGATGGTGAGTTCACCGAGTTGAGGCGATCGCACTCGCTCATCACCTTTAAATGTATTAGCTTCCACGTAAGCTGCATCAGTGAGTACCAGAACCAATATCGTTTCCTGCTGTGGATCAATAATCCAGTATTCAGGAATGCCCCGATCTTGATACTGCATTCGCTTAGCAATGTAGTCTCGGTCTCGCTGCAACTCTCCGGGGCTGACAACCTCAACGACTAACAGAGGAGGAGCCATACTGAGCCGAGTTGTGTTTCGCTGTTTGAGTAGCTGGACGTGTTCTGGCTGAAGGATGGTTAGGTCAGGATAACGATTTTTGGGTTCTCCTCTCACTTCAAGTTCTAAGCCATGTCCTCGAATTCGATCGGTGCCGAGCAATAGAGCAAAGCAAAGAAAAAGACGATTAGCAATTTGAACATTTTCTCCTGACTCTGGTGGCACTTCAATCAGTTCTCCATTAAATAGTTCGTACAGGTTATCTGTGCCGTCATCGTAAGACAGATACTCTTCAAAACTGAGAAATCGAGGTTTTGTATAAGTCATGATGTTGGAGGAGTGAGCAAATACCTTAAGCTCAGTGTTGCTGACTTAGGGGCTTGAGATCTGCGACTTCTCAAAGAAGTCGCAGATCTTAAACTACTCTCATTTTACGTTGTCTAGCTGAATGGGTGCGATTCCCTGACGCAATTGGCGCTGCCGTCTAAGCCACGACCAGCGCACAGGGTATTTTAACAGTGGCGCAAATTGGCTCACTCCCCAACGCAGCAAGGCACTGTTGCTAAGTTTGTCTGCCTGAGCCGCTTCTTCTACCTGAAGCTGCTGAACCCGAAGGATTTCGGGCGATCGCTCCTCCTGCACTTGAGCGATCGCCCTATCAATTGACGCTTGTTCCCCCTGCCGTAAGGGAGAAATGAGATGATTTGCTGCAACAATCACATCTCGCAATGCCATATTGATTCCCTGAGCGCGAATCGGAGACATCGGATGCGCCGCATCGCCCAGCAGCAGCAGCCCCGGAACTGACCAGCGAGGGCAATGTCCCACTACGATGGATAGGAATACAGGATGTTCTAAAGTGTCAGCGTGAGTGCGAAAATGATTTGCCAACCAGAGGGGTGAAGCAGATGCCAACTGCTCAGCCCAATTCACCTGTTTCCAGTCACTCGTTTTGTCTCGTAGCGCCCAGCCTACCTGAAGATTTCCTTCAGAACTGCGGAACAGCCCAAAGGCGTGTTGCCCCTGAACGATGGAGTAGAAGACGTTTTCAGCCTCAAACTGTGGACTGTCTGCCAGCTTAAACCAGAGAATATCAAAGGTTTTACTCTGTTGTTCTAAGGGTAGGTTGGCTTTTTGGCGCAAAAGTGAGTTTCGCCCATCTGTTCCGATTACCAAATCAGCGGTGAGTGTGCGATCGCCTCCCACTCTTACACCACTTACTCTCTCACCTTCCCGCACTAACTCCTGGACGGGAGTTCCCTGAAGTAGCTCAAAATTTGGAAGGGCGATCGCCTCTTCCACCAGTGCTTCTAGCAGCGCAGGCTGGGAGACTAATGTACACGGCTTTCCTCCTAGTTCAATCGGCTCCTTGACCTGAAAGAGTAAGCGACCATCAATCAAGAATTTCCAGGCATCTAGCGGACGGTGAGGAATGCGATCGAGGATGGATGAGAAGCCCATTTGCTCTAGCGCGTTTAAGCCACTAGGCATTAGTCCTTCACCGCGAAAGGTACGGCGAAAGGTACGCGAGGCTTCAACCAGTTTGACTATGATGCCCTGTTTTGCCAAAAGTAATGCCAGGGTTATACCCGCTGGTCCAGCCCCAACAACAATAACTTGAGATTTTTGTGTAAGCAATGATGAGTAACTGTGGTGAGTAATTGTGATGAGTAACTGTTGAAGTGTCTTGAGAGTACGATAGCAAAATGTGACCACTCAGAGCATAAGTTCGCTGAAGTTGCTGAAATTTAGAAATTTAAAGATCAGACTTTTGTGGCTTCAAACTGAGCATAATGGTCAATGTAGAAGCTTTGCGGCTGGGCGATAGCCCGCACCGAATCCCGCATTGCAACAGCTTCCCATCAATGCTTCAATCGATCGAGTCCGTTAGGAAACTGAAATCCTCGGTAATGAGATAGCACGGTCCACTGCTCAAACCAGGGGTAGTAGGTTAAGTCAACCAGACTCACTTCTGACCCAAGCCAGTAAGGTTCTGCTGCCAATGTTTGCAATCCCACTTCAATAAACTGCAAGTGTTTGGTGAGTTTCTGCAACCCTTCTGCTAATGACTGCTGATTGCGGCTGTACAACACTTTTCCGGTGGCAGTAAACAGTCGAGTATCGGCAAAGTTAATCCAAATTCGCGCTTGGCTCCGCTGAATTGGTGTTTTAGGCATCAGAGGGCGTTCTGGGAATGTTTCGTCTAGATATTCATTGATGATGGCAGATTCCCAGATGCGATTCTTGCCGTGCTTGAGGACAGGCACCTTGCCATAGGGAGAGATGTCCCTAAAATTTTCGGGTTTGTTATGCAGGTCAATTTCAACCAGCTTAAATGGCAATCCTTTTTCGATTAAAGCCAAGCGCGTTCGATGGGCAAATCGGCATAAAACAGCGCTGTAAAGTTGAATTTCACTCATGAAAGAAGCCCTTTGTAGTTACAGGTTGAATCGGCTGACCTAAAATTTGCTCGATTACCCCTGGTTGCATTATTTGTAGATACTGGGTTTCAAACCCAGGCGGCAAAAGCTCAAACAGGATACGATTCTCTACCCAAAACTCGATCAACCGGAAGGGTCCATCCCCTGGCTCACGACTCAAAACGCGCCACCCTTCCCGTTGTCCAATCTGCTCAATCTGTTGTTGAGTGATGGGAACTGAGATCGCAGCATGGATAGCGACTAGATCCGTAGATGTAGCTGAAAGTAATTGAGCTGACTGAGTTTCAGCCCCCGGAACCCATACGGTTCCTTTAGGAAACACCACAATACCAGTGCCATAGCTATCATGGGGCATTACATGGTAGCTGTTGGGATGTAAGAATGGATAGGCTTTGCCATTCCAAACTTCTGCAAGCACAGTGGCAACCTGTAATGGATCTTGAGCATCGATTGAGATGTGGCGAATCATCAGAGTCACTCCATTTAGTAAATTAGGTTAAACAGTTCATGTTCATTCCTGAAAATGGGTAGCACAATTCACCAATCGTTTCAAAGAAGCATGAGTTGTTGTTACTTATTCTCAGGATAGGTAACACTCTTAGAATTGTCGGTTAGAAAAGGTGAGAGAAAGTCTGAGCTTGAGTCAGAAAAGATTTAGATGGGGCGATCGCCCTGTCATGATGATTCGTCTTCCTGAGCGCTTCATCCTAGAATTGATGAATAGGAGGAAGAGCAGACATGATGTTAATGATAAAGTGTGCATTGGCAAAGCTATTTGGATATCCAGTGGCCTTCGATAATCTCTGTAAACTTCTCTCCGAACAGTATCCCGATCGCTTTGCTGCCTGGCTTTTGGGTGAAGTGCCCGATTCTATTAGAGTCCTCAAAACTGAACTGAGCATTGAACCGATTCGGGCAGATTATGTCACCTTCCTCGAAACCCAGGAGCGCATTTTGCATTTGGAGTTTCAGACCAAACTGCCTGCCGAGCCGCCCTTACCCTTAAGGATGCTGGACTACTGGGTACGACTCTACCGCCGCTATCGTTTGCCTATTACCCAGGTGCTTGTGTTGCTCCGCCCTCCGTCCAGCGGCACCGTCATTGAAACTCGCTTTCAGGTCGAAACAACCCGTCATGACTATCGGGTAGTGCGAATGTGGGAACAAGATCCAGAGATTTTCTTGCGAGACCCAGCTCTTTTGCCTTTAGCAACACTGGCAGCAACAAACCAGCCAGAGCAACTGATGTCTCGAATCGCCGAGGAAGTCAGTAAAATAGAACTAAGCGAAAGGCGGCAAGAAATCGCAACGTGTACTCAAGTGCTGGCTGGACTGAGATTTGACAAGGAGTTTATTCGTAGCTTCTTTAGAGGAGAATCTATGCGGGAGTCTGTAATTTACCAGGAAATTCTGAAAGAAGGTTTACAGGAAGGTAGGCAGCGCGGACTTCAACAAGGTCTCCAGGAAGGCTTGCAACAAGGTCTTCAACAGGGGAAATTGTCTCTGACTTTGCGACAGTTAAGCCGTCGAGTGGGAGAAATTCCTGTTGAGTCAAAGGCTCAAATTCAAGCATTATCCTTGAGCCAGCTAGAGGAATTGGGAGAGGCTTTGCTGGATTTCTCAACGCTGGAAGACCTGATGGTTTGGCTGCGATCGCACCCCTCAGTTCAAGCTTAGTAAAAAGTCTTGAAGGATCTGCCTCCACTGTACGAAAGCAGATCCTCGAAAATCGCTAGACAATACCCAGCATAGATCGGGTCACTGCCGCAAAAGAATCTTTAAACTTGTTCACTGCTTGAGCAATGGGTCGCTGGGAACTAAGAAAAACACGAGCGCAGTTGCGACCCGGCATTCCTGAAATCGAGCCACCTGGGTGAGTGCCTGCTCCAGTCAGGTAAAGCCCTTGAATCGGCGTTTTGTAGTTTGCCAGTTCTGGTAACGGTCGCATAAAGATCATCTGGTCGAGCGTCATGTCAATGTGGTAGTAGTTGCCTTTGTAGGCTCCCAAACGTTCGCCTAGCTCTGCCGGACTCTCGACGTGACGAGCGATGATTGAGCTTTTCAAGTTCGGGGCGTAGTCTGCCAGTTTGTCAATGACGCGATCGGCAACTTTGTTTTTCAAGTCGTCTGTCCAGCCCGTGCCGTTTAGTCCAGTTCCTTCGGCTCCAGCAATCTGGTAGGGCGCGAAGAACTCAATCCACAGGGTATGTTTGCCGTCGGGTGCCATTGTGGGATCAAGCACGGTAGGTACAACGGCATACATGGATGGA
>JAAUQZ010000224.1 GCA_012033355.1 Leptolyngbyaceae cyanobacterium RM1_406_9 | reverse complement strand
GAAATTAATCAACGCGACGCGCTGGTGATCCTGCAACAGTCCCAAATTCCTGTGATTGACGACACCGCAGACGGTTCCAAAGGCAGTGATCTAATGCATCACAAGTTTCTAGTCATCGATCGCCGATTGGTGATTGTCACGTCTGCAAACTTAACAACCAGTGACGTACACGGAGATTTCCTCTCACCTGAAAGCAGAGGCAATGCTAACAACCTGGTAAAGATAGACAGTCCGGAGCTGGCGCAGCTTTACACCCGCGAGTTTGATTTAATGTGGGGAGATGGTCCCGGCGGAGCCTTAAACAGTAACTTTGGATTGCAGAAATCACCTCGCCCGGCCCAAACGGTGACCCTGGCACCGGGATCAACGGTCACAGTCCAATTCTCGCCAACCTCGACCTCCTTGCCCTGGCAGCAAAGCACAGGTGGTTTAGCTAGCAGAGCTTTAAGCATCGCAACTCGAACTGTGGATGCCGCTCTATTTGTGTTTTCTGATCAAAACTTGAGTAATGTCTTGCAAACGCGCTACCAGCGAGGCGTGCAGGTCAGAGCTTTGATTGATTCTGGCTTTATCTACAGAGACTACAGTGAAGCGTTGGACATGATGGGTGTAGCGATGCAAAATCGACGCTGCCGCTATGAGGAGGGAAATCAACCCTGGAGTGGGGCGATCGCCACTGTCGGCACTCCCAACCTTGCAGAAGGCGACCTGCTGCACCACAAATTCAGCGTGGTAGACGAACATCTCGTCATTACCGGGTCACAAAATTGGAGCGCAGCCGCCAATCATAGCAACGACGAAAACCTGCTGGTGATTGACAACCCCACTGTTGCGGCTCACTTTCACCGAGAATTTGAGCGACTCTACGAAGGAGCTAGTTTAGGTCTACCAACCTTCGTGCAGCAAAAAATTAGAGAAGAGCGAACCCGTTGCCCTTGACTAGCTGAAACTGAAACCCGCTGTAACGTAGTTTCATAGGGATTCAACGAAGGGGTAAGGGAGTTGGCTCACACTAAACTTGGTGATGTATTAGAACTTTTAGCTGCGAAACGTTCAGCTCTACAGCTAACAACAGATTTAACAACAGAGTTAGAAATACAGTTAGCAACATTTCTTTTAGCAGATGAGCAATCCAATATTTTCGGCGTAACTGCAAGTAATGTGAAATCTGTCGTGCAGCAGCGATCGCACCTGCTCCAGCAAATTTATCCCGAATTTGACTACTTTTGCCGAAACAACTTGGGTTGGCAAACATACTCTCTGGAAACTTTGTGGAATCTATGGCTACCGCTAGCAATTGATCTGGTAGAAAAGCGCCGTCAGTTAGAGCGTCCTTTGATTCAAGGCATTTTAGGCGGACAGGGAACCGGGAAAACGACGCTGGCAACCATTCTGACTCTGATTTTGAAGCATTTGGGCTATCAAGCTTGCAGTTTATCGCTAGACGACCTTTACAAAACCTACGCCGATCGGCTTCATCTGCAACAGGCAGATCCGCGTTTGCGCTGGCGCGGCCCACCAGGAACTCATGATATCCAGCTAGGCTTGACTACCCTACAACAGTTGCGTTCAGCAGAGCTATCCCAACCTGTGCAGTTGCCTCGGTTTGACAAGTCTGCCTGGGATGGGGCGGGCGATCGCACTCACCCAGAAACCGTAGCCAGAGTAGACATTGTGTTGTTTGAAGGCTGGTTCGTAGGCGCACAGCCGATTGACCCAATTCAGTTTGAAACTGCCCCACCGCCGATTGTGAGTCCTGGCGATCGCGCCTTTGCCCGTGAAATCAACCAGCGACTACACGACTATCTGCCGCTCTGGGAACAGCTAGATTCCTTGATCTTGCTTTATCCAAAGGATTATCGCTTGAGCCAACAGTGGCGACAGCAGGCAGAGCAGAAAATGAAAGCAACCGGGCGATCGGGGATGTCAGACGCAGAAATTGAGCAGTTTGTTAGCTATTTTTGGCGATCGCTCCATCCTGACCTCTTCGTTGCCCCACTGCGACACAATCTAGACCGGGTAGACCTGGTGATTGAAATCAACCCAGACCACTCGCCAGGTGCCGTTTATCGTCCTGGATAATCAGAACGTCACAATTGCCACAGATGTTCAGCAGATCTGGGAGCAAAATTCTGCTATACAGGGTCAAGACGTTCAGGGTTGCGTAAGATTCAAGTATGCAGACTCACTCTTTCAAAAAGCGAGACGCTGGATTTAGTCTATCTGCCCGCCAATGGGGAGCGATGATTCTAGCCATTCCAGTCGTTTGCTTGACCGTACCGTTGGTCTGGTCGCTGTGGCTGCGGCAGCAATCGGTCGCCGATCGCCCAAGTGGACAACCAGCGGTTGAAACCGATGCACAGCAGCTTTTAGTTGAGCAGAACCAGCAGCTTGAACAACAGCGATCGCTCATTCTCGTTTTAGCGGCCGCTGCTAGCATTGGCATCCTCAGTTCTGTTGCAGCCTGGTATTTCTTAAATCGCCTGTGTCGAGAACTGCAAGAGCAAGCAAAACTGCTTCAGGAAAGTGAGAAGTTGACGCAGGCGATCGCCACTCATGTAGCCGACGGCATCATCACGCTACATCAGGGGCAAATTGAAACTTTTAACTCGGCCGCCACGCAAATGTTTGGCTACGAGCCAGCCGAGGTAAAAGGTAAGGAAATTAGTTTGCTGTTACCTTTGGCAGATGAAGATGGAGGAGCGATCGCCCAATCCGACTCAACCCAGATTGCTCCTCAAGTATTGGCCGGCAAACTTTTTCAGCCTGTTCGTCAACAGAGAGGAATGGGAAAACATAAGGCTGGAACACCCTTCCCCATAGAAGTTTCGGTGAGTGATATTCCGATAAACGATCGCCGCCTTGTTGTGATTCATGACATTACGGCAAAAGAACAGGCAGAGGCGGAGTTAAAGCGACAGTCGAATGAACTGAATCGCCTCAACACCGCTCTCAGCAAGACAAAATCAGAACTCCAGTCTGTTTATGTAGCTTGCTATGATTTGAAGTCACCGCTCCAGGCGATCGCCCATCTCTCAAAGTGGATCGAAGCCGACCTGAATAACTGGGTGGTCGAAGAAACTCAACCCCAAATGAATCTCCTACGAGAACGAGTCGATCGGATGGAAGGCTTGATTCATGGGATTCTTCAGCAAACGCCAGGAAAGGATGAAGGATGAGGGGCGAAGCATTTAGAACTGAATGACGATCTGTTACTCTTCATCTCCCTCCCAATCTTCTAATTGCAATCCTTCCACACAGCGGAATTCTCTAGTGTTGTGGGTGATTAGCGTGAGATTATTGGCTAGAGCAATGGCTGCAATTTGTAAGTCATACGCTCCAATTGGTGTTCCCAAAGACTCTAGTTGAGTGCGGATAACGCCAAAGGATATTGCTGCAAAATCGTCAAATGGGAGAGATATAAAAGCATTCACAAATTCTCTCTGTCTTGCCAAAGTTTGTTCTGGGTTGGTGCTTCGCATTGCGCCATAGAATAATTCAGCTTTTACGACTGAGCAAAGAACAACTTCCGATCTTGAAACACTTGCTAACCTACGACGAACGCCTGAATTCTCCTGATTAAGATAAACGATACAGGCATTGGTATCCAGCAAATACCTCACTTGAGCGACTCCCGCACGTCATAAGAAGGCTGAGGATATCGAGCAATTGGGTCATCTGCTAAACAACCTGCTGTCCGTTCAAAGAAACCTGGTTCCCAGCCCAGCACATTAGCGGTGGTTTCAATATCTTCTACAGTTCGTTTGGTAGAAACGTTTGTTTCCTGATGTAAAAATTCTGCAAATTTGAGAACCATATAAGCTCTATCTTCTGGCATGGTTTTGACCAGTTCGTAAATTGTTTCTGCGGTACTCATTAGACCTCCCCCATCCCGAATGTGTTTTACCTACAATTTGTAGAGTCCTAAATAATTTCTTCTTTTAATTTAAGCGATCGCCCCTTAATTCCATTCCCCAATCTCTTAACCACTTTTTCAGCACTCGTTTTCTACTGCTTGCCCTGATACTAAACTTTAAGATGCCAGCAATGCAGTCACCGTTTCATCTGACATAAAACGTCGAAAGTCTAGAATTTCAACTAAAACAAGTTTGGCATCCTGCGAATAATGCAAAATCACCTGTCCTTCATCTTCAGCGTAAGCGACAGGTTCATTAGACAGTTCAATCAAGAGTGCATCCGCATCTTTGCTGTAGCTAATCTTTTCCACTCAATCTGACTCCTATCTTTCCAGGTTTGCTAATCGCTTCTCGGCAAACTCTCGTACTTGCTCATCGGGATCATTAGTGGCGCGATCGCGCAGTATTTCAATAGTTTTGGGATATGTAGGATATCTTGTTACAATCGCTTCCAATTCCGTAAATCTAGGAATGCGTTTAGACTTAAATCTAAGAGGAATTGTAAAAGAGTTATCGAAGGCACATTCGTACAGGAAGTTGTAGACATCATCACTCTTCTGCCAACTTCCCAACAGTTCTTGCATAAGGGCATCTTTAGTGGGGCTAAGAGTAAGTGCAGTACAACTTCTCAAGAAACTTAGTATTTCAGAGTTGTTTTTCCATTCCCTTGATATCTCTTGTACCGCCAACCACATATAATTTATCCCGTTTAATTGAATCAGATTCTTTAGAAGGGACAATGTATTAGGGTCATCTTTCCAGCCTTTAACTAGCTCCTTTAATGCCATTGCCTGTAGATATCTATATTCTTTGGAGCTAGCAAATTTTTGAATTGTCTTGAGAGTTTCCGGATCATTCTTCCAATTTCGAGCTAGCTCTTGTATGGCTGCTACTTGAACTTCTCCTACATTGTCAAATTCATCGACCCAAGTTTTAGAAGCTAATAGCTTAATCAGTTTGTAGGTTTCCGGATCACTATTCCACTCATGAGCTAGTTCATGAATTGCTGCTGCCTGGGCTGTTCCATCGTCTCCTGAAAAACCAAATTGAGCAAGATTCTTCAACCAGGCAAGTGTCTCATGGTGGTATCTCCATGTAGTTGCAACTGCTTTAACAGCTTGACCACGAACTTTTACAATCAAATTCGCCAACTCTGTTTGACAATCTATTGGGCTATGAGGAGCGAAATGTTCTGCTAAATCTTTCATAAGCTTTAGCAATCTGTTGTCCACTTCATTAATACCTGTACGATTTTTAACTCCCGACAAGCATTTAGCAGCCAAGAATAAGCCAATAAAATCATCAGTCCAGGGATGAAAATCTTCACAATTAATGTTGCAGTCTATTATGTAGTTAATAATTTTTCCTGCATTGTTTGTCCCAAGCATACTTATAATTAGCTGGAGTACTTCGTGCCAAGTTTCATCATGCCAGTGAAGCCCAAACGCATGCTCCTGCAATTGTTCAAATGTTAGTGACTGCTGTTTCTCAAACCGATAAACAAACTCAGTCGCACAGAAATATTCCAAAAAGGTGCGGTGAACAAAGGCGTAGGAATCGGCACCCAGATAACAAAGGACAAAGTTGCGGGTGCGGAGTTGGTTAATCATCAAGCGGGCAACGGTTCTGGGTTGCTCTATTTCAAGCGTTTTTAGATAGTCCGCCAGAATGTTTTCTAGATCAGTGGCGCTAATGATGTTGCCTGCTAATCCTTTTTCGCTTGACTGCATATGATAGGCAACTTGTCGCAGCATGGCTTGCTTATCCCGGTAGTCAATTGTTAGCGGGTCAAGCCGATGTTCGATCAGGTTGCGTTCCACATCCCACTGGTGCAGCAATACTCGTGATGCCTGGTTATACAGTTCCGGGCGATCTCTGGGAAGCTCCTGGTTGCGGTTGAGGATTGCCATCATCGTCAGCAACAAAGGATTGCCTGCCAACTCTCGAATCGCTTTAGACTCCTGAATGGCTTTGTGTAGCCGTTCCTGTTTGCGGGTCTTGTCGAGTCCTATCAGAAATGTCAGGTCGTGCCAGCGTTGAATGAACTCCTCGATTTGCTCTGGTTCCAGGTCTTGCAGCATGAAATGATGGAATCCTGCATTTCGCAGTTGATGAGCTTTGTAGCCCAGCCAGCGAGAGGTGACGATCGCCTGCACCTGAGGATAGTCATTGGTAAAACGATGAATATCCGTCACCACCTCATCCCGCAATGCCGGATCGAATACCTCATCCACGCCATCAAACAGAGCAATGGCATGACCTGCTTTCAGCTTTTCGTGGAGGTGCTGCTGATTCAGCCGACCGACGATATTTCCAGAATGAATAAAAGAGAGAATGTCGCTGCATTTCTTCTCCCGCTTGTCACGGGCATAGGTGCGAAGCTCAATCAACAGCGGAATGGGGTACAGCGGCAACTCGCTCAGGGGACGTTCTGCCCAAATCAGGGCAAGGTATTGCAATAACGTCGATTTCCCTGAACCCGGATCGCCCAAAATGACAACGTGGGGTAAGGGCGAACGACCGTTTGCCTCTACACGAACTGTCGGATCACCCACGACTTCTAAGACTGAACGAATCGGTTGCTCTGTATATACTCGACGATGCTTTTCTAGTTCCGCTTCAGCTAGTTCTGCCTCGCTCAATTCTCCCCGTTCGCGCAGTCGCCGCAAATGCTCCTTGGGAATTTCGTAAACCTGGGGCAAAAACTCCTGACACTCCCGCACATTCTGCGGCACAAAGACCTTCCACAGCTTTAGCTCGTTGTAATAAACCCCGGTAGTATCCAGCGATTCCAGTTTCAGATTGCCATACTGCTCCCTTAACCCTTCCGCATAGCAACGCAAATCAAACGCTGGAGCAATTCCTACCAATTCCTGTAAGCTCTCTGCGGCAGCAGCCTGAGCCTCTGCCGTAAAAACGGGACGCAATGCATTCGAATTCTGGACGATCGCCTTCACCTTCCTGACGTAAAGCTTGCTCACCAGATTCCAAAAGTTATCCGGCAATACGGCAAATTTAAATCTCGCCAAGTCTGAGCTAGCACCCCGGTATCCAGCGTCCGACACTCCGGCTCAAACGCCTGCCCTAAAAGCGCGGCAACCTGCTCGTTGCCAACAAATTGTTTGAACGGCTGGATGTACTGCTTAACTTGCGCCTCTTGATACCCTGCGCTCTCTAGCTCTTGCTGCACCAACTCCAGGAATTCTCTCAGGGCTTTGCCATACGCCTCTTTTTGCACATCCTTTTCTCGCAAGCGAATGACCTTTTTGAGACAGTCCTTAAAGAAATCTTTGGCGTAATCTTTAGCCGAGTCCTTTGCCAAGTCTTCTAGAACTGGCTTAACCAGAATTCCAGCAGCCTCTACAGCGCCCCAAACGATGAGCCAGTCCACCATTACCCCAACCTTCCTAGTCGCCATTGGTTATCACTACTATGGCATCTGGATCGGTTGACCTGGATCGTAGAGTCGCTTTTGTTCTACTGCTATTGGTTACCTGCGAGGGTGTGGAAAAATATCACCAAACTCGACGGCGATCGCCATAACTTTTGCTCTAGCAACAAGCATTGCCTTTGTTTCTATCCTGAATACCGCTGATTCGGTTTTGATATGCGTTAACGGAGTCAAAAATAGAAACGACGCATATCAAAATAGAAACGACGCACTCAAAAGCCGAAACGACACATACCAAAACCGAATCGATGGAGTCAAAAATAGAAACGACGCATACCAAAATAGAAACGACGCACTCAAAAGCCGAAACGACGCATATCAAAATAGAAACGACGCACTCAAAAACCGCATTTTTGGCATCAATCCCTGGATCATCCCGACTCTGATATCTACTGTAGGAAATCTCTCAGCGTCGCTACGGAATGGAAAACACCTCAATCCTGAACATCAATAGATTGGAGCATTCGCCTGATGTGTTCGCGTAGTTTAAATGAGAATTCCCTATAACAGGGTGCGTTCTTGAACTTCTTATAGAAGCCCTTAGCACCTAGTTGTATTGACTCAGAACATTAGCTGCGTAGGGTGCTGTTAGCGTCAGCGTAACGCACCGCACATTTAGACTAACCTGATGAGTCAATACACTTAATCCCTAAAATAGCGGCACGTTTACATCAATGGAAGCGCCAAAAATTGCGCTGTTGAAATCAACATCTGAGTCGGATGAGTCGCCAAAGCTAAATCCGCCAAAGAGAATAATGCGGCTGTTGCGGGAAAGGTCATAGCTCAACTGCGCTACAACCTGGTTGTAAAGGTCATCTCGGTCTTGTTGGGTAAAGTCAGTCAGGGTGAATTGATAATCTAACCCTACACTCAGGTCAGGCTGAAGGTCGTAGTTGAGTCCAATGCCTAAAGTGTTGATGATGCGGTTGCGATCGCTTGGATCGGCAAAACTTAACCGCAGTTGGTAGAAACTATCCAATCTCAGGTTAGAGGCTAGTGGGTCGCGTCGGGCCAGAGTGAGACGCAGAGAGTGATCATTGAAAAAGCGATCGCCATCATCAAAAAGCTGCTGATTGCTCCAACCGATTTCACCATAGGTACGAGCCGAGAAAAACTGGCGAAGACTAGCTCTAAACTCTAGTTCTCGATAATCCAGTTCTGACAACTCGTTATAGTGAATTAGCCCACCTTCCACAGAAGCAATTAAAAGTGTATCTGGGCCAAGACTGGGAGCCGCCAAAACACTGGCGCTGAGGCTAATTAGCTGATCGTCGATAGGGTCAAGTCGATCCAACAAAATGTTGTCACTTTTAAAGAAACTCAACCGACCGATAAAATAAACCGTCTCACGCGCAGAAGCCGACTGGGACTCAATTCGCTCTAATTCTTGTTCTCGTAAACGCAAAATTCCCAACTCTGAATCTTCTGTTTGATCATCAGCTTGTTCCCCAGTGAGGTCATCCGTTGAGGCATCAGCTTGTGAAGCATCAGTTTCCGTTGAGTCAGTTTCCGTTGAGTCAGATGCGGGAGGTTCAGTTACAGGAGATGTTTGCTGCAACTCTTGTTCTCGCAGTCGCAAAATCCCTAACTCTGCATCACCAGTTTCAGCGGGCGCAACTTCAGAATCTTCTGCTGAAGCAGGAGCATTGGTTTCAGGCAATGTCTCTGCTCTTGGTTGAATCATTTCTGGCGGTGCCATCTGACTCACCAATGGCATCGTTGAGCCACCGACAATCGACCTGTCAATAGAAGGCGACGACCGTTGACCTTCAGCCTGGTTTAAGGGCTTATCCCCAAGCTGAAGGTTAATGAGTGGGGCGGATAGATCGGCTTTAGGAGCAGCGTAAGCAGCACTGTTGTAAAAGAAGGCAATCCAGAAAACTGGCAGCTTTAGAAGCTTGAAATTCAAACACCCCGATCGCCTACACTGCCGGTGGGTAGCTTCCCTGTCTGCCGAGATAGAGGTTTGAGGAGTTTTAGACTCTCTCTGAATTCGGCTAAGTTTTGAAAACACCAGTTAATTATTCCATTTCAAGGGTCACGCCTGGGAATCGTAATGCGGTTACGCGGATTTCTCTCTGCACCACTGGGGATATCTAAATCAACTCCTGCACTGGGGCGATCGCTTCCATCCTCGGAAATACCTGGCTCGACGTTGACACCAGTCTGTCCATTGACACCCCTATCATTGTTGTTCGCAGGAGAATCGAGATCTTCGGGACGGTTATTGCCCTGATCGTCTCCGCGTCTAGGAATAGTGATCTCAGGTCTTTCAGGTCTTTCAGGTCTTTCAGGAAGCTCTGGTCTTTCAGGTCTTTCAGGACGCTCTAGGTCGTTTCAGGAAGCTCGTTGGAAGGTTCGGGACGTTCTGGTATTTCGGGCGGTTCAGGCAGTTCAGGGCGCTCG
>JAAUQZ010000223.1 GCA_012033355.1 Leptolyngbyaceae cyanobacterium RM1_406_9 | reverse complement strand
GCTAGCGCTAGAAGTTACCCCCGGAACGACGGTTGTAGAAGTGCGCGATCGCCTCATTGCCGAACACCCAGAACTTGCTCAATGGAGCGACCTCACCCGCTTTGGCATCAATCTTCAGTTTGTCGAAGCCGATGCCATCCTGCATCCCGGAGATGAGGTCGTGTTAATTCCACCCGTTAGCGGCGGCTAAACCTGAGACGCAGGAGCTTGAGGTAGACAGTCAGTTGCAAACCGTTATCATAGTAGGCAATCGTTGATGTTTCTTAATAAATCCAGACGTGAATGGTTGCACTCTCCCCCAACTTGGCTAAAGTCAAGGCTTCTCTGACTGAAAAAGTCCTATTTGGCAATGAACCCACCCCTGAACTGATCGCAATTCTGCTGGTCTATTTTGTTCAGGGCATTCTTGGACTAGCGCGGCTAGCCGTTAGCTTTTTCCTGAAAGATGAGTTGGGGCTGAGTCCAGCAGAGGTGTCTGCCTTGATGGGGGTTGCAGCCCTGCCCTGGATTATCAAACCGCTGTTTGGCTTTATTTCAGATGGTTTGCCGCTGTTTGGCTACCGTCGTCGCCCTTATCTGATTCTCTCTGGGCTGTTGGGAACCGCCTCCTGGCTGGGACTGGCGTTTTTCGCGCATTCGGCTTTGACAGCGACTCTGGCGATCGCCCTTAGCTCCCTTTCTGTAGCGGTCAGCGACGTAATTGTAGACTCTCTCGTAGTTGAACGGGCCCGCGCTGAAGACGTTGGCAAGGCAGGTTCACTGCAATCGGTCTGCTGGGGAGCCTCCGCCCTCGGTGGACTGGTCACAGCTTACTTTAGCGGCTTCCTGTTAGAACATTTCAGCACTCACACCGTTTTTATCATCACGGCGACTTTCCCGCTCATCGTCTCTTTAGTCGCCGGACTGATTGCCGAATCGCGAGTCGATCATCCTTCTGAGTGGGCAGTAATTTGGCAGCAGGTCAAGCAGTTGCGCGGTGCAGTCAGCCAAAAATCAATCTGGATGCCCACTGTATTCCTGTTTCTCTGGCAAGCTACACCGACGGCTGAATCGGCCTTCTTCTTTTTCACTACAAACGAACTGAAGTTTGAACCAGAGTTTTTGGGACGGGTCCGGCTTGTCACCAGCGTCGCCTCGCTTGTGGGCATCTGGCTATTTCAAAGGTTTTTCAAGGCAGTTCCATTTCGGGTGATTTTTGGCTGGACGATGGTAATCTCTGCCGTTTTGGGAATGACCATGCTGCTGCTCGTGACTCACGCAAATCGGGCGATCGGCATTGACGATCGCTGGTTCAGCCTGGGTGACAGCCTGGTGTTAACTGTGATGGGGCAAATCGCCTATATGCCAGTGCTAGTTCTAGCGGCGCGTCTATGCCCTCCGGGAGTGGAAGCGACTTTGTTTGCTTTGTTAATGTCTGTAACGAACCTGGCTGCTCTGCTGTCTTACGAATTTGGGGCGGTGATGATGCACTGGTTAGGCGTAACCGAGACAAACTTTGACCGTCTCTGGCTGCTGGTTGTGATCACCAACTTGAGTACGCTGCTACCTTTCCCGTTCTTGGGTTGGCTACCCGATGCCCAGTCCGAAAAGTCGGATGCAGGGATGTTGGAACCCGTTGCCCTACCCTCATCCTCTGCACCAAGAGTGGAAGCCGATCCGTCCGATTTGCATCCTGTGAAGAAGCAGTTAGTTCCATTGGTGTCTCAGTCAAACCTGCCCCAGACCGTTGAAGAAGCGCTCGAATGAATATGGAGTAATCCCCTCTATGCAAAGCTTTCAGCTTCACGAACACGCGACCACCGTTCCGATTAACTCATACCAACTTGAGGATTGGCAGAAGGGGTATGGATCTCTTCGTGAGGAATTTGACTATTGGATTGACCAGGTTGAAGGGGAAATTCCGCCTGATCTGGAAGGAACGCTATTTCGTAACGGGCCGGGCTTGCTGGATGTGGGCGGAGAGCCTTTACAGCATCCGTTTGACGGGGATGGAATGATTTGTGCGATCGCCTTCTCTCAGGGAAAGGCCCACTTCCGCAACCGCTTCATTCGGACTGAAGGCTTCATAGCAGAGCAAAAGGCACAAAAAATTCTCTACCGGGGCGTGTTTGGCACTCAAAAGTCGGGAGGTTGGCTAGCCAATGTCTTTGACTTTCGACTAAAAAATATTGCCAACACCCAGGTGATTTACTGGGGTGGAAAACTGTTAGCCCTGTGGGAAGCCGCAGAGCCGCATCGACTCGACCCCAAAACGCTCGAGACGGTTGGTGTCGATTATCTGGATGGCGTACTCAAGCCCGGTTCAGCCTTTGCCGCACATCCCTGGGTCGATCCGTCCTGTGCTGAAGATGACGGTGCGCCTTGTTTGGTCAACTTCTCGATTAAACCAGGGCTTTCCACTACGATTACTATCTTTGAGCTTGACGAGCAGTGCAAAGTGGTGCGTCAACACGCCCATGCGGTTCCTGGCTTTGCTTTTATCCACGACTTCGCCATTACGCCAAACTACTGCATCTTTTTTCAGAATCCGGTTCACTTCAACCCGCTGCCGTTTGTGATGGGGCTGCGAGGAGCAGGAGAGTGCATTCAGTTTCAGGGCGATCGCCCCACTCAAATCATCATCATTCCTCGTCACGGTTCAGCACCCGTGCAAACCCTATCCACTCAATCAGGCTTTGTGTTTCACCACGCCAACGCCTTTGAGCAAGACGGACACCTGTATGTTGATTCGGTTTGTTACGACTCGCTTCCCTCAGTGGAGCCAGATGCCGACTACCGCCAGGTGAAATTTGAACAGCTATCACCGGGGCAACTTTGGCGCTTTTGTCTTGATCTCAAAACCAACACAGTCGAGCGCAAGCTGCTAGAAAGCCGCTGCTGCGAATTTCCCTTTGTACATCCCAGTCGGGCTGGGCGACCCTATCGCTATGTCTATCTCGGTGCAGCTCATGCCGCTCAAGGAAATGCGCCGCTTCAGGCAATTCTCAAAGTAGATCTGGTTTCGGGTGAGCGGCAAATCTGGAGCGCTGCACCACGCGGGTACGTAGGTGAACCTATCTTTGTACCTCGTCCAACTGCTACAGCAGGGCAACTGCAATCCAACGGAAAGGCATCAGATGATGAGGACTTGGGCTGGTTGCTCACAATGGTCTACAACTCTGAGCAGGAGCGCTCTGAGCTAGTTATTTTGGATGCTAAAGATTTAACGAAGGAACCTGTAGCCAGACTACACCTGAAGCATCATGTTCCCTATGGACTTCACGGCAGTTTTGCATCACCGTATTTTGGTCCTTAGATTCCTCCTTGAGGAGGGGTCGGGCTCAAGAAAAACCTCCTATATTGTTTATGGATTTCGTCAAGTTAGAAGCGTACAGAAGAAATGATTCTTAAAGATTGGGCTTATGAGCTAGGAGGGCTGCAACTCTTTTCCGATTTTCGAGTCCTAGACACTTGTACCGCTTCTACGTAAAGCTGAATTCTTGGGAGTGTGCCCAGCCTACCTCGCACAAACTCCCAAAGGTGCAGTTCTAAAAAGGATTGGTATTGCCTTAAGTAGGTTAGGAAACCATCAGGATTAGCTGTTAGCTAGATTGTAATCAGTAGTTATCTCAACGGTTCGGTTACGATTTGAGCGCTAGTAAACGTCTCGCGTTGGAAGCCTCGCAAGTTGAGTGTGGTTTACCCTAAACCGCCTATCATTCTGTTTCAGTTCATCTACTTCGGTAACTTGATGAGAAGCTATTACATGGTTTTGTTGCTCGGATCTCACCAATTTCTGGTTTAAGCTGTGCATTCAATCAGGCTTTCGTGGGAAAGCTTAATTAATTCACTAACGGCTTTTCTTTTTCAGTAGGGCATTCTATCCTCGATACCTCTTCAAGGAGTGAGATCCAGTGTTGAAGTTCACAGTTGTGATTACTACGTATAATCGCGTCTCTTTGCTAAAGCGAGCAGTTGAATCAGCGTTGTCTCAGACCGTCCCTTGCGAAGTAGTGATAGTAGACGACTGCTCAACCGATTCTACTGAAGCGTATGTCACAAGTCTAGGCGATCGCGTCATTTATCACCGAAATGCAGCGAACATAGGTCATTCGGCTTCTATTAATGCTGGAGTCCAAATAGCTCACGGAAATTGGATCAAGCTGATTGACGATGATGACTATCTAGATCTCAACTGTATCGCCGAAATGAAACGGGCGATCGCCATGCGTCCGCAAGCTGTGATTTGCTCCTGTCAGGCAATCCAGGTTGATGAAAACGAGGTTGAACTGAGCCGAACTCGGCAAACTGGCCCTGGCAGATTCTTTTACGTTCCTCAAGAAGACATCCACTACGGTATGCTGCTAGAGAAAGTGCCGTTTGGAACGCCTGTCCAGGTTGCTTTCCAACGCGATGCTTTTCTCAAATCAGGCGGTTGGGATTCAAGCCTGGATGCGAACTGCGATGACATTGATTCCTGGATTAAAATTGCTCAGTTTGGCGACGCAATCTTCATCAATCGATATCTGAGTTACCGCACCCTTTGGCAAGGGGCACAAAACCGTAAGTTTTCCTTACAAGAGCGGCTAGACACGAATATTCTGATGAAGCAGAAAATCTACTCTCTGGTGAGTCCAAAGCATCAGGCTAGCGTTCCTCCTTTAAGAGCTATCCAAAATTATTTGAAACTGCACTGGGGTCTTGTTGCCTTGAAGCAAAAAAAGATATTACCAGCCCTGAAACTGGCCCTGCCCGCAGCTCTTTCTCCGGCGGCCTGGAGCATTTTGGTACGGGCCCTCACTGCCCGTAAGCAACCCTCTGAGGCAAAGGAAGTCCGTAAGCTGGTATTAGCCGAACTTGAAAGCGTCGCCAGCAGCTATACGGCATCATCTTCTACGCCCTGACTTTTTGGCGGAACAGGATCGTATCCGCCAGGGTGAAACGGATGGCAGCGCAAAATTCGTCGGGTTGCTAACCAGCTTCCTCGCAATGCGCCGTGCTGAGCGATCGCCTCAATCGCATACTGAGAGCAGGTCGGCTGAAACCGACAGGTCGGCGGAAAAAGCGGCGAGATCAGCAAGCGGTAGCCGCGAATTAAGCTGATTAGGAGGGGTTTCATGGGGATGAGGGATGAGGAAGCATTCTTACCCTAGCCCCTTCATTATCCCAAAAGCTGCTGCAAGGTTGGATAATCAATTTTGGCGTTGTGGCGTTTGTCTACTGGAATTTTTTTGACGATTTTGTAGCTGTGGATTTTTGCCCAAGTGAGGGTTTGGTGGAGTGAATGGAGGGGCGATCGCTCGTTTTCTGCATTCATCCAATCTTTGCCTGAAATTTCTGGTTTTAGCTCAATCACTAGCACTCTTTGCCCATTGTGCTGCACCATTGCAGTTCGGTAAATTGCTGGATGTTGGGAGGCGGCTGTTTCAACGGCAAAGGGATAGAGAATGCCCAGATTATCCTGGATTCGGGCGCTACTGCGTCCCAGTAGCCAGAGCCTTCCCTGAGCATCGAGGTAGCCTTCGTCGCCTGTGCGGTGCCAGGTCGCCTCATTAACCTGAAATTTAGTTTCTTCGTTGCCGCGTCCGTGCAGGTAGCCAGACAGAACGTGCGCTCCGCTAACGACAATTTCACCAGCTTGATCAGGGGGCAGGCAAATTTGATCGAACTCTGGCTGAGAGTAAGGCCCGACAGGTTTTCCCCAAGTGTGCGGCAAGATTCTCAGTTGAATTTCAGATACGGGCAAACCCGCAAGGAGTCCGTGCCCCTGAGCCATTTGCTCCAGATCAGACGGCTGGATTTGCTGAAGTGAGATGTGAGTAATCGGCTCAGCTTCGGTAGAACCATACACTGCGGTTACTTGAGCCTGAGGAGCAATTTGCTGCAACTGTTCTAGGAGTTGCGGAAAGACGGGCGCACCGCCGCTGAAGATGTTTTCAAAGCTGGGTAGGGTGAGGTTTCGCGTCTGGCAATGGTCTACCAGACGAGTCAAAAATGCAGGAGAAGCGGCAGTACTGTGAGGCTGGTCGGTTTGAATCTGTTGAATAATTCTGTCAGCACTCACCTTGCCTGGGAAGCGTAAATCTGCATCGGGAATTAAGCTGGTTACGCCGGATGCTAGATTTGCCAGGACAAAGATAGGTAGGGTGGTCAAGTCAACTTTTCCAACAGTGAGTTCTAGATTGTTTTGGAGAACTTGATGCTGAGCAATTAGGAATCCGTGCGATCGCACCACTGCTTTGGGTTGCCCAGTGCTACCGCTGGTAAAGGTCAGCAGGGCTGGTGTGTCTGCTGTGCAGGGAGCAATTTGGGTAAAGGGTTGCAGCTTTCGAGCAGATTCCCAACGTTTTGCACCAGGAACGGGGAAGCCGATGGAGTATTTGACTGGAATTTGTTGGAGGGAGGGCGATCGCACCCTCAGCAAATGCGCTTTAGAACTGGCGATTAGCGCCTGGGGCGGGTAGAGGGCACAGCACCGCTCTAAATGCTCTCGCCCCGCAGACGGATCGAGGAACATAGCCACCATTCCCAGTTGAAACACTGCCATCAGCGCCACATAAAGCTGTGCCGACATGGGCTGAAAAATCAGTGCCGCATCACCTGCTTTCAGTCTAGACTTTTGCAAAAGCGCAGCAGCCCGATTGGCAGCCTGTAGCAATTCTGCAAACGTCAAAGCACCAAATTTAGGATCGATAATCGCTGCGGCATCCGGTCGAGTTTTTGCCTGAATTTGAAGAATCTCAGCAATGTTCATGGGTTGAGCGGTTTTGTAAATAAGGTGTAGCCCCGAATGGTTTGGGCATAGTGGCGGCTCAGGTTACGAGAATTATTCGCGTCGTGCATCAGGGCGTGAATGGTGCGGCGGTAGCCCCGCTGGTGGGCGATCGCCTGACACTGAGCAACCAAAAAATTTCCCACGCCGGCATACTGGCGATCGGGCAGCACCGCTACTGTTTTGATGATGACGGTGTTAATCTTTTCGCCCCGCTTTGCCTGTAGTAAGTCAGGAATCGCAAACAAAAAGCCAACTAATCGATCTTCCTGCTCCGCCATCAGCACTAACTCAGGCTGAAGGTGAGGAAGCACTTGGCTATACTGAGCAGCGAATTCAGTAAAACTAATTGGCGTGTAAAGAAAATTTTGGCGAAAGCTGACGAGGCAGAGGCGATAGATTTTCTCTAGCTCTGAGCTAAACTGCTGGAGGTTGAGCGATCGCACCTTCACCCCCAACCCCTCTAGCCGCTTTGCAACCCGCTCCAATCGAGGGTCTTGCTGAGTCAAGTCAAGATTCACAGCAGAACTATAGTGAGCCAGCGTCGTAAACCCCTGCGCCCGAAACTGATCGCACCACTCATCGGGATTGTCTGGCTCTAGAAAGAAAGTTGGCTCACTGCCTCGCTCACTCAGCAGCCGATAGCGTCGCCAGGTATTGCCATCGATTGGCACAACTGCCATCGTGCAGCCCTGTTCCGCTAATTGCTGACAGGCATGGTCAAGCAACCGCTGGGCAGCTTCCTCATCCTGAACCGCATAGTGCCCAATCAACCCAAGAGTGTGTCCTGGATAAGGCGGAACATTTTTCCACCAGAGAGAATAGCGTCCAGCGATTGTCCCCTCTTCAACCAGCACCCAATGAGCATCCGGCGCATGGCTAACAAAACTTTTAGCATCCAGAGCAGATAGCCCACTCAAGCTAGATAATTTTGCAAGCTGATCTAACTTTTCAATCTGAAGAAAGCGATACATCCTAGGGGAGTTAAAGGGCAAAAGATCAACGTGAAACATGATTTTAATCGGGGCAAGCGAGGGGCGAACCAACACCGAGTCTTATAGATTTCTAGTAGCCCCTTTGAATTTTCTTTAAGTCTCCATCATTCTGGACACCCCCTATGAAGCTAGCTAAATTAGTTAAATGAATTCAGGCTCACCTTCTGCTTTTTGGAGATCGCTTTGGCTGATAACAATCCACCTCTTCTACCCCTACAGAATATGGCTGAACGCCATCAAGCTCTTACACCATCTGTAGCTGGCAGCTATCTCGAAGCTGCAAGAGTGTGCCTTGATCGACATCATATTTCTCCTAAAGAATTTACTTTAGAAAATGACAAGATCGAGTCTGTTGCAAGAGTGGAATGGGAGATGGCAAATAGTAGGGTTCAAGCAGCTTGGGCAAATACGGATGACGCAACAAGGGATGGAGCATACGCATTTGCAATTGCGACTACAGAACTTTTAAGAGGGATGCTTGCCGTGCATCGCGCAGAAACAAAGACTGGAGCTGACTATTACATTGCTCCTGTGGGTGAAGATTTAGAGGACTTGGAGCATTGGTGGAGGCTAGAGGTTTCTGGGACGCATTCTGATAAATCAGAAGTAAAAAGGCGACTTCGTATCAAGGTTGACCAAGCAAGGCAAGGTAATAGCAGCTTACCTGCTCTAGCAGCCGTGATTGGATTTCGAGTACATTTAGTATTACTTCAAACAGTCGATGCAGCATCATGAGTTGGTTAGTGCATCATACTCAAAGTGAAGAGTATGCAAACCAAGCGGAGGAGTTATGTAGACAGCAAGATTTGGATCGTGCTGCTAGCTTCTATCGCCTATCTGCCGAGGCAGAAGTCAAAGCACTGAACAATCTTGATCCTAGCAAAACAAGAACAATCGGCATAACGGCTGTTAGTGCCACATCCCTTTATTTCAAGGCTCAGGAATTTCTACGGGCAAAAAGAGTTGCTCATAAGTGGTTAGCAACTGAACTGCTACCACCTTTTGCAATAGAGCAATTGGAAGATCTGCTACAAACAATACGTTATGAGGAATCTCGTGCAAAATCTGGTATTCAATTTATTGAAGGTGAAGTGCTGGTTTCTGTGAGAGGTGGAGAAGTTCTGTATGGCGCAGCTCCTTTAGATCTTGTTTTGCGAAAAGTAGACCAGATCAGGAATATATTTTATAGGACGACAGAGCTACTTCTAGACATTCCATTTCGGACACGTCGCCCTCCAACCCAAGATGTTAAAAATCAATGTGATCCTTGGCTATTTCAGGCGGCTCCGGGAAGCTATCAATTTGAGGTACGAGTTCGTAAACCAAAAGACTACAAGCAATTAAGTGTTCCTGGTATACCCGATTCTGATATCGAATTGCGTGTAGAGCAGATTACTCGAAAATTTCTAGAGGTTGTCCGAGCAACTGCACAAGATCCAGAAGGAGAGCTTACAGAAATTGTCCCTAATGAAGAATATCGAGGAGCTTTTCTAAAATTAACTCGTGAGCTTGCGCCTCCATTGACAGGTAAGTCTTTTAATGAAATCGAGATTAAGTCAAGCAGCAACATTGAATCACGTCCTGTCATTCTTGTGCCTAATACTCGTGAAGTTATTAAAGATGTTCTGAAGAAGTCGGAATTTGAACCTCCCGACCTACCAGAATACAAGGTTACACAACTTCGAGGAACTCTACGCGGTTTGCAGCTAGATGACGATTGGATCGAAATTAGCATTGATGGCAACAGCCAAAAGGTTTATGGTGCGAAGGAAGAAATTGATGATGTAGTTGGACCTATGGTAAATCGCCGCGTTGTTGCAGAAGTTATTGAAAGATCTGATAAACCATTGAAAGACAAGTATTCCCTGCGATATTTACAGCTTGAAGAAGATATGTAAACGTTAGCAACCCAACAATCTTATCTGAGCAGATAGGAATTATGACTCTTCACACGCTACAAAGGTCATTTGTTGTCGTTACTCCTTTCCCACTAAAAGATCAGGTATGCGCCCCCACGAAGCGGGGGCGC
>JAAUQZ010000222.1 GCA_012033355.1 Leptolyngbyaceae cyanobacterium RM1_406_9 | reverse complement strand
CATCGCCAAGATGTGTATACACGGTAGCCCGCTTTGGGAGAGGGATTTAGGGTGAGGGCTACAAAAGTGGGATGCACCCCCAGCCCAACCTCCCCTTCCCTGCTAAAGTGCGTGTGTTTTATGACTTTCATGATTGAAAAATGTTTAGAGTTCAATCGTGAATCAATTTTAAGTGATTAAATAGGCGGCTGACTCACCATTGATGCTGCAACGTCAATGAGTTCCTGGCGGGAGAGCGTTCGATTGTCCACACCGACGACATAGTTCGACCCCTACTGTTGCCAGAGAATAAAGTTGTCTGCTTCATCGTCCTCTCCAATCTGCAAGAAATAACCCTGAATATTATTTGGCAGACTGAGTGGTTCTGCATCTTCAAGTTTGCGTTGCCAATCGGCAAAGCCCTCTTCAGTGAAAACGGCTGCCCCGCCAACAGAACAACTGGGTTGGTTGCATTCTGGATCGATAGACAAATAGACCAGTAATCCTTCTGGATTCGATCGCACAAATGGATAGAGGGGTTCTGGACGATCGGGCAGAGTAGCGGGTAGACGCATCTGCAATCCTTGGGGCAACCGCTGCCAAATTTCGGGTAGGACTGGCGCAAACAAGGGGGCGGGTTCGGCTTGTGCTGGAAGTCTACCAACGCCAACGCCCAGCAATCCCACACCCAGTCCCCAAAACACAAACCATACTGATTTCATGCGTTCACTCCTAAACAATGTAAACAGGTCTACTGTAGGGGATGGAGCGCGATCGCAACCTTGTTTAAAGTCAGGTAAATTTCATGACTTTCGTCATGCTTATGACAACTCACTGATCGCAAGATTAAGATGGGTAGTTTTCTGCATAAGTTGGCATGACAACGACAAACAAGCCCCTCACGTCTCTGCGAAAGATAGTGCGATGCCTGGAATGGCTAGTCTTACTGGCAAGCTTATTGGCAGGATTGTTCAGCACCTATTTTCGAGACCACCCTCAACTCTTGCCTCTCTTTTTTATCTACATGGGAGCATTTTTTGGGTTGAGTAGTTGTTTTCCCATTGATCGCCCACTCTGGCAGCGTCGTCTCTACGTCACGGTTGAACTGCTGCTAATTTTATTAGCCTTATCGATGCGATTGTGGTTTGATTTGTTAATGTACTTTCTACTTGCAAAGAGTTGTTTTTTTCTCCGTTGGCGAGAAGTCGTAGTGGCTGCGATCGGCATCGGCATCGGCAACATCATGCTCAGCGCCTGGATCTTACCGCAACGAGTTGCAGAAGTCGTCGAGCAGATTCAGGCTGGCATTCCGGTTTATCATGTTCCAACGATTTTGTTAGTGAATGCCATCAACTATGTTGGAGCAAGTTTAGTCGCCATTTGCTTTGGATTGGTATTCATGGCAGAACGAAACAGTCGGCAACGGGCAGAGTCATTAGCACAACAAGTAGAATTGCAAGCAGCAATGCTGGAGCGGACTCGTATTGCTCGTGAAATGCATGATTTGTTAGGACACTCTCTGACGGCATTAGATGTCCAGCTTGAGTTAGCTGACCGTTTGTATGAGAGCGATCGCAAACAATCCTACCGGGCGCTGACGATCGCTCGACAGATTGCAGGACAATGCTTTCAGGACGTGCGGCGATCGGTTCAATGATGCGACAAAGCCAGTTTGATCTGAATCAAGCATTGATAGCATTAGCCGATCAGATTCATCAGCGATATCCCTTGCGAGTACAACTGGATATCAAACTCCCCAACCTGCCCGTACACATCAGCCACCAATTGTATTGCATTATCCAAGAAGGCTTAACCAATGTGCAGAAACACGCCAATGCAACGGTGGTTCATCTATATGCTTACACGAAAAATACGGAAATTTGGCTGGAACTGGATGATGATGGCATCGGATTTAATCCCAATGAAACGACCGCTGGTTTTGGCTTACAGGGAATGCAAGAACGCATCCAACTCTTGAATGGACAATTCAGTATCCATAGTGTTGAAGGTCGAGGAACACAGCTACTGGTGCGAATTCCCCAATGATTCAATTATTAATTGCGGATGATCAATCTGTTTTTCGACAGGGACTTGCTATGCTGTTGGCGTTAGAATCTAACATCAAAGTCATTGGGCAGGCAGAGAACGGGCAGGAGGCGATCGCCCTCACCCAAGAACGCCAACCGGACGTGGTGTTAATGGATGTGCGAATGCCAATTTGCAATGGAGTAGTCGCAACCCGTGAAATTCATCAGCAGTTCCCTTGGGTGCGGATTCTGGTTCTTACAACCTTTGATGAAGATGAATATATTTAGGAATCACTTCGGGCAGGTGCATTGGGCTATTTGTTAAAAACGACTCCTGCACCCCAATTAGCGGCGGCAATTCGCACCGTTTATCAAGGACATTGCCAGCTTGGTCCCACCATCGTCCCCAAAGTCGTCGCTCAACTGAATTCACCGATTCCTGTTAAACAACTAAGCGATTATTCGTTTACTGAACGAGAAAGAGAAATTTTGATGTTACTGGGTGCTGGCAAAAGCAATCGAGAGATTGCTCAAACGCTATATCTAACTGAAGGAACAGTGAAAACCTATGTCAGTCAGGTGCTGAATCGTTTAGGGGTGCGCGATCGCACTCAGGCAGCATTATGGGCAAAGCAACATCTTAAGCCATACCTATAGAGTGCTTGAGATGCATAACCAATCAGTTCGGCCAATCACAGACAGGTATTTTAGGCATGAAACACTGTACTTTATGACTTTATGGCTTTTGTCATTAGTTATCGATGACTTTCGTGAAGAGTTTGGTTAAGTCTTTTTCGATAGCCTATTGAAGAACATTTGGGACTAAACCTTGTAGACTCTATGAATAAACAATTTTATGCAATATGTTTTTTAGGGGCTATTGTTGGCACGCTGGGGCTGATGACGCTTGCTAATCCCGTGTCTGCTTGTTCCACGCATGAAAGGATATTTAATAACTGTTCTCAATCAATTTTGATTATTGGTGGACTGCCTTCTCAATCAACAATAGAAGCTTACAGAGTGCGTCAAGAGCAACAATTAACGATGATAGTTGCTGCTTACAACAGCACCTTTACTACCAATATTGCTCAGTTTCCAGTTCAGCAAACGTTAGTGAAGCACCAATTGCGTGCAGGTAAAGTCGTGCTATCAAGCATCGCTCTGGGCACTGCAAGTAGTGTATCAACCGGGGCAGCAAGTTTAAATGGTTCGCCAAGCGCCCGTTTGATTGATGCTCGCACTACTCACACTCAAATGCTTCAATAAAGTCGATTGTTTGCCCTACATTTAACATCACCCAATCAGCTAGTTTTAAAACTGATTCAATGTTTGAACGATCGGGTGATTTAGAAATCAATAGCAAACATTTATCGTGATCAGCAGATTTGTAAGGTGAAGCAATGCTGAATAATGATTCTGGCTTTGATCTTTCATTCGATTCCAATCCAAGCTGGGCTACGTCTGATTTCACTCAATTGAACCCTTCACACTTCAATCTCCTCAACTCAATGCAAAAGACCTATGCTTCGCAATTGATTCGCGGCACAGAAGGGGATGATATGAGGATGGGTGGGCGAGAACGCGATCGCCTCTTTGGACTCGGCGGCGACGACGAGTTTTTTGGACGACGGGGAGATGATAGTTTGTTTGGTAATGACGGTAGCGATCGTCTGCAAGGTGGGCAAGACAACGATTTACTCAATGGTGGTGCAGATCGCGACGAGTTAATAGGTGGCAGTGGCAATGATTCCCTAGTGGGTGGTTCTGGAAAAGATGATTTGGTGGGTGGTAGTGGAGCCGATATCTTAAAGGGAAATGCCGGAGATGACCGATTGTGGGGTGGTCAGGGGGATGATCTCCTACGAGGAGGCACTGGGCACGATCAATTGAACGGGGGTAACGGCAATGATGTGCTAGTGGATGGGGATGGAGGCGATCGCATGACAGGTGGCCGGGGTGCCGACCAATTCCAGCTTGCAGTGGGTATAGCCAATCAGCCTCTCAGCCACATCACCGACTTTGAACCGAGTAAAGATTTCATCGCATTCAACCGTTTAGATGTCACACCAACTGATTTGAAGATTCAAGATAGCAATGACGGAGCTACCATTTTCTGGAAAGATCAAGCGATCGCTGTTCTAAGCGACATTGCTGCGACAGATATGACCTCTGACTCCATTCAATTTGGCAACGTAGAACTCGCAAAAACGCTTCAGCAAACGCTGGATCAAACACTGCCTACAACCATTAGCCCCGGTGTTGTGGCAGCCGTTTCTACATCGGATGACAAACTGTGGACAGGAGCCAGCGGATTGTCAAACCTTGAAAATAACACACCGATGAATGCTGGCGATCGCTTTCCCATTGCCAGTGTCACCAAAACCTATACCGCCACTGTTGTCATGCAATTGGTCGAAGAAGGAAAACTGTCATTGGAAGGCACACTCACTCAATATTTACCAGACCCGATGACGAATCAAATTGCCAACAGCAGTCAAATCACTATCCGTCAACTCTTGAGTCATACCAGTGGCATTAATGCTGCCTTCCAAACGGACTTCACACAGGATTTGCTAGCTAATCCTGAACTGGCTTTTATAGATCGATCGCCGGAAGAAACCTTAGCTGATTATGTTTATGGGCGACCCGCCAGTTTTGCACCGGGATCTGGGTTGGAATATAACAGTTCCAACTATTTCCTGCTGCAAGAGGTGATCGAAGAGGTAACTGGTTCAACCCTGGCTAAGGAGTTACAGCAGCGGATTTTGGGACCGTTGGATTTACAAAATACGTTTTTAGCCGAGAAAGGGAATAACCCCGGTGGATATCAACCTAGTTACCAGGATGTAAATGGGGATGGCATTCTGGACAACTTAGGAGCCGCTAGTATAACGTTTGCGGGCGGTGCAGGAGCATTAGTTTCTACCGTTGAGGACGCTACCCGGTTTATGCAGGCACTATTTGAGGGAGAACTTCTAGATGCTGACACGTTCAATGAAATGGTGAATGGTGGAGTTCTCGTGCCAGAAATGAATGGTGGATTGGGGTTGGGATTCGTCTATTTGGACACGCCAGATCAGGGGAGGCAGTATATTAGCAGTGGCGATGTGTTTGGCTGGTCTACCCAGATTCAATATTTTCAAGAAACGGGAACAACAGCGATCGCCATCACCAATGCAGATACTATACCTCAAGAACAAAACCCAAATCGAATCATCTTAAACACTATCGTGACAAGCCTTAGTTCACCTTGAGAATTGATTACTCCTTTCCCACTAAAAGATCAGGGATGCGCCCCCGCTTAGCGGGGGCGCATCCCTGATCTTTTGTGCCTAATCTTTAACCGGGAAGGGAGTAGTAGCGCTATATGCTTTGCACAAAAGATAGAATCTGTAACTGGAGGGATTATTATGGGTGTCTGTATTGCCACTACAGCACTCTACGACGTGAGATGGATGTTCCATCATTACAGGAGGTAAAAATTCACATTTCTGGCTAAAGCATTAACGCACCTGTTCTTTCAATGCAGCAATGTAGCTCTCAATGTCATGATCCTAAAACGGCGAGAAAGAAAGTTGAGGCTAAAGCGAGAACCCAGTCTATACTCTGTGTCCACGTGTCTGTAGCCCTGCCAGGGTCTTGGCAGAGCGGGCACCATATCCATTCCGTAAACAAATCGGTAGCTGTTGGGAACACGTCGATTAAAAGATTCTCTAAAGCCATCATTACCTGCCCTGGGAGCGCCAAAGGTGTAAATGGCGATCGCCAAGTTTGAAAAGTTGTATTGAATATCCACCGCACAAAGAGTAGCTAACGCCCCGCCCAGGCTATGTCCTGTAACCGTAACTTGAGTGACAGTATTTCGGTCTTTCAAATAGCCGTGAATCTTTCCGCGCACAGACAAGTAAGCTTCTGAAAACCCGCGATGCATCTTTGCCCCAGACTGGCTTGGGCTTTTATAAGGGTAAACTTGTTCTCGTTCTTGAACAATTTCTCCTTCAATGACCTCTTGCTGAAACTCAACCACCTCCTGCTGAAAGTCTAAATTTGTTTCCCAATCTAACCGCTTTTCGCTGCCCCGAAAAGTCACATAAACCGATGCACCCGTAGTGTCTGACAACATCGCAAACTGGGTATCTGTGTCTGCCTGGTCAATAAAATCTGGCGTGATATCAGGAAATCCACTAAAGCGAAGTTGGGAAAAGTTTTTGTAGACTTCCTGAGAAAGAAGCGCACATTTAAGAGCCTCAGCGTAGTCCATTCCTCAGATCTCCTCTTGAGCGAAGTGTGATTGGAGCACCAGTCCTTTGGCGTTGGGCATTGGTTAGCCAGCAAAATTCTAGCTGCTTAGCTCGAAAAAATCTGATAAAAAATGTGTCTATTTTTACTGCGGTCTATGGTGCTTCACAACCCACTCGTCTTACAGCAGTTTTCATGCACGGATTAAGACAAAGAACTTGACGGGGTTGAATCCGGCCGCCCATGCACCAGCAACAGCCGCCGAAGCCGCACCTGTAAAAGCCGTCAGAAATAGCCACCACGCCGCCGCAGCGGCTGCTTTGCGAGTTGACTCAATTTGCTGCTGAGTCCGACGTTTTGCAGCATTGATGCGCTCCTGTGCAGACTGCTGAATTGCCTCAATCGGCTGCATCGCCTTTTCACGCAGTTGGCTAGCTTGGGTCACGATGGACGGGTTGAGGTTCGGTAAGCTAACCGACGAGGTGAGCAAGCGTTCGAGGGTTTGCTTAAAGTCAACGTCGTCTAAAGCAGGTAAATCTAAAGGCACCTTCAAGGAAGGTAAATTATCTACCAGGACCTTGATCGCAGCATTGCTACCCACCGCATTATTACTTGCAGCATTAGCTTTTGCGGCATTATCGCTCGCGATATTATCACTTGCAGCACCATTGCTCAGGGAATCACGGATCTTAGCAAGCGCGATTGATAGTACTACAGGAACGAGTTCAGACCCTTTGAGTAGCGATGTGTCTGACCGCTGTATCAGTTTAGGTAAGTGAGTTAGAACTTGCTCAACGGTGCTATCTAAAGCTGATTGCAGCAATTTTGCCGTAGCGGGCGATCGCCCCGTTTCTCCTACCTCATCTTCGCTTACTGCTGGCTTAGAACCGTTGGTCTCCAAGTTTGTCGTAAAATCAACTGTTTCAGCGACTGGCAATTCCTCTAGAAACTGGTGCCACGTTTGTTCAAGTTGATTAATAATGCGTTGCTTGCGCTTATCGCTGAGGTCTTCTCGCTGATTGAGAACTTGGACCAGCGCAGCACGATCAAGGGTAAAACCGCTAGATAACTCATTTACATCGCTATGCAAAATCTTTTGCAGCTTACGATCAACCCGTTTAGGAGTCAGACTCTTAGAACTGGTGTCTTGCAAATAGGCCGTAACCTGCTGCCAAAGTTCTGTGTGAGTCAGATCGTTTTTAGATACGTTTAGTGATTTGGCTCCATTGAGTGACTTAGATCCATTCGGCGACACATCGGGCTGATAAATCGGCAGAGGGAGTGTCTGTAACTGCTCTTCAATCATTTGACCCAGATTGACTGCACTGAGGGCAGACTGCATCTCTTCTCGGATGCTAGTCAACATTTGTTCCTCAGTGATAGGCTCCGGCTTATCGCTTGAAAATGCATTGGCGATCGCCGAAACAATCTGCCGGAAGCTGCCCGTCAGCGTACTTAAAACTACTCCAACCAACGAATTCACCGCTGTGGAACTGAGCCATAGCATCAGCAAAAAGTAGGCTGACCAGATCACAATGCCTGCGATCGCCCCTGAGATAGGATCACTCACCTGACCAAACTTCGTGGCTAAAAAACAGGCTGCAAAGAGTACCGTGTTAACCGTCAGCAAAACTCCCAAGCCGGCCAAAATACCGATCGTAGAAGAATTAGAGGTGGAGCGATCGCCCTCAGAATCCCCTTCAGATGAACCGACTTGCAGCACAGATACTCCTAGTGCAATTCCTAAAACTGTTAGCAAAAGCTGGAACGCAAGGGCGGTAAGCAAGCCAATTACTAACAGTGTTAGCAACTGCGCCCAAATTGAAGGAGGAGCGGAATAAGGGGAATAAAGAGGAGCGATCGGCTGAGTCTGGAGTAGATACAGCCCCTTCAATGGATTCAACTCACCGGAAAATGTAAGCACAGCTAGTCACTACAGCTTTGGTTCATAATCATCAAGCCTAGCGCTCAGGCGACAAAACGCCATCTAGCTAGAAGCGGATCAGGTAAAGCCAACCCTTAGGATTGCGGATTTATTAATGTGTAATTCTCCTGTGTAGGGGCATGGCAATGCCATGTCCCTACAGAGATTCTGGTTTTACAGGTTATTTGATCCGCGATCCTTAGCTTTGACGACTCTATTTCAAAGCAGAAAGTTTAATACTGCAAGAGCCGCCTTAATGTAGAGGCTGCCTTCAAAAGGAATTAGTTAAGCTTATGGATTAAAAGAAGTAACTGACAAGAAGGGCAAAAAGAAGAATAAGAAAAAGGCATAAAGCCCCCAGCGAATTAGAGCAGATAACTTGCGACCCAGCCTATTCCTAACCCAGTTAGCGAAACCAATGTCAAAATCGCCAGAGACTGCACCTGACTAAAGCCGCGATTCTGCAAATCTAACCGCGCTAAGACTTCAGCAGCAATGACAGTAATGATGTAGCCAAAGATATGAATCCAAACCAGAACAGTTGTTGCTAGAAATGCAAGACCAATAACGGTTACAAAGTAGCCTGTATCAGAGCTTAGCCATCTACCAATCACTGACCTTAGCCCCTGGGTTAAGGTCGTTAGAAAAACGGCTTGTAGCAAAGCAAACCCAATTACACTGACCCAAACTACCCAAGTAACGGTGAGATGGTAAACATACCAGCTAAAAGTGCTGTAGGCAGCTAGCAGCAGACCAAGAGACAACCAGGGAAGGAACTTTTTCACAGTTAGCTTCTGGTTAGTAGTCATTGGTTGATAGTTAGTATTAATTAACGGTCAGTTAACAATTAATTATCGGTCTTCGACTGTTGGTCAGCAGATTACAACAGTTAACAGGGCACAGCAAACAGCAGGTGAAAGACAAATAAATAATCACCTTTTACCTTACCTATAGATTAGTAGAAATTGCTTGAACTGGACAGGTCGGGATACATTGTTCACAAACAATGCAGCGCGATCGCGTGAAGTTGAGTCGAAAGGTTTGAGAATCAAGGCTAAGGGCTTCAGTGGGGCATACTCCTGTACACAAACCGCAGTGTACACAAATTTCCTCGTCAATTAAAATTTCTCGACTTGCCAACGAAATGCCAATGTCCTGCGATCGCATCCAGTCTATTGCAGCATCAAGCTGGTCGATGTCACCAGATAGCTCTACAACCAGAGTGCCGATCTGATTGGGAGCTACCTGCGCCCGAATAATATTTGCGGCAACGTTGAAATCCTTGGCCAGTCGATAGGTCACAGGCATATGAACAGATCGCTTTGGGAAGGTCAGCGTCACTCGTTTTTTCACAGTCAGAGCCTTTTGTTAAGTTCGGTTACACTGAAAACAGCGCAGGCTAGATGCCTAAATTGTAGAAGCTGTAGAAAAAAGCAGTATGAAGTGGTAAGTAGTAGGCGGGGAGAAAGCACTTTTCCTTGCTTCCCCACCTCCCATCTACCCCCTTACCCTCTACTAAACCCCAAAACGCCTATGACTGGAAATTCACCTGATTCTTCCAATGAAGCCGCGTGGCAGTCCACTTCTGCCTTTGCTATCCGCGTCCGAAATTT
>JAAUQZ010000221.1 GCA_012033355.1 Leptolyngbyaceae cyanobacterium RM1_406_9 | reverse complement strand
AAATTTCGCTATCTGCAATTAGAATTGAGTCGGCGATGCTCAATTGTTCACTGGAGCTATGATCTGCTGCCAGAGACGCTTGTATAGTCTGATGTAAAGTTTTGTGTCTAGATTCAACACTTCTGGTAAAATCCCTATTATAAGCTTGAGTAAGCTAGCGCATCTTACTAAGTAGAGCATAGTAGAACATAGCTAAAACGATGCATTGGCAACAGCCTCAAAAGCTGAACAGGCAACGTTTCTCTCGCATTTCCTATTGCACTATTTTAGCTTTGTCGAACCACTACGCAAGAATTCGGAGTCGTCAAATTCACAATTCCAGACGGCGAGTTCTGCGATCTAGCGCATCCATGCATTCTTCCAGCGTGAGATGCTCAAACTCATTCGTGATGGAATACCCAATCAGGCGATCGACCAGACGAATCAGGCGGTCAATTTCCTCTCGCTGCCGCAGCTGGCTCCCTTGCAATTGCGGTTGACCTTCCTGCAACTCTCGCTGTACACCTAACATTCGTTCAATATCCTCCCGCTGCCGCAGTTGGCTCTCCTGCAATCGCAGTTGACCTTCCTGCAACTGTCGCTGTATGCCTAACATCTGTTCGATCGCACGCTGTATTTCTTCAAAGCTCATGACGCTTATTCTTCTCAGGAAAAACTTTGTAGATTTATATAGCAATAAGAAGACGTTTGAAAAGGTTAATCTGTAACCCAAAAGTCCGTAGGGGCGTAGCATTCGGCAGGTAGACTCTGGAACAGACCAAAAGTTTTTGCCCGAATGCTACGCCCTTACACAAGCAATCTACCCTCTCAAAATTCCATGAAAGAGGGCGCTATCCTACACAAGCCGCGAGACTCAGGTTGGCACCAGTTCACCAGGGCGCAGCTTCGACCACTTACCTGCTTCTTCCTTAAAGCTAAGGCAACCCACAACATCCCACTCCATCTCAATTTCATCATCACGACTGCGAATGTTGACGTTGATGGTGGGTTCTGTTGCCTCAAAGGTGGGAAATTCTGTGAGATGGGGTTGCTGATGCTGCCCTTCGACCGCGTGATAGGTGGTGCAGCGATCGACGTAATGGCAGTTTACGCAAATACACATCTTGACTTCCTCCGTGCATTCATCAAATGAGCGATGGTTGATGGCTGCCTTCGCCAGCCGTTACCAAATCCCTTTTCGCAAAGGACTAAGCGACGTTTAGCCTCTTTTCTGCTACTCTAGCTCAAGTTTTGCCAAAGCCATCACCGACCATCGAGTGATGTTGCAAAATGAAAGACAAGCGTTCGAGTTATTTTTGCCTGGATTTAGGCTGTTGAATCGTACAAACTTACACCTGGATTGCAACCAGCAGCAGAGCGTTCCTGCGGCTGCATCGGTTTTATTCCCCCAAACTTGGCCCTTTAGTCTAAATTGGCTACCCAGGGCGACCTATTTAGTGGGGGGAAATGTTCGAGATGCTTTGCTTGGGCGAAATGCCGAGTATTTAGACTTGGATTTTGTGCTGCCAGAAGGGGCAGTTGAGACGGCACGGGCGATCGCCAACCACTACAAAGCCGGATTTGTCTTGCTCGATGCCGAACGTCAGATTGCGCGGGTTGTGTTTGACAAAGCAACTGTTGACTTTGCCCAACAGGTGGGTCATAGCCTGGAGACTGACCTCCAGCGGCGCGATTTTACGGTGAATGCGATCGCCTACCATCCCCACACCGAAGAACTGCTCGACCCGCTGCAAGGCTATGGCGACCTGCAACAGCGGCTGATTCGCATGATCGCCCCTGAAAACCTGAAGGAAGATCCGCTGAGGCTGCTGCGGGCATATCGTCAGGCGGCTCAGCTCGACTTTACTTTGGAGCCAGCAACCCAGGCAACGATTCAGAAACTCGCAGGGTTGCTCAAGGAAATTGCCGCAGAAAGAGTTCAGGCGGAACTGAGCTACCTGTTAAGCACATCTAAAGGTACACCGTTTCTAAAGATGGCGTGGCAGGATGGGCTACTGCAATACTGGCTGCCTCACGCCACTGCAACAGGACTAGAGCAGATTGAAAAGATTGATCAGGCGGCGATCGCCCTCAGCGACACCTGGCAATCGCTTGGTCTGGAGCTATCAGGCTGGGTACGCGACCAGCAAAGAGTTTCGGGTGCAGGACGAAGCTGGCTCAAGGTAGCAAAGCTAACCCGCCTGATTGGGACACTTGAAACCGCCGAACCAGAACTGTGGCGCTTAAAATATAGCCGGACTGAGGTTCAAGCTGTTTTGACCGTCCTCAAGTTTTTACCTCAGATGTCAGCTTTGGTTTCATCTACAACATCCTTACGAGAGCAGTATTTTTTCTTTCAGCAGGTTGGCGCATTTTTTCCGGCGCTGGTGGTGTTGGCGGTGGCGATGGATGTCTCAATAGAGGCGATCGCCCCTTTTATCGAGCGATTCCTTGATCCCCGCGATCCTGTTGCCCATCCCACTCCATTACTCACTGGGCGTGACCTGATGACTCAGTTAAAATTGCCTCCCGGTCCGCAAATTGGTCAGCTTCTAGAAGCTCTGCAAATTGCTCAGGCAGAAGGCAAAATTTCCACGCCAGAGGCGGCATTGCAGTTTGCTCAGGTGTTGGCAGATGCCGCAAAGCTTCAGCCTTAGTTCTACAGCCAGCAAAATTATCAGTGTCCTGAGATTATGTTAGAGTTGACTTCTTGTAAATTGTTTGGGGAGATTCCCCAGGCAACTTATGGCTTTCTCGAAATCAGCTACCCGTTGTTGGGGTAGCAATATCTTGCATAAGTTCCCTGCTTCGAGAGGTTCAGCTAATGGTTTTACTATTTGTTCATTGCTCTAAAGAGGTCAAGAATGGCTAAGCGCCGCAACCAAAAGAAAGAAAAAGCGCTTCGTAATCAGGCATACGCCCGCAAATTCCGTAAGCGTACCAACACAGGTCGATTTGGTAGAAGACGGTATGGCGGTGGCAACATGGCTCAAGATTCGGACGAGTCTGAGCAAGATTCCAGCAGAGATAACAGCGAAGGGGCTGCGGATAACCTCTAACGCTGTTTAGCAGGAGAAATTGACGGATGATAGCGGGCGATCGTTTAGATGCTGGTTAATAGCGATCGCCGCTGCTGCTCCTGACTGGAGAGCATCCTCAATTTGTCTGCCGCCACACCAATCGCCGCTACATACGAGCGGTAATGGGTTAAGGGTTTTTAGATAGCGATCGGGCAAGGGACGACTGGCAAAGGCATAGCGCCAGCGATGAACCTGCAAGCTTTCGGGCATATCTAGCCAGGGCAATCCTAATTGGGCGGCTTGCGCTAGCAAATGCTGACCCGCTGGCCGCAAATCTGCGATTTCTAAATAGCGTTGAGCAAATTCAGGACTGCTCTGAGCAACTACAACGGATTGGCGATCGCTAGGGCGCTTGCTGCTTTCTACACTCAACCAGGTCAACTCTGAATTTTGCGGAAACGTAACTGCTTCAATAGCAGGTTCCTGCTGGTAAACGGTGGAATAGGTGGCGATCGCACTCAGGCACGGCTCAAACTCAACGGAACGCAGCTTCTCTAAGAAACTGGTTGACACGGCTGAAGCCAGAGGTTCGATTAAGGCCACTGCCTGGGGCGCAGGGATCGTAATCACTAAGGCTCTAGATCGAAGGTTGGGGATCGGTTTGTCTGCCGCAGGTTCTAGCTGGAGTTCCCACCGATTGGCGGTAGGAGCGATCGCCACAACTCGCCGCCCTCGCCAAACCTCTAGATCCGCTGCCAGAAATTTAGCAACAGCCGTGATCCCCGCTGATGCGGTGTAGCGGGGAGAAACTGGCATTGGCCGCAAGCGGCTATTTTGCACTTGGTGAACCGTGGCAAGCCAGGGATTTAGAATATGGCGATCGCTCAAAATTTTAATTAACTGCTGCGACAGTTCACCCTGGTTCTCCAGATATCGAACGCCATGATCAGCGCAGCTATTCTGCAATCGCCGTGTAGCAAGCCGCCCACCCAGTCCGCGAGACTTTTCGACTACAACAACCCGGTACCCCGCTTGTTGAAGCTGTCGGGCACAAACTAACCCCGCCAGACCCGCCCCAATTACCGCTATGTCAACCATGAGCCATCCTGTTATGCCTGCAATTCAGTAGAATATGGGACAAGCAGGAAAATTGTAGGAAGAATTTGAGCAAGAGGACTTTACCTGCTTTTTGCCCGAATTAGACTTGCACTCTGGGGGACAAAAGCTGTAAGTCGCAGTGACCATCCTTCAGATATTTTTTGCGATATTTAGGCAGTTGCATACAGTGGAGGAAGTTGAGGTGGATGAACTGAGAGCAGGGTTAGAGTTAGCAACTGAGGAAGAGTTGCAGGTTTTGACAGAAATTTTGTTTCGCCGCAAGTTTAATCCGCTCGATTATGTTTATACACCTGACCCACTGGATATACAAAGCTGCGATCGCCAAGTTTGGCTAGATGCATTAGAAGACAGATTTCGCTTCTTAGCCGCTGATGGCATCACCGTCCTGCGCGGTCAAACCGATCAGGTTAACTATCGTCAGGTTTTGATCCAGGTTTGCCGCTATCTCAAAATCCCTTACGGAGAAAACTTCTCCACAATGGATCTAGAAGCAGAACTATTTTTGAATTTGCTCAACCGAGCCTGGAAAAAACTGCCTGCTGCTGAGCAAAGAGTACTAACTGGAAGAATTCAGCGATCGCTCTCTCAGTCACAGCTTGTCCAACAGCTTCCAGACCCAGTGCAGCAAGATCCTCTAGGACTGTTGCTCAAAGGCGGTGGGGCGCTTGCCGTTAGCTCGGTGATTCGTCCCTGGCTACTCCAGCACGTTGCTCGTCAGTTTGCGCTTCATGCTGCAACTTATCAAGTGGCAAGGCAGGCAATTGTCAAAGGTGGTGCAACCGTAGCTGCACAAATTCAAAGTCAGGCTGCGCTTCAGACCGCTTACCGGGGAATGGCTCTAAACGCTGCTCGGTATGGCACGGTTCGCAGCGTTTTTGCATTTTTAGGGCCAGCAATGTGGGCCTGGTTTTTTGCAGATTTGGGCTGGCGGCGATCGCCACAAACTACAGTCGTGTAATTCCCGTTGTGTTTACGCTGGCGCAGATTCGCCTGACCCGTACTGAGTGTTTTGAAATTGTGTTCTGAAGGGAATACCATTTCTAGGCAAACTGCTGAACCCAGTTAAAATAGTTGGAACAAGTAGGTATATTGCAACGAGCAGCAGAGGGTTTTGTGTGACTCGCAACGGGGCAACTTCTAACTCTGACAACCCAGAAACGCCAGAGCAGAGGCTGGCTAGCAGCTATTATGGTTTGCTGGGGCTAGCTCCCTCAGCATCTGCCCAGCAAATTCGTCGAGCTTACCGGGAAATGAGCAAGCTTTATCATCCCGATACTACGACTCTGCCTGCGGCAGTGGCGATCGCCAAATTCCAGGAGTTGAACGAAGCCTATGCCACACTCAGTAGCCCCGAACGACGATTTGCTTATGATCTTAAGATTGGCTATTCTCGTGTGTCGGTCATCCAGTCATCGACTGACCTCAATCGCCCATCTTCCCGGTCAAAGAGCTTTCGGTCGTCCGCCTACCTGGACCCAACCGATCGCCCCCTCTCACCTGGCGAGATGTTTGCCCTGTTTATTCTAGGTATTACCTTTGTCTGCTGCCTTATTCTGGTTGTAGCAATTGGACTGACTCGCGGTGAGATAGCTTTTCGACCGTTCAGCCAGGCCCAGATCCAGCAAGAAATCTCTCAGCCTGTTCATTCACCTGAGCAGACTATCAATTTACCCCAAGATAATTCTTTGGAACCCCTTTCACTGGAACCTCCATCTGTGGATGACGAATTTCTGCACATTCAATCTACTGCTGAATCAAATACCCTTGACTTGGATTCCAGAGACTCTGTAGAGGAACTATCTAGTCCCATTCCTACAAGCTTCAACCAGCTACCTCCTGCTGATGTGGCTTCTACATTAAACCGAGTTGAACTCAACACTTTTACAACGGCTCATGCATGATTCCTCTATGACTCTTCCTCCTGCTGATACGCCTCTTTACAATCACCCCTTACCCGACATCGAGCAATGGCTTGTTTCTCAAGGATGCCATCAGGACAGTCAGGATCTCCACTGTTGGCACATTGACCAAACTACCTGGAAAGCTGAACTTTGGCTGGATGTTGACTCCTTGACGGTACGCTACATTCAGGCTGGAGAAGATGGGCAAGATATTCAGCGCTCATTCAAATACTCCCTCAGCCGTAGAGATTTAGATGAGGCAATTTTTACAGGCCCATAATTCGGAGTGAGAGCTAGACAGAGTAATGGGGTTAACGGCTCATCTAGAAACTTCGTTTTGCTTCCAACCAAGCGATCAAGTCTGCGACATCTGAAAAATCTAACAGTGCTTCACCTAATCTTTCGAGTTGGTTAAGCGAGAGTAAATGAATTTGCTCTCGTAGGGGAGAAGCGATCGCCCCAAATTTTCGATCCAGTAGTCGTAAAAGTAATTCTCGCTCTCCTTCTTGGCGACCTTCTTGGCGACCTTCTTGGCGACCTTCTTGACGACCTTCTTGGCGACCTTCTTGACGACCTTCCTGATAAATCTCTTGGTAAATCACGGATTCACGCATAACGCCCTCCCGAAAAAATTGACTGATTAATTCTTTGTTAAAGCGCAAACCTGCCATTAACTGTACTAGTGTAGCTATGTTTTGCTGCTCGGCTGTTTCAATCATAGCGATCTGGGCAGCAGCCCTCTCTAGAAGAGTCGGTGGTGAATCAGCCTTGGCAAGCGTAGCAAATGGTAGGAGAGCGGGATCTGCAAAAACGGTGTTGGATCTTGTTCCCACAGCCGAATGACTCGGTAGCGATGCAGTGTATTAGATGCCTGAAATTGTTCAACGAAAACTGATTTAGAGCGGGTTGGTTTGAGAAATAGAATGATTTGTTCAATCGGAGCGTGATATTGGCGATGTAGCCGGACCCAGTAGTCCAACATCCGAAAAGGGAGAGGCGGTTTAGATGTTGGTAAAGTTTGAAATTCTAAATGCAATATTTGGTTGTTTGCTTTCAGGAAAGTGACTGAGTCGGCTCGAATCGGCTCTAAATTTAACTCAGTTTTAAGTACCTGAATATGAGCCGCTTCAAGTCCCAAAAGCCAGCGCACAAAACTGGCAGGATGCTGCTCAGCCAGATATTTGCAGACGTTATCGTAGGTCATGCACTAACCCTTGACTTTTCCAAAGCGGCGATCGCGCTGCTGATAAGCACAAAGTGCCCGATGAAACTCGGCGCGGTCAAAGTCTGGCCAAAGGGTTTCAGTAATGTAAAGCTCAGCGTAGGCCACTTGCCAGAGCAAAAAATTACTGATTCGCATCTCGCCGCTGGTGCGGATCAGCAAATCAGGATCACAAATGCCAGCCGTGTAAAGATGACGCTCAAAAACGGATTCGTCAATCTGGTCGGGCTGCAAAAGGCCTTGTTGGACTTGAGTAGCGATCGCCCGACACGCTTGAATAATTTCCTGCCTGCCACCGTAGTTGGTGGCTACTGTAAACTGAATACCCTGGTTCTTCTGAGTTTCCAGCATTGAGCGCTCGATTTCAGCCTGGAGCGATCGCGGCAATGCATCTAGGTTGCCGACAAAGTGAATTTGCACATCCTCCGCCATCATCTCCCGTAACTCTTGGCGTAGAACCCGCTCAAACAGAGTCATCAAAAAATCAACCTCTTCTAGCGGACGACCCCAATTTTCGGTCGAAAACGCATAGGCCGTTAGTGCCTTAACTCCCCAATCTTTACAGCAGCGCAGCAGATCTTTGAGTGTATCCACTCCCCGACGGTGGCCCATGATTCGGGGTAGTCCCTGCCGCTTTGCCCAGCGGCCGTTGCCGTCCATAATTACAGCGACGTGCCTGGGTAAGCGTTCCTGATCTAGATCAGCAGGCAGTTGCAAAAGGGTTGTCTTGGCTGTCATTTTTTCTCCCGAGAAGCCGATGATGAAAGGCGAATCAAACGCAAAAACAGTGCTTTTAGCTGGGCAGTTAACTGACGACCCAGGCTTCGTAGCTGGGGTGCAACTGCTTCACGCTCCACAGATTGAGAGAAACGATCCCGCAAAAGCTCTCTCAGTTTACTGCTGGTTAAGGGCCGGTTTAGAGTCCCCCTTTCAGCTAAAGAAATTGATCCTGTTTCTTCTGATACAACGACGCACAGGCAATTTTCGACTCGTTCTGTAATTCCCATCGCGGCGCGGTGGCGAGTTCCAAGTTGGCGAGAAGCCGTTCGCTCAGAAATGGGTAAAATGACTCCCGCAGCCACAACGCGAGAACCACGAATTAAGACTGCACCATCATGTAATAGGGTTGTGGTTTGAAAGATAGTTTGCAGCAATTCCTTAGAGACTTCTGCGTTGATCCGAACACCGGGTACTGAAAAGTCTCGTTCATCAATGGGGCGATTGGTTTCAAGAATTAGCAGTGCGCCAATACGGTTTTGGGAAAGCTCTTTAACGGCATCTACAATTTCGTCAATGACGCTATCGGGTTTAGGAATTGCTTCATGCGCGGGCTTAAATAGCTGAACAATCTCTCCCCGCCCAAGCTGTTCCAGAAATCGTCGAAATTCTGCCTGCAAGATAAATGCCATCGCAACGGCAGAGCCGATCACTAGCTTCTCCAACACAAAACTCAGCAGCTTAAGATTGAAGGTACTGCTGAGTGCTGCTGCGAGCATGAGAATAATCAGCCCTCTCACCATCCACAGAGTTCGCCGTTCTCCGATGATGATTAGCACCATATAAGTTAAAACCAGAACCAACCCAATGTCGATCGCGGAAAGCAAGGACTGAGTCCAGCTCAGGTTTTTCAGCCATTGCTCCAGCAGAGATCCCATCTGATTGATCTAGTTATTCTTGCGTCGCGGTTTGAGAGGAGGAGGTGAAGGGATGAAGGATAAAACGTAGATGCAGTTCTATTGTTACTATCCAAATGTTACTGTCCAAACGGGTGTCTTAGTTAAGGATCTCAATTCATAGAGGACAAGCGAAGCACAGGTGATTTTGTTTAACCCTTCATCCTTTATCCCTCATCCCGCATCCTTAAACATCAGCCTTTCTGGTATGCAGTCTTGTCGCACCAAATCTTGATAGGTTTCTCTTTGTAGGATTAGATTTGCTTCTCCCTGGTTGACTAAAACTGCTGCTGGGCGAGGAACCCGATTGTAGTTAGAAGCCATGCTGTAATTGTAGGCTCCCGTGTTCATAACGACGAGGATATCTTCGGGCTGAGTTTTGGGCAGGCAAGCTTGCTTGATTACAACGTCGCCAGATTCGCAGTGTTTTCCAGCGATCGCCACCGTTTCTGTGCAATCTGCCGACATCCGATTCGCGACAACTGCTCGATACACTGACTGATAGGTAATTGGACGAGGATTGTCGGACATACCGCCATCTACACTAACGTAAGTTCGCACACCTGGGATCACTTTTTGGCTACCAATCGTGTATGCCGTGACGCAGGCAGAGCCAATGAGCGATCGCCCCGGTTCAGCAACTAGCTTTGGCAAAGGAACCTGCTGTGTCTCACAAGCCTTAACGACGCTTTCACAAATTACTCGCACCCACTCGTCAATGCTAGGCGGATCGTCTGCTTCGGTATAGCGAATTCCTAAACCGCCACCGATATCTAGTTCGCGCACAGGTAGCCCATATTGAGAGGCTTTCTCAAGCCATTGCACCATTACGCCTGCCAGGTCTTGATGGGGCTGTAGTTCAAAAATTTGAG
>JAAUQZ010000220.1 GCA_012033355.1 Leptolyngbyaceae cyanobacterium RM1_406_9 | reverse complement strand
CATCGGTCGTGAAATTGGATACAGGCTGGCAGAAGCAGGGCTGAATCTCGTTCTAGTCGGGCGGCAGCGAACGTTGCTAGAGCAAATGTCTACCGAACTTGCCAATAGGCACAGTATTCAGGTTCGGATTGTAGAACTGGATCTGGCATTGGAGAGCAGCATTAAAACCCTGGAGGCTACCACCCGTGATTTGGATGTTGGGTTGCTGATAGGGGCGGCTGGTTTTGGTACTTCAGGTTCATTTCTCAATGCTCAGTTGGAACCAGAGATCGAAATGCTTAATGTTAACTGCCGTGCGCTTTTGGAGTTGAGTTGGTATTTTGGACGGCGATTTGCTGAGCGAGGTCGTGGCGGCATCGTGCTGATGAGTTCGATCGTGGGGTTTCAAGGTACGCCGTTTGCTGCCCACTATGCAGCGACCAAGTCATATGTGCAAGCGCTTGGCGAAGCCTTGTCTGTGGAACTTGCACCTCTGGGGGTGGATGTTCTGACTGCCGCTCCCGGACCTACCGATTCAAACTTTGCCACTCGTGCTGGCATGAAATTGGGGGTTGCTCTAAAGCCTCAAGACATTGCTCAACCTATCCTTGCTGCCCTGGGTCGTCGATCTACGGTGCTGCCCGGATTCTTATCGAAACTGTTGACATACTTGTTGATGCCGCTACCCCGGTGGGTGCGGGTTCGGATTATGGGTGGTGTGATGGCTGGCATGACGCAGCACCAACGCAAAACATCAGACTTTGCAGAGGATAAATAGTATGAACGTTGCAGTGACAAAAATTCGTCATTTGCCTCTGGCTCTCGTGGCGATCGCATCTTTCACAGTCGGGGGAATTGGCTTTAGCTCAATCACCGATCGACCCACCGAGACAGTCACTTCCGCAACTCCAGCACCCATCGAAACGGTGTCTGCTTTGGGGCGATTGGAGCCAGAAGGTGAAGTGATTCAGGTGTTTGCACCCACATCCATAGAGGGGGCACGAGTTGAAACCCTCAAGGTCACTCACGGTCAACAGATTCGCAAAGGCGATGTCATTGCTGTTCTAGATACCTATGCCCGACGGCTAGCCGCACTTCAGGAAGCCCAGGAACAGGTGAGCGTCGCTCAAGCTCAGTTGAGCCAGGTGGAAGCGGGTGCAAAGTTAGGACAAATTCAGGCACAGGCGCGAGTCGTCGATCGCCAGCAGGCAGAACTGCAAACCGAAACCAGAGCGCAGGAAGCAGCGATCGCCCGACTGGAAGCAGAACTTCAGAATGCAGAACTGGAAGCAGAACGATATCAAGTGCTGTGTACCGATGGAGCCGTGTCTGCGTCTCTGCGAGATAGCAAGCAACTCATTGCTGATACGGTGCGACAACAGTTAAACGAAGCGCAGGTTAACCTGAGTCGCATTCAGCGATCGCGCCAGCAGCAGATTTTTGAGGCACAGGCGACGCTCGACCAGATTGCCGAGGTGCGTCCAGTGGATGTGAATGTGGCGCGATCGCAAGTGGCAGCAGCACAGGCAAGCGTGGCACGGGCACAGGCAGAACTGGATCTGGCAATGGTGCGATCGCCCCAAGCTGGACAAGTTCTCAAAATCCACACTCGCCCTGGAGAACTGGTGGGCGATCAAGGCATTATCAGTCTGGGTCAAACTCAGCAAATGATAGCAGTGGCAGAAGTGTATGAAGTGGATCTCAGCCACGTTCGAGTCGGGCAACCCGCAACTGTGATTAGCAAAAACAATGCTTTCTCAGATGTGCTGCGCGGTGAGGTTGTAGAAGTGGGGCTGGAAATTAACAAACAAGATGTGTTGAACACCGATCCGGCGGCAGAGTTTGATGCGCGAGTGGTGGAAGTGAAAGTGCGGTTAGATGAAGCCTCTAGCCGTCAGGTTGCAGGTCTGACCAACTTGAGTGTGCAAGTATCCATTGATGTCAATTGAGGCAATGGCAGTGAAATGACTCAAAAGAAAAAACCGCTGTTTCTCTCCTGGTTGCAGTTACGTAAAGAGCGGGCGCGATTACTGGTGGCGATCGCCGGAATTAGCTTTGCCGATGTGCTGATGTTTCTGCAAATGGGCTTTCGGGGCGCATTGTTTAGCAGCGCTGTGGAGTTTCACCATAGCCTCAACGGTGAAATTGTGATGTTGAGTAGCCGATCCCGATCGCTGATTTCTCTCGATCGATTTACAGAGCGCCGACTTTATCAAGCCGCAGGCGTAACAGGAGTTGCATCAGTGAGTCCGATTTACCTAAATACGATTCAGTGGCGAAATCTTGATAACAAAGAGATCTGGGAAATCTACGCGATTGGAATCAACCCAGAACACCAAGTCTTAAACATTCCTGGCGTAGAAGCGAACCGGGAACAACTGCGACAGCCCGATACCGCTTTGTTTAATCTGGGTTCTCGTCAAGAGTTTGGGGCGATCGCTCAACAGTTTAAAGCGGGAGAAACTATCATCACCGAAATTGATGAGCGCCAAGTTCAGATTCGGGGACTGTTCAAACTCAGTCCCACCTTTGGCATTAATGCCTATTTAATCACCAGTGATATTAACTTTCTCCGCATGGCTGATTTTCGCCAGGGTGGACTGATAGATGTAGGCGTGATTAAACTGAATCCCGGTGCAGATGTGGAGGCGGTTTTAGCCGAGATGCGATCGCGCCTACCTGATGATGTCAAAGTCATGACTAGAGAAGACTATGCAACAGCAGAAGTTGCCTTTTGGAATGCCAGCACTCCCGTAGGCTATACCTTTGATTTGGGTGTAGTGATTGCCTTTATTGTGGGCGCTGTAATCGTCTATCAAATTCTCTACAGTGATGTGACCGATCATTTACCCGAATACGCCACTCTCAAAGCAATGGGATTCCGCGATCGCTACCTCCTCATGGTTGTTTTCCAGGAATCCGTGATTTTGGCGATTTTGGGGTTTATTCCGGGGACGGCGATCGCCCTGGGCATCTATCGAATTACCAATCTCGCAACCATGCTGCCGATGGCAATGGATCTGGGACGAATCGTGTTTGTCTTGATCCTCACGATCCTGATGAGTTCGTTCTCTGCTGCAATGGCAATGCGTAAACTGCAAGCCGCTGACCCTGCTGATATCTTTTGAGTGTAGTTAAGTAGCAGGGCGGAATTAAACATAGGATGCGTTAGTGATAACGTAACGCATGAATCCTTCAGACAGCATGGGTTACGCTGCGCCAACCCACCCTACAAACTCCCCTACTCCCCCACCCCCCCACTCCCTATCCATGTACCCAGCCATCTCCATTCGCCAATTGAATCATTACTACGGTCACGGTCCCCTGAAAAAACAGGTTTTGTTTAATATCAATTTGGACATCAATCGGGGCGAAATCATTATCCTGACAGGGCCATCGGGTTCGGGTAAAACCACTTTGCTGACGCTGATGGGAGGTTTGCGATCGGTTCAAGCAGGAAATTTAAGCATCTTAGGACAAGAGTTACTTCACGCCACTAAAGAACAGATGACTCTGGCCCGCCGCAATATTGGCTTTATCTTTCAAGCGCACAATCTCCTCAACTTTCTCACTGCCTATCAAAATGTTGAGATGGCGTTGGAAATTCAAGATATAACGGCTGCTGAAGCGGATACTCGCATTCGGACGGTTTTGAGTGCAGTGGGTTTGGAGCATCGAATAGACTACTATCCGAGTGGGCTATCGGGCGGACAGAAGCAGAGGGTGGCGATCGCCCGTGCTCTGGTGAGCCAACCCAAAATCATTTTGGCGGATGAACCCACGGCTGCTCTTGATAAAAAATCGGGACGTGACGTTGTAGAAATCATGGAGAACCTGGCCAGAAAGCAAGGCTGCACCATCCTCCTCGTCACCCACGACAATCGCATTTTAGATCTCGCCGATCGCATTATTTACATGGAAGATGGATCTTTGGTGAGTCGTTCTGATGTCGCGGCGATCGCTCAATAAAGCCCTTATCCTTCTCCGCGTAACGTCAACGATTCACTCAATCGAGATGGCAAACACCCAATCTTTATACTCAGGATCACGGTTTTCGGTAATGGCAGAGAGCTTTTCACGCAGTTTGTCGGTAATCGGACGATGGGTCGGCAGCTTAAAGTTTTCGATGCGGCTGACGGGAGTGATTTTTGCCGCTGTGCCGCTAAGGAAAACTTCATCAGCAATAAACAGTTCCGATTTGTCGATTGAGCGCTCAGTCGCTTTAATGCCAAGATTTCGGGCAATGGTCAACACGCTGCCTCGCGTAATGCCTTCTAAGATGTCTTGCTCATAGCCGGGAGTGAAAATCTCGCCGTTTCTGACGATGAAAATATTCATCCCGGAGGCTTCGCTGACTTTGCCTTGAGAATTCATCAGAATCGCTTCGTCAAAGCCAGACTCGACCGCTTCGGTTTTAGCCAGAGAGGAGGTGATGTAGGCTCCGCTAATTTTGCCGCGCAGGGGCAGGCTGCGGTCTTCCTGCCGATACCAGGAGCTAATGCGGCAGCTTACCCCTTCAGGTGAGAGGTAATCGCCTAGCTCTAAGCCGTAGACAAAAAAGTCTTTTTGAACGTTGTGCAAACGAGGGGCAATTCCTAGATCTGAGGTGTAGACAAAGGGGCGAATGTAAAACGAGGTAGCAGGTTTGTTCTTTTGCACAAAGTCGGCGATAACCTGCTGAATTTTGTCAGCAGACAGGTCATAGTGCAGCAGTCGGGCGCTGTTGCTCAACCTTTGGCAGTGGCGATCAAGCCGAAACAGCAAAATCTGCTTGGGGTTTTGCGGATCGGGGATGCCGCGCAGTCCGCCAAAGGCTCCAGTCCCGTAGTGCAGAGCGTGGGTTGCAATAGAGATTTTTGCCTGATTGAACGGAACAAATTGATTTTCAAAATAAGCGACGGGCAAAAAGTCATGCATAGTAAAGGTAAACCTCTGGAATTTGGATGAAATACCCCGACACATCAAATTGGCATTCCCTACTATAAGTGATCTATATGACTGGAGTGGGAGAGTGTGAGACAGAAATTTACCAGGACAAAATCCTTTCACACAGGAAGTGTGTGGTATGGCGAAATTGATTTTGGTGCGGCATGGGCAAAGTACCTGGAATGCGGCAAATCGATTTACTGGCTGGGTTGACGTGCCGCTCAACTAGGTGGGAAGGCGGGAGGCGATCGCCGCTGCTCCAAAAATTAGCCCCTACTCAATCAACGTCGCCTTTACTAGCCTGCTGATGTGGGCAATGGAAACCGCCGCCATTTGCCTAACGGAATGCGTTGGCGTTTGCGGAGGCAAAAGTCCCGTTTTTAAGCATGAAGCAGATGACCCCGACTGGCACGGTTGGGACAAGTATAGTGGCGATCGCACCCAAATCATGGAAGACCCAGAATACTACGACCTTCGCAACTATGCCCTAGACTTCCTCTATCGCCGCTTTGCTCACGATGATACCGAATAAACTCGTTTCAAGATTCTTTTAGCGTTGGTGGCTCTTCTACAACCTGGTAGCCCCACCTGAAAGGCATTTCCAGATAGAATCTGGAAACGAGTACGAAAATGAATAAGTAAGGGTAAGTTTTTAATCCCCCTTAGAAAAGTTCTAGAGGGGACAGCTACTTGAAGTGCTTTGAGGAATTTGGGATGTTTGGACAGATTTCAGAGCAAACGATGCATCGAGTCAGATGGGTGCTAACCTGTGGCTGGCTTCTTCTGATTTTCTCTCTATTTTATGACCCAATTTCCCCAATTTTGACTGATCCGAGCAGCACCTGGAGTCCGCTGCGAATCAACCCAGATGCCTGTGTTGCGGTGCAGGGCGTTTGTTTAGAAGAACAGCCCTATCGAGTGGGTGCATCTATTTTTTGGGGCGCAATTGTACCCGCTTCAATTTTCGTCCTGCTCGTTTTTGGGCACGAACTGTGGCGACGGATTTGTCCGCTATCCTTTCTATCTCAAATTCCGGTTGCGCTCAAATGGCAACGTCAGAAAAAGAGAGTGGATGCTAAAACGGGCAGAACTCGCTATGAGATTGTCAAAATCAAAAAGGAGTCCTGGCTGGGACGCAATCACCTTTATTTCCAGTTTGGCTGGCTATACGTTGGACTGTGCGCCCGAATTTTGTTTGTCAACTCCGATCGCACCGCCTTAGCAGCGTGGCTGCTGTTCACCATTGGGGCAGCGATCGCCGTAGGCTATCTCTATGGCGGCAAATCGTGGTGTCAGTACTTTTGCCCAATGGCTCCGGTGCAAAAAATTTATGCTGAACCTGGAGGAGTGCTAGCCAGCAAAGCCCACATGGACGATCGGCAGATCACCCAATCTATGTGCCGTATCGTCAACGATGAGGGCAAAGAACAAAGCGCCTGCGTTGCTTGCAAAAGTCCCTGTATTGACATTGATGCTGAACGTTCCTACTGGGATGGGCTAGGTCGCCCTGACCACACATTGCTCTATTACGGCTATTTTGGGCTTGTAGTCGGCTATTTCCTTTACTACTATCTTTACGCTGGAAACTGGAACTACTATTTTTCGGGTGCCTGGGCACACCAGGAGAATCAGTTAGCCACATTGCTCGATCCAGGATTCTATCTGTTGGGGCGGTCTATCCCGATTCCTAAACTTATTGCCGTACCGCTAACGATTGGTGCCTTTGGTTGGGGCAGCTACGCGCTCGGCAGCTTCATTGAAAAGCGCTATAAAGCTCAGGCAAGACGAAATTACCAATCTCTCACCAACGAACAAATTCAGCATCGTCTGTTTACCCTTTGTACTTTTATTGTTTTTAACCTGTTCTTTGTGTTTGGAGGGCGACCTTTCATTTTGCTGTTGCCTTTACCCGTGCAATATCTTTATGAGGGTATGATCATTTCCATCAGCACGCTGTGGCTCTACCGAACCTGGCGGAGAAGCCCTGAAATGTACTCACGGGAAAGTCTCGCCTCTCGTTTTCGCAAGCAACTGAGCAGACTCAACCTCAACATTTCCCGCTTTGTGGAAGGCAGATCGCTTGACAATCTCAATACTCACGAGGTTTATGTGCTGGCAAAGGTGCTACCCGGTTTTACCAAAGAAAAGCGACACGATGCTTACAAAGGAGTCTTGCGAGAATCATTAGAAGAAGGCTACGTGAATACATATAGCAGCCTGGAAGTGTTGCAGCAGTTACGCTCTGAGTTGGATATCAGTGATCAGGAACATCGAGAAGTCCTAGCCGAACTAGGAGTCGAAGATCCCGAATTGCTCAACCCAACCAAACTAAGGAACCGTGAGAATTTGGTGCGTTTGACGGGTTATCAGAAAGCATTGGAAAGGTTGCTGACACTACAACAGCGCTCCTTTGCCTGGAAAACAGATACACTCGCAGCAGGGCAGTCTATCCACGAACTGCTTGAGAAAAACTCGGAAGCAATTTGGACATTGCGACGAGAGTATTCTATTACCCCTCAAGAAGAAGCTCAAATCCTGGCTGGTTTCGATCAGGCGACTGGTATTGTGCGTCGGGCAGAATTTTTGCTCGACCAATTGCGAAATCTAGTCGATCGCTACCGTGCCCTGAATCAGCCCATTCTGCTGAAGCAGGCAGAAGTTCTCACTTTACTAAGAACTACCGTTCAACAGCAAAAGCGGCTGCTGGTTAGGGGACTGCTAGAAATTTTGGAGCAGCTTGGAGAAACCGCTGAGGCTACTCGGATCGCTGAATTGCTCAATCAAGCTGGCTCTACTGTGCTGCAAGACCTAATAGACGAACAGCCAGTTCTGTGGCGATCGCGCCTCACTCCCTCTATCATTACCGCACTGAGTCAACCTGGACAGATTGCTGCTGCTTGCCCTCTAGACTTAGAGGCAGAGGCGATCGCCGATCACCTCGAAGCCCTAACCCAGGAACCCAACTCGCTGATTCAGGCGATTAGCCTTTATACCCTATATCGCTTAAATAAGAAGCAAGGACAACGGCAAGCTCTACAGCTTCTTGAGGCACAAACCACTAAACCCTTAGTCCGTGAAACGGCCGAAATTATCCTGACACAATCCGAAGATGAACACGCTGCTCTTACTGCTTTTGGCACACTTGAAAAACTAGTACACCTTTCCAATAGTGACTTTTTTAGCGGCACTAAAAGTGAAACGCTTATCGAGTTAGCCAACCGTTCCTCCATTAAACTTTATGGGGTCAATGATGTGATCACAGAAGAAGGAGACACCTGCCGAGAACTATTGCTATTAATCGAAGGTGAAGCCCAAATAGAAGCTCCCCAACAGCAAAAAATAGCCTTACAGAACTTGGTGCCAGGACAAATTTTGGATGAATTGGAGGTTCTCTCCCATGCAGAACAAGTTGGAACAATCGTTGCGAAGGCAACAGTCACCAGAATTTTAGCAATCCCAGTCGATACCTTTGATGATCTTTTGGATCAGGATAGCGATTTCGCCAGACGAGTTCTAGAAATGGAAAGTCGCCGCTTACAGCAGCTAATTTACCAAAACCAACCTACCTCCCCAGCACAGCAACAGATGCAACTAACCCGGTAGCGATCCATCGATGGCAAAAATACTTTGCATAGCGCATAGCGCCATACTTGACATTTCTGCGTAATAAATTTAGCTTAGTGTTAATTAACTAAATGGTTAAATACAAAATGTTGAGCAAAAATGTCTACTGATCAACTGAGCATTACTTTCGCTGCCCTGGCTGACCCCACCCGCCGCGCAATCTTAGCTCACCTTGCTCACGGTGAAGCATCGGTGACTGAGTTGGCCAAACCCTTTGAAATGAGCCTCCCTGCTATCTCTAAACATCTCAAGGTGCTGGAGCGGGCCCGCTGGTGACACGGGGACGTGAGGCACAATGGCGACCCTGCCAGCTTAATGCCGCACCTCTCAAGGACGTTGAGCACTGGCTCGATCAATATCGTCAGTTTTGGCAAGCAAGCTTTGATCGTCTGGATGACTACCTGCATGAGTTACAAAGTCAGGAGAAAGATGAGAACCAGAATGAATGATATAGCGCTACGCGCATACCTTAGGATACGTTTTTGTGTGGACGCCCCCGCGCAGCGGAGGGTTTCCACACAAAAATGTCTTAATCAAGGGGCGTAGCGCCATAAGAGAGGTTGTTGTGGAATAATTTGAGGCATTATAATCCCACTACTTTACTGTTTGATTACAAAGGGCGATCGTGAGTAATGTTGCTGCTGCGAGTGCTGCAATTGTTCGCACGTGATTCCAAACTGTCCAGTTGGTAAGATACCTAGCCCATAAACCAGCGCTTTCTGGGCTGTTGGATTTGGCGATCGCCAGTGCATCGTTCAGAGGCACATTGAACGCGATAGTCACCAAAACAGTACCAAACAGGTAAAGCAGGCTACCAATCAGCAAAAACACAGCCCCAGGCTGATGCCATTTCAACAGCGAAGAAATAGTCAAAAGCAGGCAAGTGAGAGCCGTGCCAAAGAAGGCTACAAAAAACCAGGGATTAATCACTGTAATATTGATCGACTGCATAGCAGTAATGCCCTGAGCGGGTTGAAGTTGAGCCAGTGCTTTCATCACAAAAGTGGAGAAGGCAAAAAAGATACCTGCTACTAGCCCACAACCCAACGCTGAAAATAGCTTTACTGCAAAAGACCATTGATAAATAGTTGTCATATCCTAGCGCCTCTTTGAACAACACTCCCTTAGCTTAGGAAAACTCACTCTCACTCGGCTATCTAATTCCTGTGCGACTTGCAAAATCTTGCGACCAAAAAATTGAAAGTAACCCAGTAGGGTATATCCCAGTTTTGCAAGTTTGCCCTCATCCCCCAGCCCCTTCTCCCTTT
>JAAUQZ010000219.1 GCA_012033355.1 Leptolyngbyaceae cyanobacterium RM1_406_9 | reverse complement strand
TGCAGTTGCTCAATCTCTTCGGCACTAAAGCTGAGTTGGATCATCGGGGGCACCACGCTCAATACTCAACGGTCTGCCCCATTTCTACCTCATCTAAAGGGTAAAATCTATACCCTGGCAAGGTATAACTCTTACAGCAATTTCCACTTGGATACACCACAAAACCTAGTAGGGGCGGTTCGCGAACGCCCCTACACTGCGGCTTACCCATTCAAAAATGGCTGTAAGACAGGATGTCTAACTCTTAAGACAGGATAAAACAATGAAACAGACTAATGTTTTGCAGCGTTTTTTAGCGGTAACAGCTTTACCCTCTCTGATAGCAATTACTTTTGGGTTTCCGATTACTGCTATTAAAGCCGCTGCTGTTCAAAACTCTCCTTCAGCAGCGAATGAACTTTCCTCAAGCGAGAACGATGTACGGCTAGCCCAAACATCAGTAGTATGTCGTCAAGTGAGTGCGCGGGGAGGGCTTTATGTCCGAGCGCAACCCACCATTGACAGTAGAATTCTGGGAGCCGTGCTTTACGGACGTAATGTGAGTGTTACAGTGCCAGATCCACAGCCGGAGAGCTGGGTACCTGTATCTGCCCCTATCGAGGGCTATATGTTTTCAGGTTATTTAGTCCCTTGTGAACCCGTTGATTCTGACCCTTCAAACTGTCGCCAAGTTAAAGCCAGAAATGGGTTGGTTGTGCGTGAGGAACCATCGATTGATTCTGAACGGGTTGGCGTTGTTCCAAGAGGACGCAATGTAACTATCCTAAATCTGGGTGCTGATGGCTGGGTTCCGATTCAGGTGCCGCTGGAGGGCTATGTGCCAGCAAATGATTTGACTTATTGCCCTTAATACCTGAGCGTCATCTTGATTCCATTTATACCCTGGAATAACGGCGGAAAGCAAAATCTATGAATCCAACGCAGCAGATCGTGCTAGTTTCTAGCCATGTGCATTATGAGGGGAAGGCACCCGTTCGAGAAGCCGTTACGACTCCCGTAGAGATTTTGCTACTGGTTTGGTTCACAGCCCCTTTAGGATTTATGTTTGTTGCCTGGGTTATTTTTTTAATCCAGCAGCTATTTTCCCATCACTCTGCTCCATCAGCACACGTCTACCCTGTTGCTCGAACAGTGGAAAGCCCTTGTTCAAGCTGTCGATTTTTTAGCCAAAATGCCTATTTGAAGTGTGCGGTTCATCCCTCTATCGCTTTGACCAAGAAGGCACTCGACTGCTCTAATTTCTGGGCATTGGATGATGACAAGTTTGCTCAGTAACCAGTATTGTTAATGGCATCTAAGTAAGCTTGTAGCCAAAACGAGGGTTAATTTTGTGCGTCTAGGGCACTGGGTCGGTTTTCTCGCTCTGGTTCTCTCTCTGTATATTCTTTGGAAAATTCGGCAAGTCCTTTTGCTGGCGTTTACAGCGGTGGTGTTAGCAACAGTGTTAAACCAACTGGTGAAACGGCTGGAGCGAGGGGGACTTCACCGAGGCTTTAGCATTTTGATATCGGTAACGACCCTGCTGATTCTTTTTTCGATCCTAGTTTCACTCATTATTCCGCCCTTCTTTGATCAGCTTCCTCAGTTAATCAGTGCAATTCCTCAAGGGCTGGATCAGTTACGGATATGGTTTGAAGAATTAAGTGAACGAATTCCAGGGCAAACAGGAGACAATGTTGGCATTCTGACTCGTCTTACCCAGCAGCTTCCTGATTTCATCAGCCAGTTGTTTGGCAACTTTTATGGCTTATTCACAAACTCGATTGAAATTATTCTGAGCTTGCTCCTGATTCTGGTTGTCACGATTATGCTGTTGGCAAGCCCAGGGGCGTATCGTCGAGCGTTTTTGCTAGTCTTTCCTAGATTTTATCGCCGTCGAGTGGATAACATTCTTTCGGAGTGTGAAGTTGCTCTGACGGGTTGGCTAATCGGGATTCTATTTAATATGACTGTAATTGGCGTTCTAAGTGGGTTAGGGCTATGGCTCTTGGGTGTACCGCTACCTTTGGCTAACGCTTCTCTGGCAGGGTTACTCACCTTTATTCCAAACCTGGGGCCGACTTTAAGTGTGATTCCTCCTGCGGCTCTGGCACTGCTCGATGCACCCTGGAAAGCACTAGCGGTTGTGGGTCTGTATATTTTGATTCAGCAAGTCGAGAGTAATGTTCTGACTCCACTGGTGATGCGGCATCAGGTTTCTCTGCTGCCAGCAGTCACGCTATTATCGCAGTTGGCTTTTTCTATCTTCTTTGGATTTATGGGGCTGTTGCTGGCGCTACCTCTGCTGGTTGTGGCGCAAGTGTGTCTGAAGGAAGTGTTGGTTGAGGATGTGATGAACGACTGGGAAGAAGGGGCAGAAACTTAGAGCTAGAGACTTTCAGGTGCTTGTAAAACCGTGACATTGACTAATGGAGTAACGTTAAAGTCCTGACTGAGCAGATAGGTTTGGATGTCTTGGGTTAATTGAGCCTGAATTGCCTCTGGGGATTGGCTAGTATTTTGCTGTTGCACATATACGGTTGCTAACAATGTGTTTTGCCCCTGAATATCGGGACGGGTGAAGCGCACGTTGGCTTCGACAAGTTCTGCTAATCCGCTTTCATCTACAACGGTTTTGATGTCGGCGGTTGCGCGTTGAGTGATGCTGGAGCGCTGCAAATCTGGCAGGTTAGAGAATTGCCAGGTAAGCAAACTGGCGATCGCCCCCACAGTCACTATCAAAATCGCTGGAAATGCCCAGGCTTTCCCTCGTTTATAGCGTGCGCCCTGAGCAGAAATGCCATACAAGCGAAATACAATCGCTGCTGAGAGATTGATCCCGACCAGTTGCAGCAGCAGCACAAACCCCCCGTTGATGGTTAGATCCCATCGACCCATCGCGCCCTGCCATGCCTACCAGTCCAGCCGGGGGAGCGAGAGAAGCCGCAACCAACATTCCTGTCGCCGCACCAGAAACCAGGCTGCTGCGTTCAGATTGCACCAGGTTGAGCGCCCCTGCCGCCCCTGCCACGATGGGCAAAAGCACGGCAACAGCAGAAATCGCGCTGGTCGCAGCCATTTGCTCGGTGATGACTTGTTGCCGCAGCACAAAGCTGAGGAATGCGGCTACGGCGATCGCCACTATCAGCGCAGCAAAATAGCGAACTAGACTCCGACCCAGTAAATGGCGATCGCCCCGTGCGGTTGCCAGTGCCACATTCATCGCTGGCCCAGCAAAGGGAGCAATCAGCATCGCTGCAACTAAAAGATAGGTTGTGTTGGTAAATAGCCCAATCCAAACGACAACGCCTGCGGCGGCAGCATAGCCCAAAAAGCCTTTCCAGGAGCCAACGCTTTGTAGCCCAGAGAGAAACACTTCAATCGGGCTACGGGCTGCTACATCGGTGACTTGCTGTGCCGCTTCCTCTGCTGGCGGCTGGAGGGACAACACACCACGAGGATTGAGGGTAATTTGTAAGTTGGGTATCCCTTCTAGGGCTTCCAGTAGCCCTTCAACTTTGCGGTTAGAAACATGAATTGTCACCAGATCTATAGATTGATTGCCGCCTGTTGCTTCAACTAATGACAGGTTTGCCCCATCATGAGCTTTAGCCGTATCTAAAACGTCTTTTCCATATCCGCGTGGTACTTGTATCAGTAGTTGGCGCATGGTGCGGTTCCTCTGCGATCTAAGAGAGTTGCAAATGGATGTTGAAAACGATACAGAAAACTATTGCAGCGGCAGGCGCAGGGTAAAGACACTGCCTTTTCCTAGTTCACTTTTGACCTGAATGCTGCCGCGATGCATCTGGGCGATCGCTTGGGCAATCGGCAACCCTAACCCTGAGCCTCCTGTGCGGCGCGATCGCTCCTGCTCTACTCGATAAAAGCGATCAAATATTCGCGCCTGATCTTCAAGCGCAATTCCCACCCCTGTATCTTGCACCTGAATTAGCGCATATGGGTCAACTCGATCCAGAATAACGGTGACTTGTCCGCCTTCTGGAGTTGCCCGGATTGCATTGCTGATCAGGTTGGAAACTAATCGATAGAGTTGCCCTTCATCTCCCAGAATGTAGACGGGTTGCTGAACCTGTATTTTTAACGAGAGTTTTACGTCTGCTTCAACGGCTAAAAATGCTAGCTCCTCAACCAGATCACTCACTAAATTGTTCAAGCAACAGGGTTTGTGCTGTCCCGCTAGTTCGCGCCTGTCAATTCGGGACAACAGTAATAGGTCTTTAATCAACCGGGAGAGCCGCACAGTTTGACGCTGAAAAACCGTGATCGTTTCTCGGTTTGGTGAAGGAGCGCCTTCAGATTTCTGATGGAGTCGCAGATCCGCTTCAATCGTTGCCTCCATTGCAGCAAGAGGGGTACGAAGCTCATGGGCAACATCGGCAGTGAACTGCTCCATGTATTGGTAAGACTGATAGACGGGCTGCATCGCCAACCTGGATAGCCACCAGCTAGAAACTCCAACCAGCACTACAGCAATGGGGCAGCCGAGTAGCAGCATCAAGCGTAAATCTGCCAGATTCTCGTCTAGATCTTCAACGATCGCCCCACCTGCACATATCCCCAAACTTCATCCTCTAAACGCAGTGGCAACGAAACCTGACGGTAGCGATTGTTCTGAGCATCTGTAACCGTTCGCCACTGCTGAGTTCCTGGAGTAATTGCTAATTCTTCTAGCTGGATGCCGCCAACCATAATTGGGTTTCCGGTGGAGTCAAGCAAGCGAATATAGTAATCAGCAGGGGATGTCAGATTAGTTAAAGGCGGTTGGGCTTCTGCTATAGCGGGTAAGCAATCTGCTTTGGGCAGACAAACCTTGAGATAATTTGCAAGTTGGCTCAACCGCTCTGGTTGCTCAAGAATTGGCTCAATTTGCTGAGCCAGGATTCTGGTGACTGATTCAAGTCCGCGATCGATCGTTCTGCCGTAGGCTTCTGCGATCACCCCATAGATACCAAAGCTAAACAGTGCCAGAGTGCAGCCCATTACCCCCGCATACCAACCTGCTAACCGCAGACGAGTTTGATGGAATAGGCTACCTTGCTGCATACTGAGTTGATAAAGAACAGTGGCAAAAAACTTCTATCGACCAAAGTATGTAACCCAACCCGCTTTTTTGCCTCTCTCTGAAGGGATGGGCTGAAGCTCTAATCGAGAGGTCAGTTTGCGATCATTGAGTTTTATTCCTCTTTACATCACTCTCGCAGTAAATAAATCTTATTGCCTCGTTTTCAGGCTTTGCCTGGAAATGCCGCTGCGGCGGCTCTGCCTCCGTTCGCATCTGAAAGAGGCAGAGCCTCTAGCACTGCATTCCAGACTAGAAGCCAGGAACGAGAGAAGATTTTTCAGTCAATCAGGCGATCGCCCTCTAAACGCTCGACAGCCAGAATTTGTGTTTATTTCATGCTGATTTCATAATTTTGTGTCACCTATTAAGTTGTAAGAAGTAGGGTTAAAGTTCTTCTGGCTCAGCGAAGCAAAGGGATAACGGTGGGATAACGGTGTGAGTTTGCTTCCCTTTAATAAATTGACAATCTAGCTAGTTAGCTTTTGCCCAAAATTCTAGGTTTGCCAGATGACTCCGCCTTGCTAGAGTCGGCACTCCGACGTGACATCCTGTATCGAGTTCAATAAAAGGTTATGACTCCTCCAGTTCGTTCACATTCTGTTAATGAAACGCCTACGCCTGCCAACAAACCGATTCAGCGAAAACGAGGAAGTGGGTTAGGTGTTTCTCTGGTTCTGTTGCTTTTGCTCCTTGTTACGCTGGGAACCGTTTTAGAGTACTTTGGCGTGATCAATTTGATTGCTGGCTTTGGTCGTAGGGGTAGACCCTATATCTATTTGGGGGCATGGCAAGCAGCCGAGTTGACCGCCGATGTTCCTGAAGACTTTTGGGCAAGAGACTCCATCGAAGCGTTGGCAGAGCGAGGCATTATCCGAGGGTTTCCCAATGGTGAGTTTCGCCCCAGTCAACCTGTAACTCGCGCCGAATTTGCAACCATGCTGGATGTTGCTTTTAACTCGTCACCAACACCAGAGTTTGTTCGTTCAGTGTGGGCATTTTTTAACCCTAATGGAGAGCAATTGACGGGTGGCTTTAGCGATGTGTCTTCTGATTATTGGGCGGCTTCGGCGATCGCTGATACAACACAAGCTGGATTCTTCAGCGGATTTCCTAACGATGAGTTTCGTCCAGAGCAGTCTATCTCAAAGGCTGCTGCACTGGTGGCGATCGCCAACGCTCTGGACTTAGATCCGGCTACTGCCCTGCGCGATTCACTCTGGTATTACCAGGATGCCGCTGAGATTCCTGAATATGCCAAAGAAGACATTGCTGCTGCAATCGAAGCTGGCGTTTATTTGGGAGATCTCTCCGCTGAATCTATCCAACTCCGGCCCAACCAGCCTTTGACACGGGCGGAAGCAGCAGTTCTCATTCATCGAGCTAGCGATGAATTTAGAGATATCTACAGCCTGGTCTAAAGTTCAGGAAATGATTAATGGTGCGATCGCCCTATGGTGCAAAAACAAAAGATCATAGGCTTGGGTTAAAGCGATAGCCAACTCCATAAATCGTCTCGATCAGACTATTATCGTTGTCTTCTAATTTGCGTCTGAGCAAACGCACCTGAGCCGCAACTACGTTACTAATGGGTTCCTCATCCACTTCCCAGAGTTGGTTCATGATCTGGTCGCGGTTGACGATCTGGTTAGGATGCTTCATAAAATATTCCAGCAGCTGAAATTCTTTAATCGTGAGTGGAATAAATCGTTTTTCATTACCCGTGATATCTTGGTGAGTGACTGAATGAGTGCCGTAGTTAAGGGTAAGATTTCCAGCCTGTAGTTGGGGCGGCTGAAGCTGGGGCGATCGCCGTCGTAGTGCCCGCAGTCGGGCGAGCAGTTCCGGCATTTTGAAGGGTTTGACTAAATAATCATCTGCCCCTGCATCCAGTCCAATAATCTTCTCCTCCATCCGATCTTTTGAGGTCAACATCAAGATTGGAAGCGAACTGTGATTGGCTCTCAAACGCTTGCACAACTCCAACCCTGACATTCCTGGCAGCATCCAATCAATAATCGCCAGAGTATACTCTGTCCACTGAGTTTCTAAATAGCTCCAGGCTTGATTTCCATCTAGAATCCAGTCCACTACATAAGTTTCCTGATTCAGCACCTTTTTAATTGCTGCACCTAGATCTGGTTCATCTTCAATCAGTAAAAGTCGCATTTCTCCAAATATTCCATTGACTCGTTAGTTGCCTTCTTTATTTATAGATACTTATTGATGGATATGTTAGGTGTGTTACGTTACTAGTTCTCTACATCGAGCATTTCATACGAAAATGAAATCTACATGAAACTTCAGTCATTCAGGAGTTTGAAACCTTTTTCCGCCATTAGCTAGAAGTGGCGATCGCCCCCAGCTTATACACTTAGCCGAGTGTAATGACGGAAGAAAAGTCCCAAACAAACATTTTCTAAGGCGACAAGCAAATGAGTAGCCAAAATGACTACGGTTCATCTCCAATCGCCGAGCAGCAAGAGGATAGTACCCAGCGGATACCCAAACCTCCCCAAGGTTGGCAGCGTTTTCTGTGGTTAGGTCCTAGCTTTATCTGGATGCTGTCAGCAGCAGGATCTGGAGAACTGTTATTTACCCCTCGAATTGCCGCTTTTTATGGCTATTCTTTGCTATGGGCACTCCTAGCTGCCGTAATTCTCAAATGGTTTATCAATGGTGAGATTGGACGTTTCACCGTCTGTAGTGGAACAACGATTCTAGAAGGCTTTAGGCGGCTTCCAGGGCCTAAAAACTGGGCAGTCTGGTTAATCTTAGTTCCACAAGTTGTCGTTGCAATTGCTACTGTTGCTGGACTTACAGGAACGGCTGCCACTGCCTTGATTTTGGTAACAGGAGGAACGGTTCAACTCTGGACTGTGATTATTATCCTTGTCACTGCTGCGATCGTTTTTCTAGGGCAGTATGAAGGGGTAGAAAAAATTTCATCCTATGTGGGCATTGCCCGAACCATTGCTGTAGTAGTTGCTGCCGTAATTGTCTTTCCTAATTTAGGACAACTCACTTCTGGATTAGTCCCCCAAATTCCATCAGACGTAAGATATGACGAAATTTTGCCCTGGCTTGGCTTTATGTTAGCGGGTGCCGCAGGGCTGATGTGGTATTCCTACTGGGTTGGAGCTAGAGGCTATGGAGCAGCCGCCCTTGGGCAAGAAGAACCCATTGATTTTTCTCAAATAGGACATGAGGAGCGACAGCACTTGCAGGGGTGGACAATGCAAATGCTGCTGTCAAATACCCTGGCTGTGATCGGGGCACTGCTAGCCGCTTTAGCATTCCTGATTTTGGGGAGCGAGTTGTTGCGTCCTCAAGGTCTCGTTCCCCAAGAGGATCAGGTTGCCGAAACATTGGGAAGCTTGCTCGGTGACTTATGGGGTCCGTTTGGCTTCTGGTTTATGATTGCGATCGTGTTCATCACCTTTTGCAGCACGACGCTTTCGGTGCAGGATGGCTTTGGACGGATGTTCGCTGATGGAACACAAATCATGTTGCAAGGATTTGGAGTACGGGGTCGCTGGGTGAATGAGAAGTTTCTACGTAAGTTTTACATTGTGGTGCTGCTAGCATTGCTGCCGATCGCCATCTATCTATTCTTTGGGCAACCCGTGGGCTTGCTGCAAACGGCAGGGGCGATTGAAGCGGCTCACATTCCCATTGTCACTGGACTGACGCTCTACTTAAACCATCGAATGTTGCCGAAAGCATTGCGCCCATCGAAATTTATTTTTGCTGGAACAGTGATAGCAGGATTATTTTTTGCTGCGTTTGCGGTGATCTATCTTTTACAACTGGCAGGTGTTATTGGAGGCGCAAGTGGATCAGGTTGATATGAGTAGACAACGTAAAGCATTCTTTTTTGAGTTCACAAAATCTGTTTTATTTAGGACGCGACTATGAAAGCATTGGTGCTGAACTGTACTCTAAAACCATCTCCAAATGAATCCAACACAGAAGCTCTGGCGCGTGTTGTCATGACAGCGCTGGAGAGTCATGGAGTTGAAACCGAACTGCTGCGGGTGGTTGACTATAACGTGAAACCAGGTGTCTCCTCAGATGAAGGAGATAATGATGAATGGCCTATGATTCGTTCAAAACTTCTTGCCTCTGATATTTTACTCATGGCAAGTCCAACTTGGTTAGGGCAAATGTCTAGCGTTGCCAAACGAGTTCTTGAACGGATGGATGCCTTGCTTTCTGAGACTGATGATCAGAATCGTCCGATCGCCTATAACCGTGTAGCTGGATTTGTCGTAACAGGTAACGAGGATGGCGCTCACCATGTGATTAATGAAATGGCAGGTGCTCTGATTGATATCGGTTTTACGGTTCCTGGACAGGCATGGACATACTGGAACAAAGGACCGGGACCAGGAGAATCTTATCTGCAAACCGACTACAAACACGACTGGTCAAAGAAGACCGGAGAAGCTGCTGCTGCTAACTTGGTTGCCGTTGCAACCGCACTGCGCGATCGCCCCATTCCTGCCCCTAAGTAATGAACTGCGATCGCCATTACTGTGGGGTGCGAATAGTGAATGAATCATCAGTCTAGTGGTAGTTGAGCTAAACCAGTCCAGTCAGGAGAATAAAGAAGCACATTGCATAATAGTGTCCTATAGCAATCCTAAATGATATGTGAGAATGGGAGGAAGAGAACAGCGAGCAATTTCGAGCGATGACATTAGAGGATCTTGAGGCATTTATCCAATCCAACCCTGACCCGCGTGAGATGAAACGAGC
>JAAUQZ010000218.1 GCA_012033355.1 Leptolyngbyaceae cyanobacterium RM1_406_9 | reverse complement strand
GAATTTTATTGTTGGGGTGAATGGGGGCGATCGCCCCCTCTTTACCTACCTGGGACCCCTGCAACCGCAGCTTGCCAACGCGGTTTACTCCAACCCCGGTGCCGTTTCCCCCTTGCTAAATGACCCCGACCTGAAGCTAATTGGCATCGGCAGCCGCATCTTTTTGGGCGGCGGTGAGGGCTACGTTGCCTGGGAAGGCACCCAACACTTTCCCTTGCAAAAGCGCCTGCCCAACCGCACCCCGATTGGCCCTGCTGCGACCCTGGCACTCATCGGCGATGCGAAACAAATGAGTCCTCGCTGGGTCAAAGGCTGTTACTTCAAAAGCTATGGCCCGTCGCTGATGATTGGCGTAGGCGTTCCGCTGCCTGTTCTAAACGAAGAAGTCGTCGTTCGCTGTGCCGTTCAGGATCAAGATTTGGTCGCTCCAGTGGTAGATTTTTCGATTCCGCGACGAGTGCGCCCTACCTTTGGGCTGGTTAGCTATGCTCAACTCAAGACAGGTCGCCTCACCATTGACGGCAAAAGTGTCAGAGTTGCCCCCCTTGCCAGCATCTTTTTGTCACGACAGGTGGCGCTAGAGCTAAAGCAATGGATAGAGTTGGGAAAATTTACCCTGACGGAACCCGTTGCCCCTATTCCAATGGATAGAGCTTTTCGGGCGCAAGATCAGCTTGGCGCTCAAGTTAGTTTAGAGTAATAGATTTAAAATTAAGTTTTTACATTAAAAACAATGGATCGTTTATTTACACCTCTACAGCGACTTCTTGTTACCTGGGCATTGATCCTGACTACAGGATGGATGACGTTAAATGCATTGAGATATTTAAGTGAGTTAATTAGCATTCTGGTAACGGCTGGGTTAATTGCCTTTCTCCTCAATTACTTAGTTGCAAGGCTTCACACCTTTATGCCGCGCGGTCTGGCGGCTGGGCTAGTTTATCTGTTTGCGGGGTTACTGGTGGGGCTGATTGGAGTCACGATCGCCCCTCCCGTGTTAAATCAGGCTCAGCAACTCCTCACTGACCTACCCAACTTAATCGAGTCGGGACAGCAACAGTTGGTAGAACTGCAAAACCAGAGCCAAAACCAAATCCGGTTTGCTATTCCACTTTTGCAAGAACAGCTTTTGACGGAGCTACAGGAACAAGCAGAAACTATTGCCTCTAGCGGTTTAGGGCTACTGTTGGGCACCTTTAACTGGGTGATTGACCTGATTCTCATTCTGGTCATCTCGTTTTATATGTTGCTGGACGGAGAGCGGCTGTGGAATGGAGTCACCAGTTTCTTTGCGCCCCCGATTCAAGATTATTTGACCGACTCCTTTCGCCGTAACTTGCAGCGGTTTTTCTCAGGGCAACTGCTGTTAGGGCTGTTTATGGCAGTCACTTTATCCCTGGCGTTTTGGTGGCTGCGAGTGCCATTCTTCCTGGTGTTTGCGACCTTTATTGGCTTGATGGAAGTGATTCCTTTTATCGGTGCGACTTTGGGAATTGTAACTGTGGGACTGGTGGTGACATTTATTGACTGGTGGTTAGCCGTGCAAGTGGTGGGAGTGGCGATCGCCCTCCAGCAAGTCAAAGACAACCTGTTAGCCCCTCGCATATTGGGCAATTTAACTGGACTAAGCCCAACCATTGTTTTACCAGCGCTGTTTCTGGGCGGCAAAGTCGGCGGACTGTTGGGTGTAATTCTAGCAATTCCTCTTGCAGGCATGGTGAAAACGATCGCAGAACTGCTGCTCGACCCAACGTTGCCGCCTCAAACGGGCGCTTTCTTCGTCAATCCGCTCGACCCCGATGAACCGGACACCAAACTGGAGTGCATCATCGACCCTGAAGCCTGTGAGGAAGAGTCAGAAGAAGCAATGAATAGCGAAGTCGCCCCAATTACCTGAGAGGTTAAGATCTGCGACTTCTCTGAGAAGTCGCAGATCTGGGTACTCACTTTTAACTCTAAAACTGAGACAACAACCAGGCACTCACTTTCCCATGATTCATCTGGCGACTGCGGCGCAACGCTTCCTCTAGCAGCGCTATGTCTAGTCCTAAAAACACCTGTGACTGCTCAATTTTACGGCTTCCTCCGTTTTGCACCTCAAAGGCAATAATCTGCACATTTTGCACGTCAATAACCCAGTACTCTCGTACTCCCAGCGCTTCATAGAGCAGTCGTTTTTCACCTTTATCATCTGCCAGAGAAGAGTAAGCCACCTCAATCACTAAATCAGGGGATGGGTAAACATCTAAATCAACGATCGTTGCTTCCCAGGGAATGACTTCTGCGTTTGCACCCAGGTAGAAGGAAACATCAGGCTGAGCCTCCTCACAGCCCGTTTTGCGATAGGTGCAGTTATCGTGAGCATCCAGATCAATCTTTCGCAACCCCGCAAACAGATAAAGAGCGCCAATAATAGTGGCGTGATCGCGGGAATGAGGATTACCAAGAGGAGACATTTCCAGCCTCATGCGTCCGTTGTAATAGTAGCCTTTAGTTTCTGCATAATCAGGCTCATCAATCACCTGAAGATATTCTTCCCAGGATGCGTTTACCCACGTATCGGTCGGTGTCTTGGCTCGTAGCTGACTCATCGCGGCACTTTAGATTAATAGTAGATGGGGTACGAAATCCAATATCTGCATGGGTTACGCTTTGCTAACCCATCCTACGTTGCTACGTTGTAAAACAACGGTAGATTGGGTATGGCAAAGTGGAACCCTAACCCCTTTTGCGATCGCCCTCTCATGCTTTTAGTGTAGGGCAGGTTTCCCTCAAAGCAAGCACCCCTTCATAGAGTAGAATTGCCTATATTAGCATTTGCCAACCTAATCTCCCCCATGCCTGACTACCTGGAACGTATCCTGACCGCTCGTGTGTATGATGTGGCGCAGGAAACGCCGTTAGACCATGCACCCAATCTGTCTGCTCGGTTAAACAATCAGCTTTTGCTGAAGCGGGAAGATATGCAGTCGGTATTTTCGTTTAAGCTGCGGGGAGCCTACAACAAAATGGCGCAACTGCCGCCCGATGTGCTGGCTCAGGGGGCGATCGCTGCCTCTGCCGGAAACCACGCGCAGGGGGTCGCCCTTGCTGCTCAGCACTTAGGCACACGGGCAATTATTGTCATGCCAGTCACCACTCCCCAGGTGAAGGTTGATGCCGTGAGAGCCAGAGGTGCTGAAGTGGTGCTGTATGGCGACACGTTTGACGAAGCTTACACCCATGCCCGTCAGCTAGAGGCAGAAAAGGGGCTGGTCTTCATTCACCCGTTTAACGATCCGGATGTGATTGCGGGACAGGGCACGATTGGCATGGAGTTACTGCGACAGTGTCAGAAACCGATTCACGCAATTTTCGTGGCGATCGGCGGCGGCGGTTTGATTTCTGGAATTGCGGCTTACGTAAAACGGTTGCGCCCTGAGATCAAGATTATTGGCGTGGAGCCAGTTGATGCAGACGCAATGTATCAATCGCTCAAAGCTGGACATCGAGTGCGTTTGCCCCAGGTGGGACTGTTTGCGGATGGGGTTGCCGTGCGGGAAGTGGGAGAAGAAACCTTTCGTCTGTGTCAGCAATACGTCGATGACATCATTTTGGTTGAAACCGACGATATTTGCGCGGCGATTAAAGACGTATTTGAAGATACGCGATCGATTCTAGAACCCGCTGGAGCGCTGGCGATCGCCGCTGCCAAAGCCTACGTGGAGCGAGAGCAAATCACTGGACAAACCCTAATTGCGATCGCCTGTGGCGCAAACATGAATTTCGATCGCCTGCGGTTTGTGGCAGAGCGGGCAGAACTGGGGGAACGCCGCGAAGCCATCTTTGCTGTCACCATTCCTGAAGAGCGCGGCAGCCTGCGTAAGTTTTGTGAATGTATTGGCAAACGTAACCTCACCGAATTTAACTATCGGATTGCCGATGAGCAGGAAGCACATATTTTTGTTGGGGTACAAATTGAGAACCGGGCTGATGCAGTGCGGATGGTTGAAACCTTTGAAGCAAAAGGATTTAAAACCCTTGACTTGACTGACGATGAGTTGACCAAACTGCATCTACGGCACATGGTGGGTGGGCGATCGCCCCTAGCCCATCATGAACTGCTATACCGCTTTGAGTTTCCCGAACGCCCCGGTGCTTTAATGAAATTTGTTGGCTCCATGCATCCCAACTGGAATATCAGTATGTTTCACTATCGCAACAACGGTGCAGACTACGGACGCATCGTGGTGGGAATGCAGGTGCCACCCCATGAGATGCAGGAGTGGCAAATGTTTCTCGATACGCTGGGCTATCGCTACTGGGACGAGAGCCAAAATCCGGCTTACAAGCTATTTTTAGGGTAAAACAATGAAACGTGAGAAATGGGAAATTCTCTTTGCCAATGTTGTGTTAACTCGGCTTGACTCTGTTTAAGAACAACTCTAACTTATGTTAAAAAGATTACTCCTGACTGTTGCTATTTTCCTGACTTGCTTACTCATGGTTTCCCCGATGAGTGAATCGATAGCAGCTAACTCACGGGTTCCACTGCTCACGCTAGAAGACCTGCCGCCTGGATTTATTCGCTACTCAGATGAGATGATACAAAGCAGTTCATCCTCTGGGGCGATCGCCAACTGCAAGGTGGCTAAGGCACAAGGATCTGCCTTTGTCTTACAGCAAGATGGTGAAATGATTGAGCGAGTCTGTGTAACGTCATCTCCCCTTAGCAGTATTTTTGGAGAAAATGGAACCACTTCCCCTATTGGGGAAGCTTTCCTAGATGCAATGTTGAGTAGCCCAGATGCACTGTCTCAACTGTTGGGGCAAGAAAAACCAGCAGACCTGGAATTTCTGGAGTTAACGGATATTGGTGACTCTGCGGTTGGTTTTAGGGGAACCGTAGAGGCGATCGGCAAAGCAGATATTGCTCTGTTTCGTAAAGATGAAACGCTTAACACGGTGTTCATTATTCATCCCGATCATCCCACTCCACTCACGTCTTTGCAGGACATTGCCTCTAAGCTAGACGAGCGGGTGTAATTAGCTTGAGCAGTGGGAATCAATGATGTACGGCGATCGCTCCATCCCTAACTCACTTCGCACTGCATTAGAAGCGACTCAAAGGGCTGCCTGGATGCGCTGGATCAACTCGTCGAGATGCTGTTCACAGAACTGTTCTGCTTGCTCCAGGGGAATGCCTCGTTCAACCGCATAAGTTTCAAATGCATTGTAAACGATAGCTTTTGACAAATCTTTTTCTGCCTCACTCATTGCCCAGCGGTGTTCAATACAGCCTTTGATGATTAGATTCACCAGGCGTTGTTCTTGTCGAAAGTCAGCCAGGAGTTGATCGGCAACAGCTTGGGGAGAGAGGTCGGTCATTGAATCGGTTACTCAAAAACTCACTTTATACAGACAGTTCCACAATTTCTGCATGGATCGCTCTTCCTTCTACCTGTAGATAAGCAACAGAGATGGGTAACTTAAACCGTCGTGGCCCAGCACTACCCGGATTGAGAAATAAAATTCCATTTTGCTCCACGATTGACGGTTTGTGGAAATGTCCGCTAATTACAACCTGCACATCAGCCGCTTCAAGCCGATTGAATTCTCGACCAATGTGCAGCAGGTGAACGGATATGTCCTCAATTTTGAAGGTTTGGCGATCGCCGATCGCCTCTGCCCACTCTCCCTGATCATTATTGCCACGCACTGCAATCACGGGGGCGATCGCCTCCAACTCTGCTAACACCTCCGGCTTACCAATATCTCCTGCATGAAGGATTAGCTCAGAATTTGCCAGCGCCTTTACCGCTTCAGGACGCAACAGCCCATGAGTGTCAGAAATTACGCCAACCCGCATATTTCCTCAGATTGCTCGAAGTTGTTTCCTAGATCCCGATCAATCAAGATCTCCTTCTTTCAGTGTAGTTCTCAGATCGGTTTGGGAAAAAAAATTGAAAATGAAGCTGCATAGAACAGGGGGCTTAAGCCCCTTGTCTCACCGGGGTTTATTCCATGCAAGCTCAAATTGAATTTGTATAAGATGGCGATCGCCGTGTTTGAATTCGTTACAAATAGTTCAAAGCTTGGAGTTCATCAAATCCAGTCGCCTCTAATCGCCCAAGAGGATAGAGGTTGTTTTTTGCGGCAGAAATGTTTGATTTAATTTCAGTTGAGTGAAGGTCAGAATCACTTCTCTGGATTTTGTATGATTTCGCCGACCTAAATAGCGTTTAGCATAGAGGTGTCCACAGAACACCTGTTTTTTAATAAAAATATGGATTCTCGGTCTTAATATGAGCTACCTGTTTTATGGTCAAGCGATCGCTCCGGGCATCCCTTTCTGGCATTCACCAGGCTAAACGAGCATTTGCCCTCAAAGGGTGGACCCAGGAAAACCTGGCAGGGGAGGTAAACCTGAAAACCCGCCAACCCATCTGGCGATTTTTTACGGGGCAACCCGTCGATCGCCAAGTTTTTCTATCTATTTGCTCGATCCTCGACTTAGATTGGCGAGAAATTTCGGAAAATCCGCTGGCGGATTTTCCGGCACCTGAAGAGATCGTTGAGACTGTTTCTCTAGATACTGTCTCTCTAGATATTGATGGGCTGGTGCAACAGGTGCGATCGCAGCGTCGAGACACCCTTCAACATCAGTGTGGAATTTTACAGCTACTCGACATCAGCCGTCCAGTCAGCCTGGATGACATTTATGTAGATGTCAACATCTTGGAGGAAATTGCCAGTCAACAGTGGTTTGAAATTGCTGATTTGCAAAACTTGAAGCCCTCTGACTTTGATCGCGTCGGCTTGGGAGCCGTTGAGCAAAAGCAAATACCAGGAATGCAGGCGGTTAAAACCTACTCAAAGCTTCGAGTATTGGGCAAACCGGGCGTAGGCAAAACCACTTTTTTGCAGCATCTAGCAATTCAATGTAACCGAGGTGAGTTTTATAAACAAGGGCTAGACTTGCTGTTGGGTCAATGGGATGAAGCGAAAGGCGTTGAACGTGATGATGTATATCGAGGCCTTTTGTTGCCCCAAAAGTTGAGGCTGCTGAGTCAGTTAGCAGCAGTCACCTTTGAGCAAGGTCAATATTTTTTTGAGCAGCGCACGATCGAGCAATATATCGGTGACTATTTGCGAAATTTGCCGGGTGTGCCTCTAGAACCCGAAGAACTGCAACTCGAAAGCGAAGCCATGTTAAATGCGATCGAGGCTCGTTTTTACAAGTTGCTCCAGCAGTTGAGAGATCAGTTGCCCACTGCCAGTCAAAATCAAGCGAGGTTTTCGATCTGGTGGCAAACTCACTATTCTGACTGGATAGAGCAATTGCGGGCTACAGCCGCGCACTACCGAAATATTCACCATTCCTGGCAGTTTAGTCTTGAGCAAAGGCAAGTGCTGCAAAGCTATTACGATGCCAACCAGCTTCTAGTCGATTGCCTGAATGGTAACTGTGAAGTTACAGCAGCAATCCGGCAAGAGATTGAAACTACGCTGCTGTTACCTCAAAAGGAATTAGAGGATCGGGAATGGAAAGGAGATTAAATTGATAAGCTACTCATTTGGGTTTTACGGCATCGTTTTTTTTGGAATTATTCTGTTTCGGTATTTTCTGGTGGCGGGAGGAACTTACCTCTTGTTCTACTCGCCATTCAGTCAATTCTTTGCCAGTCGGATTTCACAGCACCGATCTCCCTCCTGGCAATCGATTCAACGCGATATTCAACTCTCTGTTCTTTCGGCGGCGGTGTTTGCGCTGGCAGCAGCGTTTATGGTGTCAGCGTACAGTTGGGATATTACTCGACTGTATAGCCATCCTCAACAGTATGGGCTGTGGTATCTGGGCGTGAGTTACGTCGCGGTGTTAGTTCTCCAGGATGCCTACTTTTACTTGACCCATCGCTTGTTTCATCACCCAGCACTCTTTCCCTGGCTGCACCAGGGACATCACCGATCGCGCTATCCTACCCCCTGGACTTCGTTTGCCTTTGACCCTTTGGAGGCAGTTGTTCAGTCGCTCTTCCTCGTCGGTATCATCTTCGTTCTGCCGCTGCATTTTGTCACGCTAATTGCAGTTCTCACCACAATGACAGTGTGGGCAACATTAAACCATCTGGGGATTGATCGCTTACCCGCTTCATTTCCTCACCATTGGCTCGGGCGGTGGTTTATTGGGCCTGCCCATCATTCTATTCATCATCTCAAGTACACCACCCATTACGGGCTGTACTTCACTTTTTGGGATAGCTTACTCGGCACTCATGATCCCAGCTATGCAAAGAAAATTGGCGATCGCCCAACCAGCCGCTGACACATTGGTTTGATCCTAAGGAAAGCACTTTTCGTCAACTGGCTCAGTCAAAGGCGCATTAGATCTTTTAGATGGGTATATGCCTGCCCTCTTAATTTGTGAAGTGAGATTCTGGGGCGAAAGCGTCCATCCACTGATTCAACGAATTCGATCGGCTACATTCAGCAACGGCAGAATGATTCCCGCCTTGGTGACTTCGACCTGTTCTCTAACTAGCCTGACTCAACAGTGGAAAGTGCAGGCTGAAGCCTATTTAATCAAGCCTGTTGACCCTGACCATTTTGTTGATGAGGTCTGGCAACTGACACTCCCTGCAAGCGTTGCCTATCCACTCAGCATTCAAGATTGGGTAGCAAGACAAGACGGCGTGGCGTGTTGATGAAATAAAGACCCCGTTTGAAAGTGATAACAACTTGTTCTCTGTGAGCTAAATCAAAATCTATTACTGAGTTGAAACCCATTATGGATCATGTCGCCGATCGCCAGAATAAAGAACTGAAAGACCTTAGCCAACTCAAAGATGACTTTTTGAGTACGGTGTCTCATGAGTTGCGATCGCCCATGACAAATATCAAAATGGTGACTCAGATGTTGAGGCTTCTATTTCAGCAAGACGAAAGTAATGGTGATGGCAACACTCAATTTTTCGCTGAGACGCAAGAGCAAGCGTTATTTAAAGCGAAAGTCAACCGCTATCTTCTGATTTTAGAGCAGGAGTGCGATCGGGAAATAAACCTGCTTACGACCTTTTTAGACTTGCAGCAGCTTGATACAGGGAAATATTCTTCAGATCAGACAGCGGTTGATCTGAAAGAGTTAATTCCACAGGTCATCAAGCCATTTTTGCGCTATGCGAAAGATCGACAACAAACCCTTGATCTAGAAATTGCAGCCGACTTATCTGTCGTCACAATAGATCAAGCTAGCCTAACGCGAATCGTAATCGAACTGCTGACAAACGCCTGCAAGTTTACTCCGACAGGAGAGATGATTGCTGTTACGCTTTCTTTGAAATTAACCCCAGTTAATTCTGCAAGAATACTTCAGCTACAGGTGATAAACTCAGGTGTAGAAATTTTGGAGGGCGATCGCTCTCAAATTTTTGATCGGTTCTATCGTATCCCTAATGGCGATCGCTGGAAACACAACGGCATCGGGTTAGGGCTAACGTTGGTCAAAAAGTTGTCAGAGCATTTAGGCGGTTCAATTGTTGTTGAAAGTGGCAATGGCCAAACGTGTTTTACGGTTAAAATTCCCATCAATAGTTAGGTAAAGATGATTGTTCCTTTCCTATTTAAAGATTAGGAAGTATTTTTGCCTTTTAGTGTCTAATCTTTAGCCGAAAATAAAGTAGCTAATATCAATTCTCTGTGAAGCTTCATGGAACAAGGGACTTAAGCCCCTTGTCTCGTCAGGGTTCATTCTATGCAAGTTCAGATTGAATTAGTATAAAAATATTTTCTTAAGCGTATATAGCGTTCCTAAAGGGTGCATCCCAGTTTTGCAAGTTTGCCCTCATCCCCAACCCCTTCTCCCAAA
>JAAUQZ010000217.1 GCA_012033355.1 Leptolyngbyaceae cyanobacterium RM1_406_9 | reverse complement strand
GGAGGGGGGGAAGGATGAAGGATGAGGGATGAGGGATGAAGGGTGAGCCAGGTGAGGGGGGGCGCGGTGGGGTTTTGGTGCAGGATGGGGAGCCAGGTGGCGCAGGGGCAGTGGGTTTCGAGGGATTGAAGCTGTTCTCTGGCTTCTCGCACGGCGGTGTAGAGAGGCTGTCCGCTAGAAAAGCTGGTGAGGAAGTGTTTGAGGAATTCCTGGGCGACGCGATCGGGCACGGGTTCGCGCATCACGATCATTTGGGGGAGGTGCAGTCGCTCTAGCCGCCGGGCCAGTCCGAGTCCGTCGCAGGAGTTAAAGATGGCGAGTTTTAAGCCGCGAGCGATCGCCTTTCGCAGTGCATAAACGAATTCATCGGGAGATAGGCGATCGCCTCCATTTAACTCAATTTGTCCGGTTTCACCGTTTGCGTCGCTGGTGCTGTGTCCGGCAAAAACAGGATGTCCCAGCCCTGAGCATCCCACAGATATTTCTGTAGTTCCTGGCGTTCTGGCTCAACCAAAACAACGGTTTCAGCACCATCGGGCAGGGTGGCTAGAAGCTGGCGATCGCCCTCTACGTCAATGCCTGTGCAATCACCCAACACCGCCAAAATTCTGGCATGGGTTCGGGTTGGGCTAATCGACTCTACCCGTTCATAGACACGCGGACTCAGAGCAACTTCAGCTTTTGGGTAGCGTTGAAGCAAATCCCACAGATGCCAGGGCAGTCGCCGCAGGTGAGTATCTTCTGCCTGGAGAATCAGCCGCACCGCTTCGTGTACGGATAGCTTTTCTAGAAGCTGCTCTCGAATCGGGCGAAACGATTCTGCGGCTAACCAGGTGTTGAACTGCTCAGATAGCTGCTCTGCTGCTTTTTGGCAGTCTGTCAAAATGTGGGTTCTGGAACCAGAGGTAATGGGGTTGGGGCGATCGCCCAGCCGAAACAGCAAACTTAAACTGTGGTAGAGCGAATGCCACTGGTGGTATTGCTCCAGCAAACCCGTTGCCGCAGGGAGTTTCCCCTTTATTCGTGCCTGAATAGTGGCAGCATCCTCTACTGTGTCCGTGCGAATTTCTAATGTAACGGCTATGCCCTGATGCAGGTCGCCCTCTAGATCTAGCGTTATCAACTTAGCCATCGTTACCTACCTGCTTCCCTGCTTTTTGGAGAAATGCGGTTGATTCCGCTCGTTTCACTCGTTGCCAAGCTTTCTACTCGTTGCCAAGCTTCAGCTTGGTAATGCCAGCCTGGAAGCTCCCGCTTCCTCGACTGAGAAGGAACAGCGGGAAGCTGAAGCTTCTTCGGAACAGTTCCCAGGCTCTAGTTTGGAAACCAGGAAAGCGATTCACCATATCTTTGTAAAGGGCAGATCAAAAGGGCAGGTTAGACGACAAAGGATTCAGTGACGTGAATGTCTTGCCAGGACAGTTTGACTTGAAAGGTTTCTGCTAGTTGGGCGGTGAATTCATACTGAAGGAAGGTATCGGCTGCTCCGGCACTCACTTCTCGAAAGACTTCTCCAGTCGCAGTTAGTACCTTTAGTTGAAGATGGGGCGGTAATTCGGCAGGTTCCCCAGTGGAGTAAACCTGTAGGTGGATACCAAACTGCTTTTCAGATTCCGGAGAAAGGGACAACACTAGCGCCAGCGCTGCGGATTGTTCTTGGGGAAATGTTTCAGCCGCATCACTTTGTAGCTCAATGCGCTTGACTCGCTGCTCGGCGGCACGGCGAAAGGCTAAACTGGGCGATCGCTCTCCAAAAAATTCTTCAACTGCCTGCCAACCCTCTTCAAAGTTGCGCTTTAGCCAGTGGCTCAGGTTCACAGGGGCAGTGGTCTTAGGCGTTCTGGCTGCGGCTTCCAGGTCACTCAACCGTTCGAGTAGGGTGTCGAGCGATCGCAACGTTCCCAGGGTCAACACCTCTTGCTGCTCAGACACGTCTGCAACTGAAGCAAAACCCAGTAGCTCCACCTCGTTCATCTGTTTGCCAAACTGGACGGGCACATAGCCAATTCGGTCAGGGCTGGCTTGCAGCGGCAGGGCGATCGTTTTTTCACCGGGCAACACGGGGCGACATTCCAACCGCCCTAAGCCAGGTAATACCAGATCTGCCACATCAAACAGCGCCCTCAATACTGGATTCCAGCTATTGCTGAGCTTCAGATCTGACTCAATGTATAGCCACTTTAAATAACGGTGAACTGCCCAAACCGCCAATGTATTTAGGTAAACCCGTTTGCCCTTATGGGCATCAATCTGTTCAGCCGCAAACTTTCGCGCGACCTCATAAGCCTTAGCGCTGACTGGAATCGTTAGACGAGGCGGGGCAATGGAAGGACTCATAGAACTATCTTCGTGCATCTGCAAATTTTCGGCTTAAATCTCTATCTCTTCATCGGGCGGATAGCCTAATTTTTTGGCGATCGCCTGCAACAGCGGCAAACCCCGATTCTTCCAGTGCCAGTTCAACGTGTGGTAGTTGATGTTAAACTCGCGGGCGAGATCTGCCATTTTATCAGGCGGGCATTTGAGCAATAACCGTTGGCTGAGCATCTGACTATTACACGCCGGATAATCTTGAGGATGACACCGCCGGAGTTTTTCCTCCGGGTCAACCTCAATATATTGATTGAGTTGCAGCCCAATTCGATGGCGCTGCTGCTCGTCCTGCGCCCGTCGAATCTGTTCATCCAATGCCTCAATCGTATTGGCACCGGGGTCAACCAGTTGATCGCCAAACGTGGTGCTGGCATCGTGGCTGAGAGGTTTATCTAGAGAGATTGGAGGTCGTTGAGCTTGCCGTTGAAATTCAATTTTGGGGCTTCGAGTCTTTGACCGGGAACGGGTACCTGGAGGGGAAACTAATTCCCTAATTCGATATTTCAGCCGCAGTTTGCCGTTGATCCAGGCGGTCAGGCTTCTTTTCAAGGAATCCTGCTGCGGCTCAAACTGGTGAATCTCATCGGCTAGCCGCAGAAATGTATCATTTAGCGCCTCTGGATAGTCTGGATGAGAAGATTTTACCAAACCGGGAAGTCGCTGAATTTCTGGCAGCAGTTGATTCATTGCCCGCCGCCAAACCAGACTACTGCGAGGGTGCCGCTGAACTGTAAAAATTAGCTCCCGCAGCCGATCCTCACAAACTGTCTCTTCCTCATCGTGGAACTCAACCATGCATCAGATATAAGCTGCGTTAACGGCGCAAAATTAAGCGGGGGGAGGGGTTGCGTTGGGTTTTGCTGTGTACCCAACCTACATTTTTAGAAGGACGTTGAAGTGATGGATGTGTGACAGACTATTCTTTGCCTCAATCCTATACCCATTTCTAGTAAATCTACAGAGATTAATCGCCCCTTGTTGGCACAGGGCTTGCTTGTGAAGTTTCAATGAAGGATTCCCCTGACTGCTCAAAAAAATGGGTTGTCTTCCGATAGAACAGTGAGTCCACATTCGATCGCTCTGTATCACTTTAAGCACGATCGCTCACTGAGGAAGAACCATGAATTACTTTGTCCTGCTAATGCAATTTTTGCGCGATCGCCAAACCTTCCTGGACGAAGTATACAAAGGCATCAAAATCAACCAAAAAGTTTTCTCAATGCTGGTTTGCAGCACCGTGTTTCTGGCGTGTTATGGCATCATCATTGGTCTGTCGAGCAGTTGGGAGCAGGCGATCGCCTCTGCGATCAAGCTTCCGGCTCTATATCTAATCACATTACTCATTTGTCTGCCTACGCTCTACTTTTTTGATGTAATTTCTGGCTCAACGCGCACCTTTGGGCAATATTTGGCACTCCTGTTAGCCTCAACCTCAGTAATTAGTGTAATGCTCTGTGCCTTCGCGCCAATTACGCTGTTCTTTCACCTTTCAATTAACGATTATGTATTCTTCAAGCTGATTAATGTTCTCATCTTTGCCTTTACTGGTTTTTTAGGTATCAACTTCTTTTATAAAGGAATGATGGCGATCGCCACTTTTGACCCCGAACTCAGCCCTCACCACACGTCCATTATGCGAGGCTGGCTAGTCCTCTACGGTTTCGTCGGCAGTCAGCTTGGTTGGTCACTCCGTCCTTTCTTTGGCGCACCCAACCAGCCCTTCTCTCTATTTCGAGAACAGGAAAGTAACTTTTATCTACACGTTCTCAAGGTGTTTTTTGAGGCTTTAGGGCTTACTTAAATAACAAATGTTCCATTGTCATCAGGACGTAGTACCACTGTGTAATTCTTTAGCGATCGCATGATACTTAAAAGGAATATCGCGGTTAACCTAAAATATTGAAACGATCAGTATTGAAAACATCCAATGTAAACAAGCATGGTTTACAAACAGGCCTCGTTTCAAAGAGGCATCTCTAGAGCGATCGCCCCCAATATTCCTTTACGAAAATCATTCAGCAGTTGTCGCGCTGTGCGTTCTATATCCCCCTGATGGCGAGAATCGGCTAGTGCTGCAAGGTAACTCTCCCCGGTCAGGTGAGCAGAGTCAAGGCTGTAGCGTTCCTCAAGCGGTTTTCCTGGTATTGCCTCAGGTATTTTAGCTTGCAGGTGCTTCAGCAAATCGATTAGCGCTGCGGCAACTCGCTGATTGTCATAAGCAGCTTCGCCGATGTCGTCACAGATGGCCAGCTTCAGCGCTGCCTCCTGATCTTTGAGTAAAGACGGTAGCACACCAGGCGCGTCGAGCAGATCAAGCTGGTCAGAGATGCGAATCCAGCGAAGTTGGCGGGTGACACCGGGGCGACGGGCACTTTCAACGACTCGTTTGTTGAGCAAACGGTTAATCAGAGCAGACTTACCCACATTAGGAAAGCCGATGACGACTGCACGAACGGGTCGGGGCAACATTCCGCGATCGCGCCGCCGCTGGTTCATTTTGTCGCCTGCTGCCTGTGCCGCCTGCGATACGGCGGCAATTCCTTTGCCGTGCTGAGCATTGGTGAAATAGGGCTGTTCTCCCTGCTGCTGAAACCAGCTAGTCCACCTTTGCTGGGCAACAGTTGGAATCATGTCTACCCGATTCAGTACCAGCACTTTCTCCTTATTACCAATCCACTGATCGGTTTGGGGGTGACGAGTCGTCAGTGGAATTCGCGCATCCCGCACTTCCAGCACAACATCCACTCGCTTGAGCTGTTCCATCAATGCTCTTTCAGCTTTGGCGATATGCCCCGGATACCACTGGATTGCAGGTGAAGTCATAAACCGTGTCGTGCCTAACGATAAACTGGCAGGGGCGAACGGCCGTTCGCCCCTATGATGATATTCATTTATGGAACAACTAGCACAGGACAGGGTGCCAAGTTGATCACCCGATTGCTAACGCTATCGGTCACGCCTTCTTCGGTTAGACCGATGCCCCGACAGCCCATGATAATCAGGTCAGACTCGATTTCGTCAGCAACATCGCAGATGGTGAAGGCGGGTTTGCCCTGACGCTCCATCGTTTCAGAATCGATTCCCTCAGATTGGAATAGGGTTTTGGCATCTTCTAGCAGTTTGGCGATCGCCTCCGCCGAGGTCATCTCTGGGTTCGTTGCCTCTCCCTCCTCAGGAATTTCGACTACAGACAGAATAATTAGCCGACTGCTATAGGTTTTTACAACATTGGCGACCACTTCAGCCGCCTGACGCGATTCGCGAGTTTGATCGATTGGAAATAAAACCGTCTTAAACATGGTCATACCTCTCTGGGGGTGCAGACTCCGGTAAAATGTGGACGGCGTAGAGAGCAGTTAGCAATTTGCTTTTAGCCGCTAGCGACTTGCTAGCTGGCAGCAACAAAGCTGGAGCAATCTAGTGATCCGCCGATTCCTGCACCTCTAGTGTGAAGGAGTTACGAACCAAATACTAGATCTTTTAGAAAAAGCTAACGACTGAAAGCTCAGGCTCAAAAAGCTCAGATAAAGAGAAGATTGGGTGTGAACTGCTGACTGTTAACCGCTAATCTAGTTAATAGGTATAAAGACTCATTAAGGGGGGTTCTTGCGGTGTCAAAGAAAACTGTAGCAAAACTGTCGGCATCTGATTTGTCGGGCAAGCGTGTCCTGGTCAGAGCCGATTTTAATGTACCGTTGGACGATCAGGGCAACATCACGGATGACACGCGCATTCGGGCGGCTCTGCCAACGATTCAAGACTTGATCTCAAAGCAGGCAAAGGTGATTTTGACCAGCCACTTTGGTCGTCCTAAGGGCAAGGTGGTAGAGAGCATGAGGCTGACTCCAGTTAGCGATCGCCTCTCTCAGCTACTCGGTCAAACCGTGACCCAGTGCAACGACTGCATTGGTGAAGCGGTTGCCAGCACCGTTGCCGCTATGCAGCCCGGACAGGTCGTGCTGCTAGAGAACGTCCGCTTTCATGCAGAAGAAGAAGCAAATGATCCCGAATTTGCTAAACAGCTAGCATCTGTGGCTGATCTCTACGTCAACGATGCCTTTGGCACTGCCCACCGCGCCCATGCTTCCACCGAAGGCGTAACCCACTACCTGAAGCCCTCCGTCGCCGGATTCCTGATTGAAAAGGAACTGGAATATTTGCAGAATGCCATTGAAAATCCTAAGAAGCCTTTAGCAGCAATTATCGGCGGTTCCAAAGTTTCCAGCAAAATTGGCGTAATCGAAACGCTGCTCGAAAAGGTAGACAAGCTGCTGATTGGTGGCGGCATGATCTTCACCTTCTACAAGGCACGAGGGCTAAATGTCGGCAAGTCTCTGGTCGAAGAAGACAAGCTAGAACTGGCTAAAACTCTGGAAGTCAAGGCAAAAGAACGGGGCGTAGACCTGCTATTGCCCACTGATGTAGTCGTTGCTGATAACTTTGCGGCCGATGCCAACGCCCAAACCGTTAGCGTCGAAAATATTCCAGATGGCTGGATGGGTCTAGACATCGGCCCCGACTCAATAAAAGTCTTTCAGGATGCGCTGACTCAGTGCAAGAGTGTCATCTGGAATGGCCCAATGGGTGTGTTTGAGTTTGACCAGTTTGCCAAGGGAACGGAGGCGATCGCCCACACGTTAGCAGGTTTGACCAAGCAAGGAGTCACCACGATCATCGGCGGCGGCGACTCCGTTGCAGCAGTCGAAAAAGTCGGCGTAGCTGACCAAATGAGCCACATTTCCACTGGCGGCGGGGCCAGTCTGGAACTGCTAGAGGGCAAAGAGCTTCCCGGCATCGCGGCCCTAGATGATGCCTAAAACTGTTTCATTGAAGCTACACGCTTAGGTAAAAAACGAGCGCTCAGATCTGCGACTTCTCCGAGAAGTCGCAGATCTTGTCCCTTAAGTTAGTGCCATTAGCTCAGGCTGCTACATTATTCTGCTCGAGTCTCCTCAATACCCTGATCCTTCAGTTGAATCGAGATTCCGATGTCACCAACCTTTAACTCCAGATTTAGAACTGCCCATGCTGCACTGGCGATCGCAATTCCAATAAAAACCACCGAGATCGTGTTGCCAGAAAAAAAACTGGTCTGACGATACTGAGACAAATTCCCTCCAACCTGAAACGAAGTGCCCTTATTAGAAGAATTGTGCTGATTCAACATAGCTATCACTCCCTCACTGACCTTTGGTTAAAACACACGTAGCTGAACTTTCTTGCCTTGACTAATGCCTTGACTAAAAGGACGCTTCTCTCGCCGCAGCAAGAACAGAGTCAATAAGCTGAATACCAGAAGCCCAATAGGGCTGAGCCGTTCATCCACACCCTGAACTGCATCAGTCTGAGAATTGCCCATCAAGCTAGTCATTCCAGGTTGAACCGTTGGAACAAAAGCTTGAATGCCTGAACTTAGAGAAGTTGAGGAATGGGCTTCAGACGAATTTTCGCCCTCTTCCGGCTCTGCCAAAGGTGTTACTCCTTCAAGGGGTGGAGGCATTGGCTGAGCCAGTTGAGGTAAATCTAAGCCGTTTATCAGCTTGATTCCAGAGATTGCAAAACCTTGAGCAATGGTTGAGTTAGAAATGCCATAAGTGGAACTGGACTGGCAAAGCATTGGAGAAAGTGTAGAGTACAGGCAAGCGCTCTCAATCAACCCTATCGAACTCAAGTCAGAGGAGCATGATGCTTCAAACTCCAATGACGTTGAGAACTTTGAATCAGGCGATCGCCCACCCTCTGAGTCCGAATGGTTCCCACGCTGTGTTCTAGAAGACCAGGGTGGAGAAGCATCTGCTTCAGATGGAGTCGATGTAAAACCCGATTCTGGAGCGCTACAGTTATCACTACAGAAGATGTTGAGCAAGTTTAAGTAGGTAAGCCATGAAGCAATGACACCAGGCGCAGAAAATGTGACCACTACTAACAGAACCCACAAAACACTCAACTTTGCTACTTCAGCAGGAATGGGAGCAAAATAGTTTCCCGAAAAGATAGAAATGTGAATTTCGCTGGTAAAGTTTCCCCCTACTTGCTTGACGTGTCTTGCTATGGCGCTTTGTTGGGCTAAACAATAAAGAATGGCAGACGATCCAGAAACTTCTTTTGCTTCAATACCCTTGTACTTGAACACACAACTTTCTCCAGATTCTGAAGGACCATGTTTCAAAGCAGGTGGAGTCGAGTTGCTTAGGTCTGAGCCTTTTGTAACTGAATTCCAATTCTCCACAAAGCTACTCAGAACAAGGGAGCTAACCTTGCTAAAGGCAGTTTTATAAAGAATCGGTATCAGCCTTTTCCCTTTAGGAAAATAGGAGCAAGTTACCTTTGCTTTTGACTTGATTTATTTATAAGAAACGGCTGTTGGAGACTAGTGTTGTAGTGTTGCAGCAACAGTCATTCTTTACGAAAACTTTATAAAAGGATGCAGTGAATGGTTAAAGGCTGACCGCTAGGAGGAGAATCGCTACTCAGACAGCTTTCAACAACCCTGCTAACTCTTGCAGATGAGGTGTGGACAAATCCTGCATAAGTTCCAGATTAAGAGGAGAATTAGGCGAATAAAAAACCTCTAGATCCTGAGGGTAGTTCCGCTTGAGGTAATCATTTAAAGCCTCAACTGCGGTTAGTCGATCAAGATGAAACTGGATTGAAAGCGTATTGTACCCTGCATAGTAACTGAGAATATGAATGATAGCAGGAACCACGCACCATCGACGCAACTGGAAGCTTCCCAGTGACGAATAAAGCTTGGAGGCTTCTCTGTCAAAAAGAATAACCGCTTCAGCGTGATTAAAGCTGTGATAGCCATCACTTTTGTCATCCCGTGAGCCTGTAGCGAGAAAAGAATCCAGGATGTGAGGATTCTTCCCTGGAAGAGCAGTTGTGCAAAGTACTTTACGGAATACCCCAAAAATGCACTCGTCATCAATCACTGACAAAGAAGCACTGGGTACTAACAGATCATTTGCCCACAGCATCCCCTGATACAGAGTGCCGATACAGCGATTGGCAGTACTGACCTGATCGTTTGACAAAGCAGCTTCAGTAACAAGTTGCAGGCAGTGCTTGAAGTTTTCTGTTTTAGTAGTTACGCAGAGCCCTTTCACCATGGCGTGAGCTAGAAAATTTATAATTATTTATACTAATGATCTTACTAGCTCAAGTCTTCCATCTTCCTGGGGGAAAATCCGGTAATTCATCAGATTTCAGTCTACTTTAAGAGAGAGAGTTCGGTAAAACAGAAAAAACAGGTATAAGCGGTCACCGCATAGGTTCATTTCTTTTCTGTATGGCTATAATTTTCCTGATCGAAGTTCCCGGTGCATTGCCCTTATTATCCCAATGTCAACTAGTCATCTACGATTAACTCTTCCGGTGCATTGCCCCTATTATCCCAATGTCAACTAGCCATCTACGATTAACACTCGAAGGTTACAGGAAAGCTCACCTGTCCTTAGAAGATCAGTTTGAAGGGAAGAAAGCCAAACTTGCCCAAAATGCGGGCGTTAATCGCTCGACGGTGATTCGTTTCTTTCAAAGGGAAAATTTGGCCT
>JAAUQZ010000216.1 GCA_012033355.1 Leptolyngbyaceae cyanobacterium RM1_406_9 | reverse complement strand
GAGTCTAATTGAGATTTGAGGAGTTATATGTCAATTGTTATTGAGTCTAAAGCTTTGACTGCACTCATAACTCGCTTAGAACGTAACTTTCTGTAAAAGCAGTGGGGGCGATCGCCTTTAGTCAGCGCCCTCTTACACTCCTAATACACCTTTACTATAGGCACTCCTCAAGAGCTAGCAGAAGCAGCCAAAACCGAAATAGACTTATATGATGAATGTCACCGACTTAACTACCTTGATAAATCTCCAGGCTCAAAGCTTAGAAATTATGATTACTCTGAATGCAAAAAAAATTAACGCTTGAGCAAGTTCATCGCCAGTTGAATTTACAAGAACAGATAGCTGAAGATTCATTGTTAGAGCGCTTACCCGTAAAACCACTAACAGAATTTGAACAGCAAGAGATCACTCAAACCCGCAATGACTTTCGCTCTTACCTGAATGCAGGAAAAGTGTTGGAGGGGCAAGTAAAACTGCTGGTGTTGGCACCTTTGCTACGTTTAGCAGGGTTTTATCGACCGCCCATTCAAATTACTTTAGAACAAGACATTGCTGAAATTACGGTTGATGAAGATACAACGATTACTGGCAGGGCTATTTCATACCAATCAAGTAATTGGTATGGTATTCAGGTCATTGCCTAAACCCTGATAGCCGATGTGTCAACTTGCCATTGTCGAAGCCTTTGCAGAGCTTTGTGATACTCGTCGCGCCGCCGGACAACGCCATCAGCAAGCGCTCTGTTTAGCCCTGTTCACGTTGGCTGTTGCGGCCGGGAATCGAGGTTTTTTAGCAATTGGGGACTGGCTGAGAGCGTATCACAGCGAATTAGTTGCCCTGTTTCAACCGCCCAAAGACCGTTTGCCCTCATACAGCACGATTCGACGAAGCTTGTTGCGACTAGATTACCGGGATTACTCGGCTTGCTTATCTCAATTCTTCGGCATCGAAGCGCTGCCTGGAGAGACGATTGCCGTCGATGGGAAAGTGTTGCGCGGTTCCTATGAAGTCATCAGTGATGACTCTGGCATAGACTCTCATCCAGCAATCATGCTAGTGAGTGCCTACATTGTTGAACGGGGGTTGATTCTAGGACCCTATGAGGTGGACTCAAAAACCAATGAGATTACGGCACTGCCTGCTTTTATTGAACAGATGGCACTCAAAGGAGTCGTCTTTGCCTTTGATGCTATCAGCACCCCAAAAAACGGCACAGACCATCATTGAGAGTGGCAACGATTACTTGGGGGCACTCAAAGGCAATCAATCCGGTTTGCTGGCGGCAGTCGAAACGCACTTCCAACCTCAGCAGAGTGTCCAACAGATCAATAAGGGGCACGGTCGCATCGAAAAACGCACGGTTAGCATCACCCAGTGTCTCGAGGGCATTCCTGATTTTCCAGGGCTGCAAACTCTGATTCGAGTGCAATCAGAACGCCAAGTGCATCGTGCCAATATCATTGAAGTTTCCACCGAAACCCGTTACTACGTCGCATCTTTTCGCCAGAGTGCACAAGCCTTTGCCCACCGGATTCGGGGCTACTGGGGGGTCGAAAACAAGGTGCATTATGTCCGAGATGTGACCCAAGGGGAAGATGCTTGTCGCATCCGAACCTCTCCCTTAATCCAAAGCTGGGCAATCGCACGCAACTTTGCACTCAACTTGTATCGCAGCAATGGGTTTCATAACATGGCTCAAGCTCAACGTCTTGCAGGCTTTGGTCTTAACATACTCAAAGACTTATTTAGAATGAAATAACCCTGAGTCATTGACTATCTAATCCTGATGATATGGCTATTCATTCCCAGCCTGCTTCTGATGACGAGGAAAATCGCCAGGAAGCCTTTTTAAGGAAACTGGCTGATTTACCTCCAAAAACTCGCAGGAACAGAACAAGAGCGACCCATATGGAATTGATCGCTACATGGTACCCACACCTAAAGAGTGCTCACGATAAGGGCTACACCTACGACGAGCTGGCAGGATTTATCGCTTCTGAAGCAGGAATCAGTATTACGGCCGGAACGTTGAGAAAGTACATGGCGAAGGCTAAAAAAGAGCAGGGTACTGCTTCAGCAAAACCTGTTAATTCTCCACCTCGTTCGGCTTTACCCCCTATTCCTCAAAAACCAAATCCTATTCCTCAAAAGTCAAGTCCCAAGCTTTCTCCTGATCGTCAAGCCCGTCTTACCAATCGTAAGACGATATCTGACGACGACATCGAATCGCAGTTCTCAAATTTAAGCTAATCACAAAAGAGGTGATTTTCCCTTATGGCACGTCTCCATCTGATTGGAGGCAACAAGGGTGGTGTAGGCAAGTCGCTCACGTGTCGAAGTCTGGTTGAATTTTGCTTAGCCTATACCCTCACTTTCGTACTTGCAGAGTGCGATCGTGAAACCCCGGATGTTGCCCGTACCTACCGCCCATCGGTAGAAACCATTCTTGCTTACTTTACTGAAGATCCGACTCAGCGATCGAAAGCAGACCGACTGTTTAGTAGTGCGATCGAATCCCTTGTGATTGCCAATCTCCCTGCTAACGTCCACGAAGCGTTACGGGCATGGTTTATCGAAGATGGTCTGTACGAATTAGGGCAGGAACATGGGGTAAGTTTTTGCCACTGGTATGTCACCAACGGTGGCTATGACTCCGTCAAATTTTTCAGCAAAACCCTGCGCGACCTGGGTGAGTGAATGCCCCACGTTCTGGTTAGAAACTGGGGTCTCTGCGACGACTGGCGGCATGTGGATGAGGATGAGGAAATTCAGGATGCTATTCGTGAGTATCAAGTTTCTGTCATTGATTTACCTAAATTCCCCTACACCGAGCGAAACTTTGTCGAAGCGCATCAGCTCACCTTAACCGATGCCCTTGCTCACCAGAGCTTAAGCCTTGTTTCAAGGCAACGGATTAAAAATTTCATGAGAGACGTTTTTGCTGGCATAGAACGCACTGGATTGTTCAATCATGCAGAATCAGCATAACTCCCAAAATCCACACAATCAGGAACCGGAGCGTCATCGCGATCGCTACCTTATTGATCTCGTTTTAGAGGGCCAGAGCGACGAGCAGAAAACAAAAATTTTACAGATCATCCAGCATACAGGAGTAGAACCCGATGATCCGATGTTCTTGTCTCTTCTGGTGGTCACTCAGTGCCAGATTGCTGTAACACCCCTGCCGGAGCAGTTTGAGCGATTTCAACAAGACCTCGGTGATTTTAAGGCGACTGCCTACGATTTGCGGCTTGCGGCTGACCGCGTTGCCAATCTGCTTCGAGAAAGAACTTCTCAGGGTCCGAAGAATTTTATCTCACTTGGTGTATTTCTTCGTTACTGCCTCGGTTCATTTCTTGCAGGAGCGTTCGTTGCGACGCTCGTCGCGCTCGTGATTCTCATGGCTAGCAATCAGCCGTTTACGCTTCCACCCGTTTCGACTCTTTTCTCAGCCTTCTCATTCGACGAGTCACAAGATCACTCACTACACCCTACCATCGATGCTAATCCACCAATTCTGCCCTAAGGGAAGGATTATGATTCAATTCTTTCGCCTTTGCTTTATTACTCCTGGTCTGATCATCCTCTGGTATTTTCTTTATCCCTGGATTGCTGCTGTTCTTGCAGCCCAATATCTCAACAATGGTTTCTTCCGAATTGGGCTTTTACTCTTCCTCACCTTTTGGTTTTACCGTTATGCCGATGGCTTTTTTCATGAATGCGATTCGTTTAAGTTCCTTCCGCTCCAAATCTTGGTGTGTGGGTTGAGGTGGCTAATCATTGGGGTTTGGAATCTACTTCTTCCTCCATTTATCGGTGTCTCGATGTACTACGGATTGCTTCATTACACCGACACTCCTCACTGGTTAACTGTTGTTACGAGCGTGTTTCTTTTCATCAATCGCCTCTTTGTTGGCTGGATGTACCCCGAATCTAGAATCGCCGACATTACCAATCAAGTCCGGTTTTCTTAGGAGAAAAAACAATGGAACGCTTGATAACGTGGGGCATTCTCATAGGGATTGCTGCGGTACTTGCCCCTCTGCTCTACTCGTTGGGAGCTACGGTTACAGCTTCGCTACTCATTCGCTTTCAGCTTAGTCAGTGGAATCCAGCAAACTGGATTGGAGTTTTGGTCGGTATTTTCTGTGTTGCGATCGCCCTCTTTGGTATTGCAAAGACAACTGAAGCTTTTCTCTCAAGGAGGAGTTTGAGCTGGAGAAGTTTAATAACCGCTCTTACAGATTCAATGTTTCCTGCTGCCCATGTTGCAGGGGGAGGGATAGCCGTTTTTGTGGCAAGCATTGTTTTTATTCCTGCAATTACGCTGCAACTTGCATTTCTACTCTCAATCTTTACTGCTTTGCTCTTGGGTTTTGTGTTGATCAGGTCTAATACAATTCCCTGGAATAAGGTTATTCGGGGCGCAAAATTGCAGCAGCCAAGACCTACTGCTGAACAGTTATTGAATGAAAAAGGACAAAGGCGTTTACCGTGGGGTGCCCTATTGCTTGAGAAGGAGAATGAACCGCTTCACTTTGGCATCATCGGCAACATTGGGGCGGGGAAGAGTACTTGGCTGGAAGTGATGATGACTCCCACGCTCTCTGAAGTTGGTGTTATTCCAAACGTGAAGGGTATCGTGTTCGATTCTAAGCGGGACATTGTGCCGTTTTTAGAAGCTCTTGGTACTCCATACAAGATTCTCAATCCAATGGACGAGCGATGTGCAGCATGGCTTGTCGGGCAAGAGATTGTGGGACCTGGAATGGCATTTGAATTTGCGGCTGTCCTCATACCGGAGAAAGAAGATGCCTGATAACAATCGGTACTTTTACGATGCAGGAAGAATTGTACTCGCGGCAGCAATCATCAGTCTGCAACATGCAAAGGCAGGTACATGGACACTCCGTGATCTCATCCTTGCTGTGAGCAACAAGGATGACCTTGCTGAGCTGATTCACAAGCATCACCCTCAACCTAGTGCGTATGATGAGTTTTTCAAGAGTGAGAGGCAAGGTCGAAACGAGGTTCTGACAACTATTCAGTCGCGGCTTCAGCCACTCAGTCTCATTGCAGCTCGCTGGGAAAACGCTCAAGAAACGTTTACTTTTGATGATTGGATTAAAGGTGAGCACATTCTTGTATTTGGCTCTGATCATCTCTACCAAGACACAATCAAGAAAACGAATACACTTCTCTTTCGATTTGCAGCCGCTTACTTAAACAATCTCCCTGATGAACCAGATCGCAGAGTATGGATCTACATTGATGAAGCTAGTACTGGAGGAAGACTAATCAAGTTAGAAAATGTGGTCGCTTTAGGGCGTTCAGCAGGGGTTTGTGTGGTCATGGCTTTTCACAGTGCCGCTGAGTTCATCAAGGAGTATGGAGAATACCTCTTCAAGTCCATCTTTGGCACGTGCCATCATAAAGCTATCCTTGGATTAGACTCAGATTCAGCAAAGATTATTTCTGAGTATATCGGCGACTACGAATATGTAGAGGAGGCGTACAACGAATCAACCTCCTACAGCAAGGAAGTCAGCAGATCCAGTGGCAAAGACTACAAACGAGCGACTCGTCGTACTGTCATGCCGCAGGAACTGATGGATATGAATCTCCCTCAACCCGGACCTGAAAATGGTTTAACAGGCTATTTTACCGCTTCTGGTGAGGGAATCCATCGCCATACTTACACCTGGAAAGAGATTCAGGAGCGACGAGTTGAACGAATTCAGGATTTTCCTAAGTACCTTAGGGTGCGCGATACAGACTTATCACTTACGCTAAAACCTTGGTCGGTAGAAGAACGAAGAGCATTAGGGCTTCCCGCACAGCGTGAGAGTAACTCAGCTCAGAACACCCAACGTCCTTCTAAACCGACCATAAAAAAGCGCAGACGCAGTAAGTAAACACTCCTCTCCCATCCACAACACTTGTAACTGTCATGTCTCAATTTCCCTTGATTGAAAGATTTCTTCAGGAGATTGAACATCATCCTGAGGACTTTATAGAGTGGCTAGAAATGCAGCCAGAATACGCACCGCTAAGGAAACTGGCTGCTTCTAGCAAAGGGTCTAACCCTCCAAAGCCGCGCAGAGAAAAACTTTTGGACATAATTAAGCGACTCTTGTGGATTGATCCAGATACGCTTCACGGTTCTGCTCATGTAGATGACACCCTGACCAAGGATGCAAAAAGTACTGCAACTATCGTCAGTACCGCAACCCTAATCAATATCCTGACAACCTATCCCTTCCTACAATTTAGCTTTGCGGGCATGGGTTTGATCAGTACAGGACTTACCGCAGTGACAGGGGTCTTACTTCTGGTTGTAAGTAATGAGGTTGGCGTTGCGGTTGTGTCTCGAACTGCACGAGATCGTCCTGGAGCTAAGGTTGCACTTTGGGGATTTACGGCGCTCAATCTCATCTTAAGTTTGACGGCTGGGCCAGGCACAGAGCTTTTGCTCAATCAGTCGATGCTCGCTGAAGAGAGGGCACAGGAATTAATTGAGGAGCGGGTGCTGGCTGAGTTCTCACTTCAGCGGGAAAACGCTCTTCGTCAAAAAGAAAATGCATCAGCGCTTCAGGCTGAGTGCGATGACGTTGTAGAAAAGTTAGAAGCACTGCCACCAGGCGCTCCGAATCGAGATCTGCTTTATAACCGTGCCTATGGCACCTGGGCTGAGCGCGATCGCAATTGGACGCAGGTTGATGAGTCGCTCTTGCCCGTTTGTAGACGAGCAGATCGAGCACGTGACGAAGCAGCTCAGCTTGAACAGCAGATTGATACAAATCTGGAAGCGATCAATGCTCAAATTAACCAGCTAGGGCCTCTCATTTTCCTCAAGCAGACAAGAAGTGAGATCTATTCCGCACATTTCGATGCTCAAGGGAATGTCAAATCGGGACTGGAACTAAGCCGCGTAGCTCATGAGAGTTTCTGGTTAAGGCTGATTACAGGACAGTGGGCATCCCTTGGTTTTGCCGTGTTTTTCTTTGTCATCAGTCTGATCACGAGCGGAGTTGCTGCTTACAACCTTGCAACCTACGCAAAGCGTAAAGACGTAGCCCTGAGCTACGACGATTCCCTCTACCAGATCCGAGAAGAGATGTTTCGAGCCATTGAGCGGGGACTGAGAAATCGCCGCTAATGTCTCACCTAAACCACTTTATGTCCTGTCGATCTCACCCAAATCATGATGACCGAGGAAAGGAACGAAACGTTGAAGGATCAACTGCAATTTCTCTCACTTTGTGCTGAGCGGATGCGGCGATCGGGGAGCTGTGCCTACCCACCCCTTATCGAGCTGATTGAAAGATATGAAACGTCGGGCGGATGCCACTGGAAGACGAGACCTCACATTGCACTTGGCTACCACCACTGGAAAATCTCTGCCTCCTACAACAATGCGATCGCCGCTCTAGGTTCCCTCCAAACCTTGAATGTTCAGCACCATCCCTCACAGATTCAGTCGATCCTTCACAGGGTCGCAACCGAAATTCGAGCGCTTGAAATGGAAGCTCAAGGAGTTCAAACGCTGCTGAAAGCGCTTAGCCCTCCTGTGTCTCAAATTCCTGACGAAGAGCTAACGCAACCGCTGAAAACGCTCTCGTTTACTGGGAGATACCTGCTTGGCAAAACTGCAACTCAAAAACTTTTGTCTCACCCCCAAACCGCACAACGCTGCTCTCAATACATCTTTGAACTTCAGGAGTCTGTCCATGAGCTTTCGCAAACCCTTCTCACCCGGATTACCGAAGCCGCGATCGCGCTCGGAATCGTCCCCTAGAATGCGCTCTTCCCCACCTGAACCTCGTTTCTCGCTCCTGAACCTTTGGCTGTTGTGCCTCAAACTATATCGAAAATGCTTCTGTAGAGCTTCGATTCGCAACTGGGAGTTTCACAAGCGATATCAGGGGGGGAAGCGGGACTTCCGACGACTTCAGTTTTTGGCTGTGGATCTAAGGGGCATTGACCTATCGAGCATTAACGTGCAGGGAGCTAATTTGCGACAGGCGCTCAACCTGCATGAGGCACAGCTTAAAGGCGCAAACCTGACCCAGGCTGACCTGCAAGGAGTCAACCTCTCAGCAACAGATCTGAGTTATACGTGTCTGGCGCGAGCAAACCTTGAGGAAGCAATCTTAAGCAAGGCACGGCTTGAAGGAGCAGTTTTGAGTCGCGCTATCCTTCGAGCGGCAAACCTGACTGAAGCAGATTGTACAGGGGTAAACTTCAGCAATGTAGTGCTCGACTATGCAAACTGTTCCGAGTCCGTCTTCTCGGAGTCGAACTTGAGTGGAGCGCGACTAATCGGGGCAAATCTAAGTGATGCATTACTCAATGACACAAACTTGTCCCACGCTGATTTGAGTTTTGCAAACCTCACAAACGCTGACCTCTCTGGCTCTGAGATGAACCAAGCTCGGCTGCTCCAGGCTGATCTGTCTCGTACCCATATCAAAGATGTAAACCTGCCGCAGATACAGACTGACTCAGGAGATGCATCGGTAAAACGCACCGCTAATCCTAGTCCTAGCCTGTGGGAAATTTTCTTCGGAATCTATTCGAGGAAATCGAGAAAGAATGGTTCTTAGCTAATCACACTGTCCCTATTCGTGAATTAGATTTAGTTCTCTTCCTGAGACTATTCCCGCAACCCAAAGCAGAAGGAAAGAGTTGGATTGGGAGGACACCTGATGCACCTCTAGTGCGATCCTCGTAATTCTTACTCTATTTCGCTTGTAGGGTGCTTGCACGTTGCATACAGATTCGATTGTCACACTCCTCATTGCATCACCATCAAGGCTTTTACCCTGTTTGCATGTTTTTTTCGATGAAGAAACAACCTTCGTCTACAACAATTAGTTTTCGGATCGACAGCACACTTGCCAATGAGCTGAAGAAGAAAGGACTTTCAGAGCGGCAGAGTTTGCATGAATATGCACGTAATTTGTTTCTTGATGCTTTGGCAGAGAGAGAACTACGCGATCAGGTGATTGATTTGCAAAGCGATGTTCAAGACATTGACGCAGCGATTAGCGACCTACGGCACGACCTTTCCTGGGTGCTCTACAAATTTCTAACCGAATTAACGGATCTAGATCCAGAGGAGGCTCAAAGCTGGATTGCCACAAATCTCCGAAGTTGAAAAGTGCTGAGGAGAATGCTCTCTATTGTGTTTTTTACATTTGGTTTTGCGTTAACCAGGAAGATACATGACCAGGCTTCGCACATCCCCAGCAGCACCGGCTAATCAACCCACAACAACTCACTCAGCATGGGTAAAAACGGCCGATGCTGCTAAATTGATTGGACTTTCACCCTCCTGTCTGAAGAATTATCGCCTTAAAAAGAAGCTTCTGATCGAGGGCATTCACTGGGTGTACACCAATTCTGGCCGTCGCACGATTCTCTACAACGTGGAGCTTCTCTCTGATTGGGTTGCGACCGTGCTGATCCTGAACAGCATCAGCGAACTATTGAAGTGTATCTTCTTGCTCAATCGAGCAAACGAGCAAAGAAGCGAGGGAGGCAGAGGTAACAGAATCAATCGTGACGGGCAGTTTTGATTCCCGCCGCACTGGATAGGGTCGTCGCTCTGCTCCAATTGTTGATTGTGTTAGGTGCTCGGACGGCTTGAGAGTTTGTGTGTTTCTGAGCGATAAGTGATTGCCGTCCTGCGCTCCCAACGCGGCTCCCCACCCCCCTTAACCCCACCGAGTGGGGGAACCAGACTAAACAAGGTACTGGGCTTTTGGCTCAGTACCCAATTGCCGAACCACAAGACTACCTTTGAAGTGCTTAAGGATTTGGGGCGATCGCCACTTCTCCTAAACAAGCAACATCTCCATAGAACAACCTTAGCTTGTATGAAACAGAAGCTACTCATTCAGGAAGCTGCGGGTGAATACGATCATCAGCCGCTAGTCGATTGGCGAGGGTGCATCCCAGTTTTGCAAGTTTGCCCTCATCCCCAACCCTCTCCCAA
>JAAUQZ010000215.1 GCA_012033355.1 Leptolyngbyaceae cyanobacterium RM1_406_9 | reverse complement strand
ATTGGAAAAGTTTACGGCTGCGAAATCAACCTTGATCGAGGACGTGAGTTAGCTATCTCCCTTGCTAAAACTCTGGCTGGTTTAGGAATTGTCAGAGGCGCAGTTGAACTGTTCTCAATCACGCTGCAAACTAATGTCGCTACATTTCTCGTGGGTAGAGCAATTCAAGGAGTCACAGCCGCCTATCTAACACGAATCGCAGGAAAAAGTTTTATTGAATATTTCCGCAACAACCAGAACTGGGGGGACGGTGGCATGACCGAAGTGGTGCAGCAGCAGTTTCAACTCAACCGTCGGGATGAGTTCATTAAAGGTTTTGTGCAGGAAGCGATCGCCCGCGTAGTCAAACCTTTAGCTGAACCCGAACCCTAAGAACTGAACTAAACTTCAACTTCTTTCCAGGTCATTTTGCAGTTTAAAGAACTCTTGCTCTAGATAATTCACCCATTTTTTTTCCAAATTAAGCTTCATATAGCAGTCCTAAATCAGTTGTAAGAAGATTAGGTTGTGAGAGGCGCACCCCTCCGGGGTGCGCCTCTCACAACCCATTTAGGATGGCTATATTGAGATAGAGATAGATACAACCTAACCTACCTCACCTCAATATGAAACGGATTACTATTACATTTTTTCTTCAATACTAATTTTTCATGAAGTTATAACGAATCAGGAACTTAATTCAGGTACAGGAGCTTTTCTTCATAGATTAAGAAAAACCGTCACACTTTAGGTTATGTGGGAATAAATACTGAGTGAACCACTAATTTTTCACGAAACCTTTAAGGCCTTTGGGCTGAATAGTGAAGTTATTGTGAGCGCGGAAGATTGGTCTTTAATCGAACTAAACTGTAATACAAGCAGGGGCAAGCATCGTTTCAATCATTGACGAACTGTTATAAATTCTTAGGGTCTCTTGCAAATTCTTTGAACAACTAACAGGCAAATGATTGTAGTTATTTGAGAGAAAATATCAGCGCTCTTATGCAAAAGATTGACTGAAACGTGGTTCTTGCTGATCCAAAAGATCCGGAGCGCAATCAGGAATCAGCGTTATGGGTGATGTAGATTACCCTATCCCTCGACCCAAATCACTCATCGGCAGCGAGTCACTCCTTATACTGGCAGCCGAGCCAATGCCTTGTGAAGTTAATCCAACGATTTGACTGTGCCCTTCGGGAAGTTATCCTCCACTTAAGGAAATATGCATAACGGCAGTCATTGACTTGGTTTAGCTCATACAAGTCTAATCCACCTAACCCGCCGACGGAACTCTCAGCATTGTTACTTAGTCCTGGATCGCGGGAATAATGCGCTAAGCAGCAGTAGAAGAGTCCCTTTCAACTTGAGCAACTGAGACTATCACCATGCCAGCAAAACCTTTTTACGCTGATGCAGACTACAACGAGCCAGCCAATTCCCTTAGCTTTCAGCCAAATGGCAATGGTAGTGATATTGATGCTGAGCAGATGGAAAACGACCTGATCAGCTTGGAGATGGAATATTCAGAAACTAGCAACTTCAGCAAAGGGGCTGGACGACGCACCACCGATTTAGTGCGGCTCTATCTTCAAGAAATTGGTAGAGTTCGCCTTTTAGGACGAGACGAAGAAGTCTCAGAAGCACAAAGAGTTCAGCGCTATATGAAACTGCTAGAACTTTGTACTACTGCCGCTGCTGAAGGTGATAGTCCAATTCAACAATACGTCCGGTTGATTGAGGCTCACGATCGCCTAGCTTCTAACTTAGGGCATCGTCCTTCCCTAGAACGGTGGGCAGCCGAGGGCGGTGTTTCAGTTGCCGACCTCAGACCAACACTAGCTGCGGGCAAACGACGCTGGGCAGAGCTAGCAAACCTGACGGTTGAAGAATTGGATCAAATTGAGGCAGAAGGAACCGGAGCCAAAGATCACATGATCAAGGCTAACCTTCGTCTTGTAGTTTCTGTCGCTAAGAAATATCAAAATCGAGGACTGGAACTACTAGATTTAATTCAAGAAGGGACGCTGGGTTTGGAGCGGGCCGTAGAAAAATTTGACCCTACTAAAGGTTATCGCTTCAGCACTTATGCCTACTGGTGGATTCGTCAGGGAATTACTCGAGCGATCGCCACCCAAAGTCGCACCATTCGCCTACCTGTTCACATTACTGAAAAACTTAACAAGATCAAAAAAGCCCAGCGCAAAATCTCCCAAGAGAAAGGGCGAACTCCTACCATTGAAGATATCGCTGCTGAGCTAGACATGACCCCACCTCAAGTTAGAGAGGTGTTATTACGAGTGCCGCGTGCTGTCTCTCTAGAAACTAAGGTGGGCAAAGAGCGAGACACAGAACTTGGTGACTTACTGGAAACCGACGGCGTATCTCCCGAAGAAATGCTGATGCGAGAAGCCTTGCATCGAGACTTGCAGCAACTGCTGACTGATCTAACCAGTCGCGAACGAGACGTGATTCGGATGCGCTTTGGACTGGGAGATGGACACCCTTACTCCCTTGCAGAAATTGGTCGGGCACTGGATTTATCTAGAGAAAGAGTTCGCCAAATTGAAGCTAAAGCACTGCAAAAGTTGCGTCAGCCCAAGCGTCGTAATCGAGTCAGAGATTACCTCGAATCTTTAACCTAGAAGCGCACCTATGGCATTATGCCTTTGCGCCTCAATTAGGGCGTGTAGCGTCCTACGATGTGTTTCAGATGAATGAACCACAGATAGGGGAAAATCACCGCTCGTCCCCTTTTGCACTTACTCCTTTTCCACTAAAAGATTGGGGATGCACCCTCGTTTAGTGGGGGTACATCCCCAATCTTCTATCGCGATACGCGCATACCCCAGGACACATTTTTGTGTGGAAGCCCCCAGAACGCAGGGGCTTCCACACAAAAACGTCTTAATCAAGGCGTGTAGCGCCATAGTACCTGATCGTCAACTGAGAAGGGAGTAAATGTATTGAAGTAAATGTATTTAGATTTCTTGTTATGCGCCGCGCTCAGCATGGCTTATTCTGACTTTGCTCACTGCCAGACACGTTAACCCGTCAAGAGTTAAGCCAAGCTGCAATCATAGAAAACCTCACTGACTTTGATTTAGAGCCATCTTACTTGATCTTCATTCCCAACTCCTCAACAAATCTTAAGGCAGCATATTGAAGCAACGATTTTGACTGATATGAGGGTTTTTTGCGCCGTTCAGGGCTATTACAAAGTTATTAACTGTTCAAAGTCTCCATCTTAGAGGGAAGTTTAATTAGTTATTATTCTCAACAAGCTCTTTTTCTTGAAAATAACGAATTGATTGTGTATCATTCTCATTAAAGAGGTTTTATTGAGAAGGTCAATATGGCACTGTACACAGCAACCTCACTCAAGTCAGAATTGAACGAGAGGGGATGGCGTTTAACGCCTCAGCGTGAGACCATCCTGCAAGTATTTCAAAATCTCCCAAAAGCAAAACATCTGAGTGCAGAGGAGCTTTATCATCTGCTGCAAGGCGAGGGGGAAAATATTAGCTTGTCAACGATTTATCGGACGCTCAAGCTAATGGCTCGAATGGGTATTTTGCGGGAGCTTGAGCTAGCTGAAGGACACAAACACTATGAACTCAATCAACCTTACCCGCATCACCATCACCATCTGATTTGCGTCAGATGCAACAAGACGATTGAGTTCAAGAACGATTCAATTTTAAAGACGGGAACTAAAACTGCCCAGAAGGAAGGATATCATTTGCTCGATTGTCAGTTGACGATCCATGCTGTTTGCCCAACGTGCCAGCGAGCTTTGTTGCCAATCTGATGAAGTTTAGCGAAATCTCCCATTCAAGATGTCGTCAGCGGTAAGCCCGTAGGCGCGTTGGGCAGCAGTTATTGCTTGTCTGGTTCCAGGTCCCAACTCCCCGTCCAACGGTCCTGAATAGAAGCCTCGACGCTGTAACCTTCTCTGTAACTCTAGTACGCTAAACCGCCCAGAGGGTTGTCCAGTTGTACTAGGAATCTGCGCTGACGGGCGTTGGTCGGAAGGTCTAGGAGATACGCTTCCAATGGATGAGAGCGTTAGAGGTCCAGCGATGCCATCTGCAACTAGCCCATTATCCTGCTGAAATTGGGTGACTGCGGATTGAGTTCCGGCACCGAAATTGCCATCAATTGGCCCTTGATAGTAGCCAAGGTTACTCAATCGCTGCTGAAGGTTAGTAACATCAGGACCAACATCCCCCAGTTGCAAAATTCCATTGTTGTCGCTGGCAACAGGATTGAATGTTTGAACCGGAGGCGCACTTTGAACAAGTGGTGGTGCAGGACTAACGGCTCCGTAGAGCGCGTTTGTCGTTTCTCTTCCAACAACACCGTCGGCAATCAATCCGTTTGCTTGCTGAAACTGAATTACGGCTGTTTCGGTAGCTGGGCCGAAGTTTCCTGTTGGCGAACCCTGAAAGTAGCCTAATTCTGCCAAACGGGTTTGAAGCTGAGTTACGGCTTCGCCACTACTGCCAAGCTGAAGTACACCATCTATAGCAGATGAGGGAGTGGCAGTAACGCTAAGAGCCGATTGTGTCGCAATACCAACAATGCCATCTGCGGCTAGTCCATTATCTTGCTGAAACTGAATTACGGCTGTTTCGGTGGCTGGACCAAAAATGCCGCTGATAGAGCCTTGATAATAGCCTAATTCCGCTAACCGGATTTGAAGCTGAGAAACTGCATCTCCGCTGTCACCCAGTTGTAACGTTGACCCTTCAAAACTTTGACTTATCAGAATTGGAGCTTCTGAAAAACCCTCTGTTGGGGAGGTGGGTATGAGGGTGCGATCGCTTTCCTCTCCCCCTTGAATAGCTCTGACTGGACTAACGCTGCTAGCAACTAGAATGCTCGTAAAAAACAATAGACAAAGCAGGAAAACGTTGGGGCGCTGGCAATTGAGGAGTCCTGCACTTTTTGGAATATGCATTGTTTGATCAGTCCAATCTAGAGCCTTTTGCACTTCAAATTCTCATACGCTTTTGGCAAGTATTTTATGCCATTTCCAGGCGATCTAGACATATAGCGATTCTAAATGATTCATGAAAGTGCCCGCTTGGAGGGTGAGCACTTTCACGAATCATTTTTTTCATAAACCAAAGGGGATTACTATAGCGGTCTTATGATTCAATAACCAAAAGGTTAGAAATACCTTTCTGCAACGTGGGAGAGTACTTCTAACCTTTCAAGCTATGGAGGAATTAGTAGGACAAGGCAGATAGGATGCTGGAAATTAAATGAGGTATGAAACTATGCGTAGTGATCAACGATTAAAGCTGCTGCAATAGCAAAACCTGTGATCCCCAGGGCGATCGCAGGGTGTTGTCCTTGACTAACGGCAAAGGAAGTTACGATGCCCGCCCCTAAACCCGCAGTAACAGCAGCACTAACCCAATCTTTCTTCGATCTATCGTACATATTTTTAAGGTTGATTAATGGCTTAGTAAGTATTAATCAACCTCACTTCTTGTTTTCATCCTTTATACAGATGCAGAAATTCTGTAATCAAGATTCAGATTCAGTTAATGTTCTTAACACTTTCACCCCAAAGTTTAGTTCAACCGTTCCGTGTTGCCTGATTTGATCCAACCCTCGGCGTTGTTTCCCGATGTCCGAACTTTCAGCCATTCTCCGTCAGAGCTTTCTTCCAACACGACCACTTGTTCTTCGTATCCTATGCCTCCAATTTGCTCTGAGTCCTGAGTGGGTTCCTGCCGCAAAATTAGCCCAATAGGCTGGGTTACGAGGGCTTCGTAGGCACCAGGTGGGTTAGTAGGAGTAGCTGATGGAGTAGGGGTAGGAGAAGGTTGAACTGCTTCGGTAGGGGGTTCAGGGGGGGGGGAACGCTCTCAGCAGGGGCATCTGCTTGAGCAGAAGACTCGTTGGGAAAGGTGGGGCGAGGTGGGGGGGTTGTAAACCGAGTAATCAAGTAGCGTGTAGTGTTGACTCCTGCGAAAAACAGAACAGCGATCGCCAGCACAAACCCTGTGAAAAACTTTGCGATTCCAGACCAACTCATTACAGTGACTGATGTTGAATACGACTACCTAAATTGCTTTGCCTGGAGGCTAGGCGAGCTTTGCCTGCGGCCGCCCATTCCTGCAAAAAATTGATCTGATCCTGAGCAGTTCGTGCTAGAGGAATGATCTGACTGGCTGCCTCTAGCACATCATCGGTAGAAAAGTCTCGATTTTGACTAAAGCCAATGTGCATTGCCTCGACCAAAATTTGCTCAATTTCAGCCCCAGAAAAATCAGGCGTTTCGTAAGCCAGACGGTCTAAATCATAACTCCTCAAATTGTGAGGGCGTAAGCGAGATAGATGGACTGAGAAAATCGCTTTGCGCTCTTCCTGATTGGGCAAACCGACAAAGAAAATTTCGTCAAACCGTCCCCGTCGCAGCATTTCTGGCGGTAGCATTTGAATATTATTGGCAGTAGCAACTACAAAAACAGGGGACGTTTTTTCGGCTAGCCAAGTGATGAAGGTACCAAACACGCGGCTAGTAGTACCAGAGTCACCTCTGCCGTCTAACCCAGAAAAGGCTTTGTCGATTTCGTCAATCCAGAGGATACAGGGAGCCAGAGCCTCTGCAAGCTGGATCATCTGTCGAGTGCGCGATTCAGATTCTCCAACGAGTCCAGCAAACAGCCGACCCACATCCAGGCGCAGCAGCGGCAAATGCCAGTGGTGGGCGATCGCTTTTGCCGTCAGAGATTTGCCTGTTCCCTGAATACCTACTAACAATAGCCCTCTAGGATGAGGCAAGCCGTACTGTCTCGCCCGCTCGGAAAAAGCGCTGCCGCGTCGCAATAGCCAATCTTTCAGATTGTCTAAACCACCAATATCGGAAATTTGCTCGGTTGCGGGATAAAAATCGAGAATCTGGGTTTGACGAATCGTTTGACGCTTTTCTTCCAGAATCAAGTCCACAACTTCGGGCTGAAGTTTGTCGTGAGTGGCGATCGCCCGTGCCAAAACCCGGCGAATCCGCTCAATCGACAAACCCTGACAGGAGCGCACCATTTCATCTAAAGTTCGACCATCTAGAGATTGTCCGGTCGCGGCTGTTAGACGCTCGATTTCGCTTTTGATTTCAATCGTACCGGGCAATGGAAACTCTAGCACCGTTAACACTTCGCTCAAGTCGTCGGGAATAGACACTAGAGGCGAGATGATTGCAATGTTCTTAGGTTGGGATTTGAGCAATCGCGACAGATTTCGCAGTTTACGAGAGATGGCAACATCTTCCAAAAAACGATGAAAATCTCGCAATATGAAGACTGCTGATGCAGAGGCAGGCAATTTTTCGACCAGTTCTAATGCCTGTAGCGGATTGCGTCGTCCAAACCCTGCATCATTCGGGTTGCCCTGGTAGCCATCCACAAAATCCCAGGTGTAAACAGCGCGATTGCCCTGCTGTTTGGCAGAGGTAGCGATCGCCCCTTCAACCCGCTCCTCCTCTCGCGTGGGAATATAGATCAGCGGGTAGCGGGCACGTAATAAAAGTTCAAACTCATCACTAAAGCTCATTCCGAGGTTGGGGTTAAGGGTCAGTTAAGAATAAATTGATTAATTACTCAATCCTGAAAGCCAAATTCCCAGTTTAGCCCTCAATCAGGCTCAGTTAGAGATTTGTTTTTTCAGTGCCTCTAAAGAAGCCCAGCGGCGATCGGTTATTGGCTCGACATTTTGAGTGTCAAGTTGAATTCCGGCACAAGCAGCATCACAAATCTGGCGTTGTGGAATTTCTAAACAAAGCTGCTCATACAGCCACTCGTCTGGCTTGAAGTAGCCCTGTGGCGAGAGCATTTCTATCAAATCTTCAAGCGGAACTTCGCGTTCAACCAAAAGTTCGTCCGTGTCCTCGTCTGGCTCCTCTAGCCAAATTAACTCAACCGGATCGATAGAAAGGCGGTGATTGTACTGCTGGAGGCAGCGATCGCAGCTTAGAGTGACAATCGTTTCCGCGTGGGCAGAAACTTCCAGATAGTTTCCTCGATGAGTCACTTGCAGACTTCCCTGAACGGGAGTCAACGTTGCTAAAGCAGAAAGATATTCCTTGACCTGAATATATTCTGTTTGTTCAGGCGCTTTAGCTAGTCGTGGAATATAAATTGCTTCCATGGGTGAGCGATCCTATAAAATCGCTTTACGCTCAGCCTAGTACTGATCCTAACAGCTTCAGTCTATCGATCCAACCAAACTCCTGTTTACAATTCCAGCAAAATCTCTAAAGAATCTTGAAAATTAGAATTGCGCGAGTTTCCTCTACCATCTGCATGGACGGACAGACGAAACGTTCAACTAGCTTTGGAGTGGACGGACAACTAGACGGCGATCGGGTTCTCGTCCTCGGCTGTAAGTTTCCAAATCTTCAAAGGACTTGAGAAAAGTATGAACCTGGCGACGCTCAGCAGACGACAGTGCGACCATTTCAAACTCTTCGCCTGTTTCACGCACTTTAGCTGCCGCTTGCTCAGCCATCGCCTGTAGCTCAGCCTGCCTCCTAGCGCGGTAGCCATCTAGCTCAACCGTGTAGGCACACTGCTGATCCTCTGTCTGCCCTAAATTAAGCGTTGTATTAGCTAGATATTGAACTGCATCTAAGACAGATCCGTCTACACCGATTAAAGTTTCAACCTGTTCAGAAGTCAGAGAGGTAGAGTCAATTGCTAACCAGTAGCTGCCTTCCTGCTGCGTTTGCTCCGCGTCCGTGCCAACTGAAGCAGACAATCCAGCTAGTTCTAGCAGCTTTTCTAACCACTCTTGCCCGCGCTGCAATTGGCTCTCATCCATAAGCGCAACCATCAGGCCTTCTTCTTGGAACGCTTTGGCTCGAATGGAAGAGTTTCTCTACCCTCTTCGTCATCGCTTGACTTCCCGCTTGCTTTCTCCTCAGCGTCCACAATCTTCTGAAGATTTTCAGGCAGAGGCTCTCGCGACAGGATAAACGTTTGCAGCGTTTGAAAAATGTTTGCAATCACCATGTACATCAGTACACCAGCAGGCAACGGGAAGAATAGAAACATTCCTGAAAACAGAACAGGGGTGACCTTGTTTACCGCAGTCTGTTGAGGGTTTGAACTAGCGCCCTGACCAGAGAGTAGCTGGTTGATGTAGAGGCTAAGCCCAAAGAAGATAACCATGCCGACAATATCCCAGTGGATTGCCCCATCTTCATCAAAGGCCCCAACTCGACCAAGCGCGTCGATGAATAAGAATCCTTTGTTTGCTGCCAGTCCCGGAATTGTGCCCTGAAGCGTTACCTCACCAGAGCTAAGAGCCTCCAAGTTTCCGTCTTCGTCAAATCGGACTAAATCTTCACCCTTAGTTACTTTCCACCCAGGTATAATTTGCGTTTCAGGATATTCGTCTAAAAGCTGCTTGAGCGAAGTCCCTTCGGCGGTTTGAAACTCAATGCTGGTCTTTTCACCTGCTGCCAGTCGGTTTCCTCCTGGAATTACCGCAGACACGGGAGCATGAACGCCATCAGCGACATAGATGTTCTGCGGCTTGGTGACAAATGCCTGCGGCTGAATCTGCTCAATCTGCTCGGACGGAAAAATTTGCAGGTTGACGGAGTAGTTAACGTCAGAAAAAGGCGACCCACGTAGGGTGGCAAACAGAGCAAACAGGATAGGCATTTGCAAAAGAACTGGGAAACACCCTGCCAGGGGATTACCAAATTCTTTATAAACCTTACTCATTTCCTCCTGCTGCTTGGCAGGTTCATCCTTGTAGCGCTCCTGGATTTCTTTAACCCGTTTTTGCATGGCGGGTTGGGCAACACGCATCCGCCTCATACTGCGAATCGAGCCTGCGCTGAGTGGATAAAGGGCAAACCGAATAACTAGCGTCAGAGCCACGATGGCTAGACCATAGCTTGGCACAATCCCGTAGAAGAAATCCAGGATTGGCAGCATCACATTGTTGGAAAGAAACCCGACACCAAAATCCATGTGCTCTATGTCAACCTACGTACTCTGAGTTA
>JAAUQZ010000214.1 GCA_012033355.1 Leptolyngbyaceae cyanobacterium RM1_406_9 | reverse complement strand
TAAATTTCGCTATCTGCAATTAGAATTGAGTCGGCGATGCTCAATTGTTCACTGGAGCTATGATCTGCTGCCAGAGACGCTTGTATAGTCTGATGTAAAGTTTTGTGTCTAGATTCAACACTTCTGGTTTTCTATCTATGTCTTGGCAAGCTTTGATAAGCTCAGACATAGCAACAAAAACACGCGAGGGATCTCCTTCCCCCTTATCAAAGTTAATCTCTAGCCCAAAGGAGGCTCTAGACCTAGTAATTAGCCTAGCTTCTGTGAGTGCAACCACTTAGAGTATTTCCTATCTCTGAAGCTTTGTAAGTAGTAACACCTTTTCGTGCTTCTTTATAGGAATCTTGATTTATAAATAATTAATGTTGTCCCACTGAATTTCAGTTTTATAGCTGTAGCCATCTAGGTTAGGACATTCTCTAGACGTGAAGCACCTATCCCATGAACAAGGGGCTTAAGCCCCTTGTCCTAAGCAGTATGGCTACAGCTATAGCTCAACTGGGGATGACTAGCAAAGGAAAGATAAAGATACAGTTGAGGGAGAAGCGTAATACCTGTATGCTTCTCCCTCAGTTAGGGTTAATTTTTTATCTCTAACCCTCGATCGCCTCTTTAACCTCCGATTCCAAATCAGCGTAACCAGGAGTCTCAGGGGTTGGGGCAGGTTGAATTGTGGTGATAGTGGGCTGAAGCATGGGAGTCAGCAGCACAGAATTATTCGCCAGGGTAAACAGCGGATTGGAGAGGATGCCTGCCAGCGAAGTTGTCACCAGGGCAAACACTACACCAACTTGGAGCGGGCGCATTCCGGGCAACGTCCAGTTTACTGCGGGGTAGTTTCTCACGGCTTCGGACATTTCTTCTGGCTCTTTTACCACCATCATCTTGACGACGCGGATGTAGTAGTAAATCGAGATAACGCTAGTGATCAGTCCCAGCAGCACTAGCCAGTAAGCTCCGGCTTGCCAACCCGCCCAAAACAGGTAAAGCTTGCCAAAGAAGCCTGCCAGCGGCGGAATTCCACCGAGGGAGAGCAGACAAACGCTGAGGCAGAGGGTGAGCAGCGGGTCTTTTTGGTACAGTCCGCTGTACTCGCTGATTTCGTCAGTTCCCGTTCGCAGGGTAAACAGAATGATGCAGGCAAAGCCGCCCAGGTTCATGAACAGATAGATCAGCAGGTAAAACACCATGCTGGCATAGCCTGCCTGAGTACCTAGAACCAAACCGATCATGATGAAGCCTGCTTGACCAATGGAGGAGTAAGCCAACAGTCGCTTCATGCTGGTTTGAGCTAGAGCGACCACATTTCCCAGCAGCATACTGAGAATCGCCAGAGCCGCTAGGACAAAGTGCCACTGCTCGGAGACAGCGGGGAAGGCGCTAACCAGCAGACGAATCGCTAGGGCAAATCCGGCAGATTTGGAGCCAACGGAAAGGAAGGCAACAACGGGGGTCGGGGAGCCTTCATAAACGTCGGGTGTCCACTGGTGGAAGGGGACGGCAGCGATTTTGAAAGCGATTCCGGCAATCACAAAGACCAGGGCAATCAGCAGCCCGATGGATTGGTCTAAGTTGTTGCTGAGAATGCTGTTGGTGATGGCGCTGAGGCGAGTTTCGCCGCCCGATAGCCCGTAAAGCAGGGAAATGCCGTAAAGGAAAATTGCCGAACTAGAAGCGCCGATCAGCAGGTATTTGAGTGCTGCTTCGTTGGAGCGAGGATCGCGCTTCATGTAGCCCGTCAGCAGGTAGGAGGAGATGCCCAGTGTTTCAAAGGAAACGTAGGTCATGACTAGCTCGTCTGCCCCTGCCATGAACATTCCGCCGAGGGTGGCAGTCAGCAGAATTACCAAGAATTCTGCTAGGGAGGTGCCTGACTGCTCGACATAGCGAACGGACATGAGGATGGTCAGCGCCGCTGAGAGGGCGATGATCGACCGGAAAATAACGCTGAGGGAGTCGCTGTTAAAGCCGCCCAAGAAGGAGATCGAGTTGGGATTATTCCACTGGAAGTAGAGGGCGACGACTGCGGCAAGCAGTCCGGCGATCGCCACGTAGGGGGTCCAGCGTGAGGACGATCGCCCCACAATCAGATCACCAACCAAAACCAGCAGCAGAGTGGCAATAACGATTCCCTCTGGCAAGATGGTTCCGGCGTTGAGTTGGGCTACAAGATTGGCAAAATCCATAAATTTGGCTGGTTAAACAAGATCGGCAGGTTAAGGGATGAACGAGATTAAAAAATTTGGAACCGAGCAAAGCATCAAATCAATCGAGATTTGCCCGTGATTCCAACCGTTAGTGACCTTTGGCGCAGTCTGATCGCAGTCCTTCCATAGTGGATCATACCTTGCAAACCTGTTTAATCTGGGGCGATCGCCACAATCTCATCCTTGATTTCTGCTGATATCCGCTATAAGTAGAGATCAGAGTATCTACTCACACTGTTGCATCAAACCCTTAACCCTGGTTAGGTTGAAAGTTGAGCCGATTGATTTCTGTGAATCTGCATCTAGTTACGACAACCTCTGGTTTTCCCTTGAAGCGCGATTGAGCCTTATGTCAACTCTCGTCATTGTCGAATCTCCCACCAAAGCTCGGACTATTCGCAACTACCTGCCTGCGGGCTACCAGGTAGAAGCGTCGATGGGACACGTCCGCGACTTGCCCCAGTCTGCCAGCGAAATCCCGGCTCAGGTCAAGGGAGAAGAGTGGGCAAAAATTGGAGTCAACGTAGACGCTGATTTTGAGCCGCTTTATGTCATTCCTAAAGACAAAAAGAAAGTTGTTAAAGCGCTCAAAGACGCGCTCAAAAATGCTCAGGAGCTAGTGCTGGCAACGGACGAAGACCGCGAGGGCGAAAGCATTAGCTGGCATCTGCTGCAAGTCCTCAAGCCGAAGATTCCGGTCAAGCGCATGGTGTTTCACGAAATTACCGAAGACGCAATTCAGGAAGCTTTGACAAACTGCCGGGATGTTGATGAACAGCTAGTTCACGCACAGGAAACCCGACGAATTTTAGATCGATTGGTGGGCTACACGCTGTCGCCGCTGCTGTGGAAAAAAATTGCTTTTGGTTTGTCTGCCGGACGGGTTCAGTCGGTTTCTGTGCGGCTATTGGTCAGTCGAGAGCGTCAGCGCCGCGCCTTTCGCAAGGGTTCCTACTGGGATTTGAAGGCAACGCTGACCAAAGATAAAACGCCGTTTGAAGCTCGTCTAGTAACGCTGGGTGGTACTCGTCTGGCAACGGGCAGCGATTTTGATGAATCGACTGGACAAATTGCTGCGGGTCGAGAAGTGCTGCTGCTGAATGAGGCAGAGGCGAGAACGCTTCAGGAGCGGCTACAGGAAAGCGAATGGACGGTTTCTAACCTGGAAGAACGGACTTCTACACGCAAGCCCTCCGCACCATTCACGACCTCAACGCTCCAGCAGGAAGCTAACCGCAAGCTGCGACTGAGCGCACGGGAAACCATGCGGACGGCGCAAAACCTGTATGAGCAGGGCTATATCACTTACATGAGAACGGATTCGGTGAATTTGTCTCAGCAGGCGATCGCCGCCGCCCGTAGCTGTGTTGAGCAAATGTATGGCACCAACTACCTTAGCCCTGAACCCCGCCGCTATTCCACCAAAAGTAAAGGCGCACAGGAAGCACACGAAGCCATCCGTCCCGCAGGCAGCAGCTTCCGCACGCCTCAAGAAACCGGGTTGGAAGGTCGGGAACTGCGGCTCTATGACCTGATCTGGAAACGTACTGTCGCGACTCAGATGGCAGAAGTGCGTCAGACCCACATTACGGCTCAAATTCAAGTTGCCGATGCCAACTTCCGCGCGACAGGCAAGCGAATTGATTTTCCCGGCTTCTTTCGGGCGTATGTAGAAGGGTCTGATGACCCGAATGCGGCGATTGAAGACCAGGAAGTAATTTTGCCGACGCTGCAAGTGGGGGATCATCCCGGCTGTAGTGAACTGGAAGCGATCGGTCATGAAACCCAACCGCCTGCCCGCTACACCGAAGCGTCTTTGGTGAAAACGCTGGAAAGTGAAGGCATTGGTCGCCCCAGCACCTACGCCAGCATCATCGGCACGATCATTGACCGGGGCTATGCTCAGATGGTAAACAACAGCCTGGTGCCCACCTTTACGGCCTTTGCCGTTACCGCGCTGCTAGAAAAGCATTTCCCCGACCTGGTAGACACTAGCTTCACCGCTCGAATGGAGCAAACCCTGGACGAAATTTCGACGGGCGAGGCAGACTGGCTGCCTTACCTGAAGGAGTTTTACCTGGGTGATAGCGGACTTGAAACTCAGGTGAGAGAGCGAGAAAGCCAGATCGATCCTAACGACGCACGCGCAGTCGAGCTAGAAGGGCTAGCTGCAAAAGTGAGAATTGGTCGTTATGGCCCCTACATTGAAGCTGAAAACGGCAGCGGCCCGGTTAAAGCATCGATTCCGCAAGACCTTACCCCCGCTGACCTTGACCCCGACCAGGTAGAGGTGCTGCTGCGTCAAAAAACTGAAGGGCCAGACAAAGTAGGATTCCATCCTGAAACGGGTGAACCAATTTACCTGCTGATTGGGGCGTATGGACCTTATGTGCAGTTGGGCGATGTGACTGAAGAAAACCCCAAGCCTAAACGCGCCTCCCTGCCCAAAGGCGTGAAGATGGAAGATGTCACCCTGGAAATGGCAGTGGGCTTGCTGGCTTTGCCTCGACTGCTGGGCGCACACCCCGGAACAGGCGCTAAAATTCAGGCAAACCTGGGGCGGTTTGGACCTTATGTCGTTCACGATCAGGGCAAGGAAGGTAAGGACTATCGCTCCTTAAAGGGAGACGATAATGTGCTGACGGTCACGCTAGAACGAGCATTAGAGCTATTGGCGGAACCTAAAAGCGGGCGCGGCAAACGCAAAGCAGCGGCTAAACCCCTACGTGAACTGGGTGCCCACCCCAGCGATAGCGAACCCGTTAACATTTATGACGGACCCTATGGACCTTATATCAAGCATGGCAAGGTGAATGCCTCGCTGCCTGAAGGCGCGGCGGTTGAGTCTGTCACGCTGGAAACGGCGGTAAAATTGCTGGCTGAAAAGGCTGGTACTAAAGCCAAGTCTACTCGCGGGCGAAAGTCAACTAAGACGGCTGAAGTTGATGAGATGGACGATTCTGAGACAGAAGCGGTGAATGAGTCAGTTGACGGGTCTAAAAGCAAAACTACTAAGTCTGCTAATAGCCGTAAAACGACGAAAACTAGCTCAGCTTCCTCGAAGTCCACGCGATCGCGCACCACAAAAACGGGTTCCAGCCGCAAGACCAGTAAATCTACTAAGTCCACATAGTCATAGGTCTACCTAGCCAAAGGATTGGGTGGAGCAAAGTGGAACCCAACGACAAAAGATAACCTCGTAATACGAGATTATCTTTACAGTTCTTGTTTTGCTAACACGGTACTGAGATATCGATGCACGAGGTATTGTTGATGTTCTGCGGAAAATTTTTCAGGATTAATCACAACGCCTGTGCCAATGCCGTCCACCAGTGCAATCAGGGCATTTGATTCTTGAGTGAGATCAAGACCCGCTCGAATTAACCCGATCGCCTGTAACTTAGCTAGCTCCTGACTAATCAGGTGACATAGGGAGTCGTAACGCTTTCGGTGTTCCTGAACCAAATTTTCACGTCCGATCGCATATCCCAAAAAAGCGATCCAAACCTGCCAGCCAGGTATGCCTTGAACTGAAGTAGGCAGCGCCGCAAGAATCATTTGCTCCAGGCGATCGAATCCTTCTCGCCCTTTTGCAGCAGTTTCCATATCCTGGAGCAGCTTTTCAAACACTCGTTCCAGCGCGAGTAGCATAAGTTCGTCTTTATCGCGGAAGTAGTGAGTCACAACCCCGGTTGAAGAGCCGAGTTCTTGGGCGATCGCCCGCATACTTGCCCGGTCGAGTCCCTCACGCACAATCACGCGCCAGGCAGCCTCAGTTACTTCTAGTCGGCGGTTATCATAACTCATTGCTTGCCAAAGATTTAACAGTTATGGCGGTAGCCATATTGATGTTGACATTCTATCACAACAGTTGTTATGTTTATCTGCATAACAACTGTTGTGATTCAAAGATAATTCGTCCTATGGAGTATGCCTGGGTAACGCTAGGGCTGTCTGCGATGGGAACTTGTGCTGGCAACCTGCTCCTAAAGCAGGCAAACCTCGTTTTGCCAAGTCCTAGTCTGATTGAAATGGTGACTTCGTTTTGGTTTATGGGAGCGATCGCCTGCTACATTTTTGACCTGATTTTCTTCACCCAAGCCTTACAGCAGCTACCCGTCTCGACTGCTGTTCCTGTCGTTTCAGGCATTCGGATTGCGGCAACTGCAATCCTGGCTTACAGCTTATTCAGCGAACGTCTCACCATTAATTACTTCCTCGCATCTAGCCTGATTGTTGCAGGTATCGCTGTGATGTCACGGGCTTAATCGGAGAAACACGAAAATGCTGGAACTGTATTACGCTTCAGAGTCGCTTTGCTCTCAAAAAGTAAAGCTAGTTTTGGCGGAGAAAAACCTGGAATGGAAACATCATCCGCTCAATCTACTGACCTTTGAGAATTTGCAGCCTGATTACATCCGGCTAAATCCTAAAGGCGTTGTCCCAACTCTGATTCACAAAAGCCAAATTATTACTGATTCAGCCATTATCATTCAATATCTGGATGAACAATTTCCACCCCAATTAACTCCTGCTGAACCAGCGTCAGTCGAACAGATGCATGACTGGATTGATTTGCAAAATCAATTTCCCATGTTGGAAGTCATGTACGGCAACTTTCGAGGAATCGAAGGCGCTATACTGCGGCGATCAGTTCAGATTAAGGCAAGAATGTTGCTTCACCTGATGCGATCGCATCCTGAATTGAGAGAGCAGTATGCAAAAAGTTGAAGATTGTGGAGCAGTTAAACTTCACCATTAGAGATGTTAAGGAGATGAAAAGTATCAATGCAAAAATTGAGCCGCTGCTGGATCAGCTAGAAGCTCAACTTAGCAAAACAACTTGGCTCTGTGGAACAACCTACTCCCTGGCAGACGTAGTATGGACAGCCATTTTGAACCGATTGAACGAGTTAGGATTTGGTCATTTTTGGCAAAATGGCGTGCGCTCTGCGATCGCCTCCTATTTCAACCGTCTTAAAGCACGTCCCAGCTTTAAGACCGCAATTCAAGACGACAAAATGCCTCTGCCAATGTTGTTGTCTGGTTTGAGCAAAATTCTGTTAGATATCCGCTGAATGCAGCGCCCAGATCTTCGACTTCTTTGGAGAAGTCAAAGATCTTAACCCCTCAGAGGTGCTGTCTCTACAAATCGGGAAAAACTTCCTTCACCGCCGGATGCACCAGTTGATGGTTGTGAACGTTTAGCCCTTTACCCAACGCCTGATCGACATCTAGCGCTTTGAAGCCGTAGTTGGCTAACTTCAGCACATAGGGGAAAGTGCTGTTGTTAAGCGCCTGAGTTGCAGTCCAGGGAACGGCTCCCGGCATATTCGGTACGCCATAATGCACCACACCTGCTTCTACATAGGTAGGATGGCTATGAGAAGTAGGGTGCAGCGTTTCGATGCAGCCGCCCTGATCCACCGCAACGTCCACAATCACCGAACCGGGACGCATTTGTTCAACGATGGCGCGAGTCACCAACACGGGTGCTTTGCGTCCAGGCACCAGTACCGCCCCAACAACCAAATCGGCATCTGGAACAACAGCTTCGACCTGGGGAGCGGTGCTATAAAGCAGCTCAACCCTAGAGCCAAACAGCGTTTCTAAGTAAGCCAAACGTTCTACGCTGATATCGAGAATTTGTACCTGAGCGCCCAGACCTACGGCAATTTTGGCGGCCTCGGTGCCGACTACGCCACCGCCCAAAATCACCACTTTCCCCGGTCTAACGCCCGGTACGCCGCCCAGAAGAACGCCGCGTCCGCCCTGCTGTTTTTCCAGGAAGCGTGCGCCAAACTGCACCGAGAGCCGTCCAGCGATGATGCTCATGGGAGTTAGCAGAGGGAGAGCGCGGTTGACTTCGACGGTTTCGTAGGCGATCGCCGTCACCCCCGACTCGATCAATCTTTCTGTTAACGCCCGATCTGCTGCCAGATGCAGATAGGTAAACAGAAGCTGTCCCTTCTGAATTAGCGGATACTCAGGAGCCAGCGGTTCTTTTACTTTGACCACCAGTTCGTGATTCCAGGCATCTTCAGGCTGCAAGACGATCTTTGCCCCCGCCTGAATGTAATCTTCATCGGCAATGCCTGCCCCAATGCCTGCTTCGGTTTCGACAAAAACCGTATGTCCACCGTCACACAGCACTCGTACACTGTTTGGACTCAGCCCCACCCGAAACTCTAAATCCTTCGTTTCCTTGGGCACACCAATTTCCATTGCCACCTCGTTGATAACCCATCTTTATAGCTTAGGTGGGATTTTAGGGGATGGGGTACTGCTTAATCCAGCTACGAGAAGGGATGTGAATGTTGCCCTTACTATCCCTTCTCAATCCTTCAAATCAGCAACGCTCAAATCAGCAACGCCAGGCAGGGTTAGTTTGGACAGTCTCGATTGTCTACGGTTCCGTCGGGGAGCGTGGTGCCACAGAGGAATGCGGGTCTGAGGCTGTCTGGGTCAACGACGGTTTTCCAGAGATTGGCTTGGTTCAGGTTGGTTTGGTTGAAATTTGCGTCAATAAGAATGGCACCAATCAGATTCACCTCATTTAAATTTGCACCGCTTAGCTCCACGCCATACAAATCGGCACCGTCTAGGATTGCACCGTCTAAATTTGCCCCGGTTAGGATAGCCTGGTTCAGTTTGGCACGGTGTAGCCTGACTCGACGGAGATTTGATCCAATGATCTGTGTGGCTCTCAAGCTGGTTTCAGAGAGATTGCCCTGGCTAAAATCAGCGCGGCTGAGAATTGCACTGTCTAAAGTTGAGCCACTCAAGTTGACGTGGTTGAGGTTTGCCCCCTCTAACACCGCGCTGATTAATAGACTTTCAGTTAGGATTGCTTGACTCAAATCGACCCGGCTCAGGTTAGCCTGACTCAGGTTAGTTTGGTTGAGGTTAGCCTGATTCAGGTTAGCTCCGCTGAGGTTGGCATAGTTGAGGTTTGCTTTGTCTAGTTTGGACTGGCTCAAGTTGGTGCGACTCAGGTTTGCACGGCTGAGGTTGGTCTGACGCAGATCTGCACCGCCCAAATCAGCACCGCTCAGATCTGCGTTACTCAAATCACAATGGGGCAGATTTGCCTGGCTTAAATTGGCTCCTCTAAAGCACAGCCCGCTCAAGTTTAAGCCTTTCAAGTCTTCCATCTGACTTAGCTGGCGTAGGGCGATCGCCCCTCTAACCGCCTTGCTTCATCCTGACTTGCAATTAGCTGCAAAATCCGCTGTACATCAAGATTTTGAGAAGCATCCTCTGCCTCTACGTCTGTGTTTGTACTGATGTCTATGCCTGTGTTTGGATTTGTGTCTGTACTGATGTCTATGTCTGTGTTTGGATTTGTGTCTGTACTGATGTCTATGTCTGTGTTTGGATTTGTGTCTGTATCTGTGTCAGGGAGTATGTCTGTAGCTATCTCTGTACGGGTAGCTGCTTGCTTTGCCTCAAGCAAGTCAGGCGTTGACTCAAAAGCGCTGACCTCCAAAGGGGCTGGTACCGCATGAGCTTGTGCGACATCAGCCAGTTCTGCAACAGGAACTGATTCTCCAGATGGCTCATGTCGAATCAGCTTGCGACCCATCGACAGCGCCGCAAAGCTACCCACCCCGGCACAGAACAGCGAAATCTGTCTAACCGTTTTTGCTTCTCGCAGTTTTTCTTCTAAGAGCTGTTCAGGCAAAAAGGCGGTGCATAGAGACAGAACGGTTAACCCAACGGGCAAGCCTAGCCACAATAGATTAGCAGGCGATCGCTCAAGATTATTACTCAATTCACTCATACAGTTCCATCTTG
>JAAUQZ010000213.1 GCA_012033355.1 Leptolyngbyaceae cyanobacterium RM1_406_9 | reverse complement strand
CCAGTTCCTGCTTACATTGCCGAAAACCATATTCTACCCAAGTCCTTAATCCATACATATCACCTAAAGTCTTCTTCAGGTTCCCCTGAAGATTTGTCATTATAAATGTTGTAGAACTCTCCGGCATGGTTTCTGGGTCGGTAGTTATTTCCCAATAAGTTATGGCTCTCCTTTTACCATAAATTATTTCCCTAATGTATCTAGTTTCTGATTTTTGGTTGCTAAACGTTCTCTCGAATTTACACCACTTATTCGCCCTAACGCTCCGCTCTGAGGACATCCAGACTCCGTGATTACTTCTAATCGCTACTACATAGGCTAAGTTGTATTCACCCAGTTTTCTCAAAAATCGGCTACTTTCTCCATATCAGCTATCTGCCAGTACCAGTTCAATCTGAAAGCCCTCTTCAACTAATTCTGTAATAATTTCTGATGCCAACTCTATTTTGGTTTTATATTTATCTCCTTCTTTTAGTGTCCCTTTCGGTTTGAATACTCTTAGCACTAATGGAAAGGTTATATCCAAGTAAACGCCATAAGCATTGACTGAAACTATTCCATTATCAACTTTTCCTACACTCCCTAAATATTGCCTCGCTACATAATCAGTCTTTTTACCCTTTTTTCTGTCCCCTGTTTCATCTATTATCACTGTAATCTTATTACCATCTAACGCCTTCTTTAGTTTTTTTAGTCTCTTTTGTTTTAATTGATCTACTGACCAATCTGAATTCGCTAGAAAATGATGTAATGATTGGACTGAGTTTATACTTACAGCTTTCGCTATCTCTGGTAATGATTTTCTTTTGATTGGCAACATTATACCCAGATGTAAATATTTGAAGCACTCGTAATTACGGGGCAATTGTCCGTTTTCGAGTGCGCCAATTTGAAGATGCACTGGCACAATTAGGACAACCCTAAGTTCCATTGCTTGCGCTGGTTGATGTTCGCGCTATTCCAAACATCTCTACATATTGCAAGGGGAGCTTACAGTTTGAACAGATGAAAGGAAAGTCATACTCACTACAGGTGAAAACTTCTTAATTCCAGTTGGCACGCCTCACGTTGTTGCTGCGACCGGAGAGCAACCCGCTCATGGATTAATGATTGCTGCGCCCAGTGCCTTTGCTCGACTCATCGCTACAGTGGGAACCCAGAATGGGACCGATATAACTAATATGGAGTTGTTCGATCGCATTTCTGCCGAGATTGGCGACGAAATTCTAGGTTCACCTGGAACTTTGCCCTTTGCTGCTCCAAACTGAGCTGCTCAATGCAGAGTGTGTTCTATCACGTACTTTCTGCTGACGAAGATCAACAAACCTCTGTGCCTGGTGTATACGCAGCAGGAGATACAACAATCCTTGCTTGAGAGAATTAGGCAATCATCTGCAAGGTCTATGTATTTAGGCAAAGGTGGATTCAACCTACGATGAACTCATGTCGCAGGCTGAAGAAAACAGAAACCGTTTCTTCTTAACTTACTCACGATAGATAGGATAAACCCGATGGCAAACACCCTGATTAGCTCGATCGAACTCATTCAACGGATGGGTAAAGTGTTGACGTTATCGAGTCGGCAGATATAGCCATCCTAAATAGATTGTGAGAGGCGCACCCCTCCGGGGTGCGCCTCTCACAATCTACTCTTCTTACAACTGATTTAGGACGGGCGATCGCAGACCTGATTCAACAGGGCAAAGTGCCCCATGCCGGACTTTTAGAAGCAGGAGCTGAAACCTTGCGTCGAGCCTCTCACATCCATCCCATTGCCATGCTGCAAACAGAATACAGCCTCTGGACGCGAGAGCCTGAAACCGATGTGCTGCCCGTCTGCCGAGAATTGGGAACAAGTTTAGTTGCCTACTCACCGCCAGGGTGAGGATTTTTAACCGGAGCCTTTCAATCTCCTGATAACTTCCCGCCCAATGATTTTCGGCGGCACAATCCCCGCTTTCAAGGTGAAAACTTTTATCGCAATTTGGAACTGGTGGAAAAGATCAAGCAGATTGCTGCCCAGAAACAGTGTACGCCTGCTCAACTTGCGATCGCCTGGTTGCCGGCAAAAGGCGAAGACATCATCCCCATTCCTGGCACGAAACGTCAATCACGACTGCATGAAAGTGTTAGCGCGTTGGCGATTGATTTGACGGTTGACGAACTTCAACAAATTGAAGCAATTGTCCCGATCGGTGCTGCGGCTGGAACTCGCCATCCCGAAGTGCTGATGCACTCTGTCAGCCGTTAATTTCATCAATGAATCCTGCTACACTGATGCGAGTTTAAACAACAATTTCAAATAAAACTCATTTGCCTTCGGATTTGCATTTAGTGCCACAAAAACAACTTGTCGTTCGTTTATTAAGTTTCGCTGCATTTCCTACAACAACGCAACATATGAAGGCGGCACCCAGATTCGAACTGGGGGTAAGGGATTTGCAGTCCTATTACCCATGCGTTAGAACCCTTGCTAGTGTTAGAGTCTACCACCTTCGCTCTTCAACGTGCTTAAAGCTTGCTTAAAAAGACAAGGTTATCCTTGTCTTTTTAAGCAAGCTTTTTGTGTGAAAACTTATTTTCGAGGAGGTTCAAATAAGTTTTCAAATTCTATTGAAATAGCTTTAATAAGAGAATCTTTTAGTACAAGGATTCTCTCATGGTTGCTTTCGCCACGACCGACTTGCCCTCCACTATCAACTCGGTTGAGAAGTTGGAAGTTTGGGCTACAACCGTCCTGCAACATCTTCACCCCTCGTTAACTGTTATTGAAAGCACAGGAAACGCTGAACTTGCTATCAGTGCAGCACCATTCTTTATTACAGCCAGCGATCCGGATGTGTGGCGTTACATCACTCGGACTTCTATTCAGCTAAATGCAAACTGGCAACGAGGAGCAGGAAAAATCTGGACTCATGCTCTAGACCTCAGTAACGCTGCAATCCCTACGGAATTCAAGAGTTAGTGGTTACTTCTGCTGTCCCCTCATCTCCCCCCAGATCTCTCCCTAACATTCTCAGAACGGTAGGGGCGAACGCGATCGCCCCTTTCCGTCGTCCTCGCCAACCACCCCCCACCACGTCAGAGCATCGCCCCCGCCCCCAGTCAACACAGCCCCTATCCCTCGTTCTACCTATCAGCCAGGAGCCTCAAACTTACCCCGGCAATTTGACGGCAGACCGCCACAGTTTACGGGTTCCTCTCCAGGTGTACCGACTCGATCGCCAGTGGTTAACAATGCGATGTCACGCCCATCGCTTTATACTCCTAGCCAGTACATTCCTTCTGCTAGTCGGTTTGATCCGCCCCTTCCCCCTCGCCGCTATGTGCCCCGGTCATTGCCTGGAGTGTCGCAAGCTCCCAGCATCCCACGAGTTACAACTCCCCGCCCCACTACAGCAACCCGTCCACGAGGAGCAGGTGGCCCGCCTTTGTCGTCTCTTCAGAGTGCTGATCCGCTCCTATTGTGCGAATTAGGGATTCTTCCCTGTGAACCTGGCTACCCTGGACCACGGCCCCCCGCTCCTCCTTTTCTGGGGGGACAGATGCCAGGTGTGTCCTACAGGGTGTTCTATGACACTTACTTTAAGTCTAAAAACACGGGAAACGAATTTCCTAATAGTACTTCCTCACTAGCAACGGGCCCAATTTTGGGAACTGTCTCTTATATCTCTGGTTCAAATCTTGTTTTTGACTTAATTTCCTCCGACAGTCCCCCCGTTCGGATTTTTGCCGCTAACGCAACAACCAACACAGACCACCGAGTTACTATCACGGGAACGTCTAGGCGTGATGGAAGACCGGATACAGGAGGCAACCCCCCGCCCCTCCCAGGTTCTCCGCCTCTGCCAGGTATTAACCCCAATGGCCCGGCTGCACGTCATAGACGACCCGTTAACCCTCCTACATTGCGCTTAGTTCCTGTTGCTCCACAACCACAGGCAGCACCTCAACCCTTACCACAACCTGAAATCCCTTCAGCCCTTCCCCTGTATCCCAACCCTCAGCCGACCGTTAACCCTCCGAGGCATCCTGACCCGACCAACCCACAACCTCAGCCAACACCCCCACCAATTCCCGCCCAAACTCCGACCCGTGCCCCGTCGCAGACTCCGACCCGTGCCCCGTCGCAACTCCCGACCCATGCCCCGGCTCGTCGTGCTGCAAATGTGCCAGGAACAGCAATTCCTGGTACAGCGGTTCCAATTCGTAATCCTTTTTGGAATCCCTCAACTCAACCGCCCTTCAATCCACAGCGACCGCCCCAGCGATCGCCACAAACACCCCCCGCAGTACAGCCCCCGGTAGTTCCTCAGCGCCCTGTGAGGCAACCTCCATCGGTCATCCCTCAAAATCCGGTCACGGGTATACCAACGATTACACCTCCGCCCCCTCGTCCTCAAACACCTGAAACCCCTGTAATTCCTGCGACTGGGACACCTCCAACTAGACCCCCGACCCGACCGCCCGTTATTCCCCAGCTCCCCCGGCTCCCCAACCCTACGACCCGACCGCCACAGCGCCCAACTTCACCCCCCAGCACAGGAGATCCGACCGTGAGTGATCCATGTCAAGGTAACGCCTGTAGTCAACAAATCAGGAGAGATATTGCTGATAATCGGAATCGCTTGAATGAGATACAAGCCGGAATGCAAGCTCTTGATTTAGCTGGTTTAGCTGAAATAATGGCAAAGTTGAACCGGATAGACAACAAGTTAGGGCCCCAAATTGTAGGGGGAATTTCTGGGTTCCTTCAAACCTTTAAAACTGGTTTTGACAGGTTTGTCAAATGGTCACACCTTGATAGACTCCTCAATATCTTGACCTTCATCACAGTGCTGCATAATGCCTTCATGCTCTCTAATCAATTGGGTCAAACATTGTTTAGTGCTATCAGCAATGGACTTGCGGCAATTGGTGTAAGGGATGATGAAGGCAACCCGATAGATATCGGGGGGTTAGTGAGTGGAACTGTAGAGGATATCATTATTCAAATTGTGGGGGCTGAAAACTACGCAGAAATCAGCGCAGACTGGAAGAGAGCTAATAGAATCTATCAAGCTGCAAGTAATATCCTTTTCAGCATTCAATCCATCATGTATTCAGTTCTGGAAAGCCTTGAAATTATTGGTTCTTACGTCGCTAAGATTGGTAATGCGGCAAAGAGGTTTGGCACATTTGCGGAGAACTGTTATGCGTGGATGAATCCCAACCCTAACTTTACTCAAAACCGCTTTTTCAGGTTCTTGGATACGACTCAAGAAGTGATTGAAAACATTGATGAGGTAGCGGGTGAGGTTTTGAGTGGACAAGAAATGATTACAGAAATTGGAACTCAAACCCAGCAATTACGCCAAGCAATAGCAGGAGTTGATGAGGCTGGGCGGCCCTATCCGTCTGGCTTTGATGTTCCTGAGAATATTCCTACCTTGACTAGTGAAGTGAGTAACGATGAAGAAAGTCAGTCGCCCCCAATTTCACCTGAACACGAAAGAACACCTGTAGTAGTGAGTGATTAAAAATGCCATTGCCAGAGGGAACTAACCGATGGGAACACCTGCAAAGCGTGTTAATGAATTCCTACAATAGGATCGTGAGAGAGAGCTTCAGGGATCTAGGAGGTGATGAGTGGGATGAGGAGATCATCACAGGTAGAGGAAGTCTGAGAACGGCTTGCACCATCCGTGATGATGACAGTGCCATCATGAGTAACTTACGCATGATGTTGTTTTACTTCGTGCTAAGACAAGCTCAGGACTTGCACCCACCTCTCTACACAATCCCTGCTGACTCCTATCAGCAGAGTGTGAAGTTCATGCCCCAAGTCACGATGTACTTTAGGGAAGACCTGGACGATATTGAGGCGGGTTATAGCCCAATTGATGCTGAGGTTTCCTTTAGGTTATTCAATGAAACGTCTGAAACATTTACTCCTTCAAATGCGCTTACTTTAGCCAACAAAATCAAGTCTGAGTTTGCTACAGGGGGAGGATACAGGTGGCATAAAGGGCGCATCAAAGTCAGTTATAAAGAGCCTGAAAAAGGATATAACTTTCTCGTTTATGGCTACACAAAAGGTGATGCTATTGCCGTCATTCGTAAAGCAATGAGCATTCAAGGTCATGTTCCTGACAGTGACAAGATGACAGTAGTAGAGCGGGAGTCAAATCCTCCTATCGTCCCTCCTGTACAGCGGGTATATGGGGAATCTAGACGCGCTCCAAGGCGAATGCCGATTGGCTGGGTCAGGTTTCAGTACGCAGAATTACATATTCATGGAATTCCAAATGCGATAACATTAGTAGATTCCACATGGCGCAGAAGAGAGGCTTTAGTTAGGGCGTAATCGGCTGGTTGAAAACAAAGGAAGTCTACGTGTTTCCGGCAAAAAAGATGACTTCTTTCTATTGATAACTTTGTAAGAGAAGTTTCTTAAGTTATCAATATGTCTAGACGCTATTCCCGCATTCGACAAGGGGCTATCTTAAACGCTGCTCTTAACCGCTACATTCAACATCTAACAGATATTGACCGGACTCCTAACGTGGGCGGTGGGCGCGATCGCTCTCCCACGATTGAGCTATCGATTGACCCATTTGGGTTTGAAATTGATGCAGGTGTCGGGATACGTGGCACGACTACCCAGCGTTCGAGAACGATTATGTCTTCGGCGGTTGGCACACGGGCTATTACTCCCACAGCGGGTTCAGCAGTTCAGCGGATTCCTGGATTTAAGCCGGCCCGAGCTGTCCTGTTTGTTGGCACAGGCGCGTCTACTGTTGCGACATCAAACATCACTGGCTTGCGGTACTTGAAATACGGTGGTGAGAACTATTCTCACGCTTTTGGCAAGAGTACGGCGACTGATGCTGAGTTCGATGCCTTCTCCGAGATTCGGACGGCTCTAATTGCAGGTGGCTCTAACAGGCGCGTTTCCTATCAGGCTGAAACACGCAAACTAATTTGAGGTGAATCAATGCCTGCTAGCGTCCAAGCTCCATTTCAAACCTTTCTGCCTGAAAACCCAGACTTCAATGCTTCAGACTTACAAACTGAGATTGAAAAGCTGTTTGAGCGCCAGAGGGCGATCGCCCAACTCACCCAGGGGGAAATGTTAGCCGATGACCTGCTAGACCTGCTAGAAGGTCAGGACTTAGACCCAGTTGAGTTTGTGGATATGGCAGTGGACAACATCAATGTCTTGATGGGGTGTTGATATGCCCTGGCATTCTTTGGGCACGTTGACTCCGACTGAAGAGTGGCAGAGCTACCCAGTTGATGTGGTGGATTCTGAGACGTTTAAGGTGATTCAACATTTGACGATTGACCCGTTCAACTATTGTTGGATCACCCAATACTTTCCAACAGACGGGCAAACGTCATTCAGGCGGATTTACCCTAATTTGGAACCTCGAATCATTACGTTGTCAGTGCCAAGGGATTATCGCTTGCAGGGTGTGGTGACTCGCACTCTGCAAATCAAGCGAAAACTGCCTTACTATCCGGCTCCCTGGCAGATTGAAATTCAAGCGCTTTACTAGTGGTGATTGTTGAGGGTGATTATGCTTGAGGTTGTCGCCACACTCACAGGAATTTTGTTTGGGGCGATCGCCACTCTCATCGGGGTGAGAAGCTACATCCAGAACATTCGGCGCGACTGGCAGCAGCGATTACAGGCTGAGATGGATAAGCAGGCTGATTCAAAGCTGAAAGCTTATGCCGCAGAGCGTGATTTCAATCACTTGAGAAACAATCAGGAACAGATGAAACAAGCGGTTTCTAAGTTACAAGATGAGTCTGAGGAGATGAGTCATGTGCTGATTGAACTCAAAACGCTTCAAACTGCAATGAATAACCGTTTGGAGATGTTGACGGCCCGGGTTGATGGTGAAACGACGGGGGGATGGGCACGGAGAAACCGGGATGGGGGTTAGTGGCGATCGCGCTCCAAATCAAAGATTGCTTTATCCCAACACCATTGCTCTGATTTATCCGGGTTTCTAGCTCTAATTGACCCAATCAGGCGAACGGCTCCAGCGCGATCGCCGTGCAATAGACGGTACAGCCTAGATTCGACACTTACACTCACACGGCGGGAATATGAGGGGTTTGAAGTGGGTGGAGCGATTGGAGTGGGTGGAGCCGTTGGAGGGATTGAAGCGATTGGAGTGGGTGGAGCCGTTGCTATTTTTTGAGGTGTTTGAGGTTTGGTAAAAATAACTTGAGAGCCAACATTGTGAAAGCGAGTTCTAGTTGCTTGGTTCCTAATACGGGGGGTTAGGCGGGGGACTGGTTGAGGCTGCTGTTGCTTAAATAGCTCTGCAATGAGGAGATAAAACATTACACAGGCAAGAAGAATGACAATCCCTCCCACCCATAGAATTATTGGGTCAATCATGGGTATCCTTAGCTTTGGTTGCACTTGCTTGCAGAAGCTCCCTCGGTTGCGGATGCCGGGGGAGTTTCGTTTTTAAAGATGCCCAATGAAGTGCAAATGAAAACGCCCCAGCAGTGCCGGGGCGTTCCTAATGTCGTTATTTGAGGAGTACGCTGACTTCAGTTGATGCCAAACAGGTTAGCGTCTTAGGACAGCGGTGACAATCACGGTGATGGTGGCAGAGGCAATCAGGGTGAATGCCAGTTGCACAACCCACTGAGTTGCTTGCTGGTAGTTGCTAAAGCGATCGTTGAAGCGCTCCACTTCGGTAGAGAGCTTATCTAGTCGATTGACGACATCGGTTAGGGTGGGTTCATTGGGGCGATCGCCCTGCTCAGGAGGTGTTTGAGTCATCTGTTTAGGCGACTAGCGCAGGCTCTCTACACCAACACAAAATAATTTGGCTAAAGCCTTGTACTGCAATCCGCTCAGCTGGGTCAAAGGACTGGCAGTATTTAAGCTCCCAGTCTTCAAACGGCTCGTTAAAGGGAATGTTGACAATGTTTTCAACCAGTCCAAATCGAGCGGTTCCATCATCATTGAGTGCCAGCTTTCCATTGGTGAGGGACGATACATAGAGAATCGGGTCGTTTCCGTCCCAGTTATTCCGTTGAGGAATTGCCCCGTCTTGGCTGCAAACAGCGGTGAAAACGGTTTGCACGGGCCCGGGTGTAGTGGAACTGGACTGGTAGGAGTGGATTTGAGACACAATCCATCCATTGCTGTTTAAGTCGTGCTTGTCGCCTATCACCGGGGGCGTGTTGGAAAACTGAAAGATGTAATCCTCAAACTGGGTTGCATTCACATCCACGTCATCAGGGATGTCTTCCAGCTTAACATCGGGTGGCAGTTGCCCCAGTGGATAGACCAGGATGAATTTGGTGAGAAATTTCATAGTGTTTTAACTCCGATAAGTACGCACTTTGCAACGCCATGCCCTACCCCGAATTTGCTCAACGCCTCGATAGATGACATGGTTGTTAAACGCAAAATCCCTACAGCGTCTAGCTGCTTCATTTGCATCTCCCGCCCAGATACGCTCTTCCCAGTCTTCGGTTGCTCCTTCAGGGTCTTCTAAATATTCTCCCTCTTCTGAGGGGAAATATTGAGTTTCGCCGTTTTGAGTGACTGACCAATAAGTTATGCCACTAATGACGACTAGAGCCGCAGTGCAATAGACGTTGGTCAGGCAGGACTGGACAGCCGCGGGGGCGGCTGCACCTTGGGCAGTGGCTTCACGGCTGGGCAGAGCAGGCAGGATGAGGAGGGTGGTGAGGGCGATCGCCCCTAGTCTTCTTTGTTTCATGGTTCTACCCTCAAGGATTGCTAATGCCGTAGCCAGTGGCGATCGCCCCGTCATACCAGACTGCGACCCAATTGTTAGTGCCTTCAATCTGGTAGTAATCGGCGGCTGCATCCCGTTTGGCTGGAAAGCCTAGACGAGATGAAATTGCCCCGTAGCTCTGAGGAAAGGACAGGTGTACTAGTGCTGTCAATTCTTGCTCGGTGAGAGTGCCTTCTACGCCATATGGCTGAGCCGACGGCGGCGGTGCGGTAAAGGTAGTGAGGGCGATTGCTCTCCCCCAACGGAAACGGATTCACACCCGGCTAGCAGGCTTACCAGGGCAAGCAAGGAACCATGCCCCAATGGATGCAACCAAAGTTGCTTTAAAGTGCATATTCTCATCACTTCGGCAGGGTTAACTCAGCGACTTCG
>JAAUQZ010000212.1 GCA_012033355.1 Leptolyngbyaceae cyanobacterium RM1_406_9 | reverse complement strand
GCTTTGGGAGAGGGATTTAGGGTGAGGGCTACAAAAGTGGGATGCACCCTCTACCCCCTTTACTACCCAGGTACACAAGGAGACATCAGATGGTGACTGATAAGCCCATTCTCAGGGAAGCCTTGCGGCGTTTAATCCCCAAACGTACAAATATGATAGTCAAAACACTTGGATTGGCTGGCTGTGCCCTGAGTGTGGCATTGCTAGCATTAGGCTTGACTACGGTGATGAGTCCCCAGGGCATCAAAGCTTCTGACCATGATGATGGTGATATTGATATCAGAAGCCGTGCCCTCAGCCTGACTGACCTGTACGCATTTCGAGAAATCGATCAGAACCCCAACGCCAGAGCAGATGACATCATCCTGGTGATGAATACCAATCCGCGATCGGTTGCAAGGGTGCAATATTACTTCAGTTCTCAAGCCCAGTATGAGTTTCGGATTTCGCGTGTCTCCAACGTTAACGGAGTTCCTACTGCTGTGCCTGACCTGACGCTACGATTCACCTTTAGCAACCCCAACGTCAGTCTACGCCAGCAGCGGGCCACCTTAACCGTGATTGAACGGGGTGGAGCCACCACCACCGCCACCAGAGGCACCGACAACAGAGCCATTCGCACAACTCCCCTGTCTAGCGCCAGCAGACCCGTTCTCAATCAGGTTCGCGTTCGTAACTCCAACATCACCGTGTTTGCTGGGCTACGAGAAGATCCTTTCTTCTTTGATGTAGAGCAGTTTTTCCGCGTTCGGGCAGGAGCCTTAGGAATCGGTCCCGCAGTTGGGTTCAAGTCTCCAGAAACGGCTGTGGATTTTGCAACAGGCTACAACGTGAACACCATCGCTGTCCGCGTTCCGCGCAGCTTGCTTCAAGGCAGCACAAATGCTACAGCCTTTGACGTATGGCTATCGCTTCAAGTGAAAGATCCAGCCACTGGGCGCTTTTTCCAGACTGAGCAACTGGCTCGCCCAGCCGTCAATGAAGGGTTAATAATCAGTCAGCGAGGATACGAAATTTACAACCAGATCATGCCCACACGGGACGACAACAGATTTACACGTTTCGTTTTGACAGAGGCAAGTCGAACCCTTGCAGCCCTGGGTAACAATAGGGAAAGAATTGGGGCACTCGCAGGGGCCTTTTTCCCAGATGTGATGAGAATCGACACCACAGGTCCGAGCGGCTACACCAATGCAGTCAATCGCCGGGGTGCGCCAATTCGTGGACGAATGCTGATGGATGATGTTGTGGATGATACCCTTAGTATTTTGACTAACGGGGCGGTGACAACTGATAACGTGTCCTACGAGGGAACGCCCGGAAATCCGGCTCAGGGACATGATCCATTGCAACCAACATTCCCTTATCTAGCATTGCCCAACTAAAACAATCGAGTGTGTTCAGTTTGGGTGCATCTTACTTTTGTAGCCCTCACCCTAAATCTCTCTCCCAATTTGGGGAGAGGGACTTCAATCCGCCTCCCCTTCTCCCTGCCTGGGAGAAAGGGTTGGGGGATGAGGGCAAACTTGCAAAACTGGGATACATCCGTTCAGTTTTTTGTGTAAATGCAGGCATTCTGTCCGCGTTTACACAAAAATCGAATCATTCTCGAACTTCTAACGTAGGCGGGTGAAGCATAGCGGAACTCACCTACAGGGCTACAGGCATGAATGATTGAGAAAGTTTTTGGAGTAAGGAGCATGAGACAGGCTGAAATTTGTCATGAAGCTCAACCGAAAAGCTCAAAACGTTGGATTATCTTTGGGATTGGTTTGCCACTTACTACTGCACTATTGCTGTTAACTCAATCTAATGTAATTTCCAGGATTGAAGCTTTCAGCAATCGCTTTTCTAATCCATTGGATGAACCTTATCGTTATCCGTTTACGGGTGCTTTAACAGAGGAATATAGTCCGACTGCACTAGTGCAGCAGGAGATTGCTTTTTATCAGCAAAGGATTCGCCAGAATCCTCAAGGGGGTTTAGAGCGGGCATCGCTAGCAGTGTCCTATTTGCAAATGGCGCGGGCAACGGGCGAAGGAAGCTGGTATTTGCTGGCAGAGCAAACGGCACAGCAATCATTAGCAAATCTGCCTTTTGATAATGTGGATGCGCTACTGGTGATGGCGCGAGTCGCAGAGGCGAGACACGATTTTGCAGGCGCACTGCGGCTGGTGGAGCAAATTGGGGGCGATCGCGATGCCATTGCAATTCAGGTGACAGCGAATTTGGCAATGGGTAACTTGAGTGCAGCAAGTCAGGCTGTTGATGAACTGGTGGCCCAATTCCCCAGCATTAACTCACTGACTTTGAAGGCTCTGGTGAGGGCAGCAAAGGGGAAAGACCAGGAAGCCCTGGAAACCTTTCAACAGGCACTACAAACTGAGGAAGTCGGTGAGATTAGCAGTTCTGCTCGAACTCGTGTGCTGTTGGGACGGTTTCACTATGAGCGGGGAGAGCTAGAAATGGCTGAAGCGCTCTACCGGGAAGCATTACGAATTTCACCTGCCTATCCTTTAGCATTGATCAATCTGGCTCAGCTTGAAATCCGTCAGGGTGATTATCGTGCAGCCGATCGCCACTATGCTCAGGTTACTGCTTCGTCCAGAGGGACTTTGCGAGTCTTTGATCCAACCGTTTTACGAGGCAGAGCAAGAATTCACCAGTTGCAGGGCAATCAAAGCAAGGCAGAGGAACTGTGGGCAGAGGCTGAGATTCAGCTTCGGCAAAGCATTACGGACACCAGCAAAGAAACTGTAACTGCTTTTGGGCACGAACGCGACCTGGCAAAACTGTTGTTAGAAAGGGGGCGATCGCAAGATATATCTGAAGCGGTGGTGTTGATGCGATCGCAAATCCAGTCTCGGCGCGATGCAGACACGCTTGATACATTTGCCTGGGCGTTATCTCGCTCTGGTGAGTGGCAGGAAGCACAACAGGCGATCCAGGAAGCCCTCGATCAGGGCATTCGGGATGCTGGAATTTACGACCGCGCAGGGGCAATTGAGCAGGCTTTAGGAAATGATGCGAGAGCAGTTGAGGATTTCCAAAAGGTTAAAGAAATCGACCCGGAATTTGGCGAGCGTGCCCGTGAAGCTTTGGGTCTGGGTGCTGGGTTGGGATCATAATATCAATCCTTTACAAAGCTGTCTCCAACAAGGGGCTTAAGCCCCTTGTTCGATCAGGAGCCATTCTGCTTCAAGCTCAGATCAAGCTGATATCAAACATTCAACAGCATAAAGTTCTAGGAACATGGGGGATGCAACATGAGATTAAAGTCTCGATACGTTGGGCTGGGGTTACTTTCTTGTTTAGCAACCCTATTCTTCTGGTTTACTGCTGTTACTCCCAGTCAGGCACACTGGGCTGACATGGCAGCATCTGAGATTGTAGTCAGTGAGTCAGAAGTGCAAATGACACTCACTTTCCCTACAGGTCTAGCAGCGTTTGCCGATATCGATCAAGATGGTCAACTCTCTGTTGAAGAGGTCAACACTCATACTGCCGCACTTCAGACCTTCCTGAGTGAGAAAATTCGCATTACAAATAGCGAAAATCAGCCTGCAATATTCTCCGTTGCTCCATTACAGCAGGTAGCCTTACCTCCGACCGTGCAAGCCGCACCAGATACCCACAGTACACTGATGCTGACCTACTCCTGGACGCAACCCGTGCGAGGAGTTAAGGTTTACTACGATCTATTTTTGCCTGGGGTGCCGACCGCAAGCTGTTTGACCACCATTTTACAGTCAGGGCAGCTAAGCACCTTTGTATTTACACCGACCCAGCGATCGCTCTCACTTACACCAGGATTGGCAAGTTATACCGTTGGAGGAGTACTGCTGGCGATCGCAGGCGCATTTGCCTGGGGCGCGATGCACTCCATGTCGCCCGGACATGGCAAAACGGTTGTTGGAGCATATCTGGTGGGGGCGCGGGCAACGCCTCAACACGCAATTTTTCTAGCTCTCACGACAACTATTACCCATACGATTGGCGTATTTGCTCTGGGGTTAGTGACACTCTTCGCCGCACAATATATCCTACCTGAGCAACTTTATCCCTGGTTAAGTCTGTTCTCTGGCTTAATGGTGGCGGCGATCGGCTGGAATTTGCTCGCGCGGCGCTTCGACTTAAGCCGATGGTTAAAGGGATTTTCCTTTCAAGTGAAGCGTTTTATTTCAATTCAAAATCCCCGCAGATCCGAAAATCATCACAGTCCTTCTCACGTTCATGATCCAGTTCATGCTCTAGCTCACACTCACCACTCCCACACCCACCACTCCCACACCCACCACTCCCACACCCACCATCACCACTCCCATCATGACTATCTCCATTCCGACCACTCTCACAGTCCCGATCATACTTCCGCTTCCATTCTGACTCCCCATATTCACTCTCACCTTCCCCCTGGAGTTGATGGCCCTGTCACCTGGCGTAGTCTGCTGGCGTTAGGCATTTCAGGTGGGCTGGTGCCCTGTCCTGCGGCGCTGGTGTTGCTGCTCAGTGCGATCGCTCTGGGTAACGCGGGTCTTGGACTGGTATTAGTGCTGGCATTTAGCGCGGGTCTGGCGATCGTGCTGACCGGGCTGGGGTTGCTGCTGGTTTATGCAAAGCGGCTGTTTAAGCAAGTTCCTAGCCAACGGCGACTGATAAAGATATTGCCCATCATTAGTGCTTTGAGCATCATACTTATTGGCTTTGGTATTTCAACAAGGGCACTGATGCAGGTTATGAGTTTTGGATGATGAGTAGGGGCGAGCGGCTGTTCGCTCTTATCGGGATTTGTATTTTACGCACGTGAAAACCGCTGTGAGTTCTAAATCTTGAATGGAGTCATTTTATGCTGAAGTTTTTGAGTTTAACTGGCGTTTTAACGGTTATCTCAGGAGTGGCGATCGCCTCCGTAGCTCAAGTTGCCGTTAGTGATACCCCCGTCCCGGTGACTTCTCCAGAGTTGGGCGAATCAAACTCAGATGATACTTTCTTCTGCTATATGCGAACTACGAATGGCACAGTAATGGATCTAACCCGAATTTGTGCTACCGCTACCGACAATCGCAACAGCCCTCAAAACCAGGAGTCATCGGACGCAACCGCGAGTTCTAACAGCCAAGATGTGATTAGTTTAGAGAATGGTTTAGGGGTTGATGGATGCTATGTCTTTGATACAAATGGTCGTCCCTGTTCACCCGGAACTTAGCCTACTCCTTTGAAGGGTAAAAATTCTTAAACCCCCCTTTACTCTCCAGTGGGCTAGAGACTCCAAGATGGAACTAGTTGTAAATTCAGAGGTTTAAGTAATGACCCTTCAACTTACCGTTCCTAATATGGCTTGCTCTGCTTGCGGTGACACGATTACCGAAGCCATCAAAGCCATTGACTCTACTGCAACGGTTCAGGCTGACCCTAAAACTAAGCAGGTTAGCGTTGAAACGCAGCAGTCAGAAACGGCAGTCAAAAAAGCGATCGCTGACGCAGGGTATACAGTGGCGTAAGCAAAATCAAGCCACGCAGTTTCTCCTTTGCAGGATCGAGGTAAAAAATGGAAAACGCAACGTTAAAATTGCGAGGCGTGAGTTGTGCTGCCTGTGCTAGCAATATTGAAGAGGCTATCCGTTCTATATCAGGAGTTGAAGCGTGTAGCGTTAATTTTGGAGCAGAGCAAGCTTCTGTCACCTATGACTCCGGCAAAACGGATTCCAGAATATGGGTTGATGAGAGGGAAGGAAATGAGGGAAAATGAGAGTCGCAGAAAAGCCTGATAAGCTGCGAAAAGAAGATATCGGGTTTTCGTTAAAGAGTTTACAAAACAAATGCGCCAAACCTACGACCTACACATTGTTGAGACGTGTCCTCTGTTAAATCCCGCATTTATCCATCAAGAATTGCCAATTACCGAGGCTGTCGCAACTCTGGTAGCTGATACACGCGATCGCATCCGCAGCATCCTACAGGCAGAGGATCAACGCCTGCTAGTGATTGTCGGCCCTTGTTCTATTCATGATGTCAAAGCAGCCTATGAATATGGTCAAAAGCTGCTCAAGCTCCGTACAGAGCTAGCAGATCAGCTAGAGATCGTCATGCGCGTCTACTTTGAGAAGCCCCGTACCAACATTGGCTGGAAAGGGTTAATCAACGATCCCCATCTGAACGGTAGCTACGACATTAACACGGGGCTACGGTTAGCCCGAAAACTGCTGTTAGACTTGGCACAGCTAGGGCTACCCGCCGCTACAGAATTGCTAGATCCAATCATTCCTCAATACCTGGCAGATTTAATTTCCTGGACGGCGATCGGCGCACGCACCACAGAGAGCCAAACCCATCGGGAGATGGCCTCCGGGCTTTCCATGCCTGTAGGGTTCAAGAACGGCACCGATGGCAGTCTTAATGCCGCAGTCAATGCGATGCTGGCAGCTAGCACCCCTCACCATTTTTTGGGGATCAACTTTCACGGGCTGGCGAGCATTGTGGCAACGACGGGAAATCCAGATAGTCATCTGGTTTTGCGGGGCGGCAAAAGTGGCCCCAACTACAATGCGGCTTCCATTGAGCAGGCCACAAGGGAATTAGTTCGCCACCCGCTAAACCAACGGGTGATGATCGATTGTAGTCATGGCAATTCGGATAAGGACTACACTCGACAGGCGGTCGTTCTACAGGACGTTGCCAACCAGGTAAAAGCTGGTTTCTCTTCTATCATGGGAGTCATGATTGAAAGTCACCTGGTCGCCGGAAACCAGTCCTGTAAGGATCTGTCTAACTTAACCTACGGTCAGAGTATTACCGATGCCTGTGTAGATTTTGACACTACTGCTGAAATGTTGAGGTCTTTAGCCGAAGCGGTAAAGCTGCAAACTCATGGAGTTCCAGTCGTCTAAGACGATTGGTTTCCTGGGCTACCATGTATACATAAGTTATGCTCGACCTCAAAAATCTGCATTTCGCCCCCAACCCCAGAATGGGGGATTTAAGGGGGGGCTAAGGATTGCGGATTTATTAATGTGTAATTCTCCTGTGTAGGGGCATGGCATTGCCATGTCCCTACAGAGACTCTGGTTTTACAGATTATTTGATCCACGATCCTAAGAGGACTTATGTATACACGGTAGACAGGTAAGATGCCTACTCTACAAGAAATCAAAGGTTTCCAAAATAGTCGCCTATCGCGATCGCCCCTTATTTTATGGTGTTAATCACTCAGGTTAACGAAGGAAACTTCTACTGTGGAAACCTTAAACAGGTCTGACTCCTGCTCCAGGCAAACACCGTGCAGGATGCTTGTAACAGGAGGCGCGGGGTTTATTGCTTCTAACTTTGTTCGCTATTGGGTAGAGCAGTTTCCAGGCGATCGCCTCATCGTTCTCGATGCCCTCACCTATGCCGGAAACCTGGCAAACTTAGCAGAAGTTGAACAGCATCCTAACTTTCGGTTTGTGCAAGGAGATATATGCGATCGCCCCCTGGTTGATGCACTTCTACAGGGAGAAAAAGTTGACCAAATTGCTCACTTTGCGGCTGAGTCCCATGTCGATCGCTCCATCCTCGGACCTGAAGCCTTTGTTCGCACCAATGTTGTTGGCACATTCACATTGTTAGAGGCATTTCGTCAATTCTGGCAATCTCAGAGACAACCTACCCATTACCGCTTCTTACACGTCTCTACAGATGAAGTCTATGGCAGCCTCGGTCCTGATGACCCTGCCTTCACTGAAACAAGCCCCTATGCTCCTAACAGTCCTTACTCTGCCTCTAAAGCAGGTAGCGATCATCTAGTGCGGGCATATCACCACACCTACGGACTACCGACTCTAATTACTAACTGCTCTAACAATTATGGACCTTATCACTTTCCCGAAAAACTGATTCCCTTAATCTGCATCAACATCCTTCAGGGAAAGCCGCTACCCGTTTATGGAGATGGTCAAAACGTGCGCGATTGGCTTTATGTGGGCGACCACTGTCTGGCACTGGAGGCTGTGCTGAATCGCGGTAAACCAGGCGAAACTTACAACATTGGGGGCAACAACGAAATCAAAAACATTGATCTAGTGCTGCACCTGTGCAACCTGATGGATGAATTAGCGCCCTCTCTGCCCGTTCGCCCCTCTAAGCAACTCATCACATTTGTCAAAGATCGACCTGGGCACGATCGCCGCTATGCCATTGATGCCAGCAAAATTCGTTGTGAGTTAGGCTGGAAGCCAGTTGAAACGTTAGAAACGGGACTGCGCCGCACCGTGACGTGGTATCTGACCCACCGAGACTGGTGGCGTTCGTTAATGGATGGATAGCGGTAGCCGTATTGATGAGTACGGCATCATTCAAGATGCCTTTGCCTGGGTTGAGCGAGAACTCGATCGGCTAAACCTCTCAACTACCCGCATCAAGCAAACCATCGAAGCCGCCTGGGATGAAATGGAGCTGATGAAGGCTTTGACTATAACCTGCGAATTTTAGAGCGGCACTTCAACCGACTCTATGAAGACGTTCGCTCCTTCGCCCTTTCCCTCGTTGATCACATCATTGAACTGATCAAGCAAGCGGCGATCGACTTCGCAGAACCACTCTTAACCGATAACCAGGCGTGGAACTTAATCAAAAAAATCCTGCACTACGATCCCTTACGGGGAGAAGAGGTAAACGCCACCACCGCCGAAATTCTCGAAGACTTCTTGTTGCTAATCGGCAAACAGCAGGAACTCGAAAAAATGAAGGCCGAGGGCACACTTCAGCGCACCGCTGACTGGCTCGACACCCAAATGGCAACTTTCAATGCCCTACTGAGTGAATTGCAGAGCCTCTTTACCTCAGCGATCGATGCCATCCGTCCCGAAAATCTACTCAACCTGGCGACAAACCTGGAAGCCCTGTCAACGCGAGTTGATGGCTTCTTGCAGCGAGTGTGGGACTTTGCCATGTAGTGGTGGGCGTGCTGCGCTCCTATGCCACCAATGGAACCCCTGGCTACCCGATGCTGACGGTCATTCTAGGCAAAGATCCCTTCACTCAGGAGGCAGTTTCCCGCACCCCAATCAACCTGATTCGAGGTTTCATGAGCCTGATGCCTGGAGGCATTGAGCAATTTAACCAGATGCATGAAACCGGAGTCATTCCTAGAGTCGCCGAACGAATTGAAACCATGATGGCTGACCTGGGCATCACCTGGCCATTCATTCGCGACCTGTTCCTAAACATCTGGAACTCATTAACCATTGAAGATTTACTCCATCCGATTGATACTTTCATCCGCATTCTGACCCAGTTCCGGGAACCGCTCAATCGCCTGTTTACCTTTGTGATTGAGGTGATCAAGGTAATTCTGGAACTGATTTTGGAGTTGATGAACTTCCCCAGCGACCTTCTAGCCAGTATCATCAACAACGCGACGCAAGCTCTAAACGATATTCAGCGCGATCCGGTCGGCTTCCTGACCAATATGCTGGAAGCCGTGAAGTTAGGCTTTAACAACTTCTTTGGGAATATCCTGCAACACCTGGGTCAAGGGCTGCAAAGTTGGTTCTTTGCTCAGCTTGAGAAAGGCGGCATCCAACCTCCCGCCGAAGTTAACGCAGAGTCAATTCTCGATCTGGTGCTGCAAATTTTGGGCGTGAGCATGGATCAGATCTGGTCGAAACTTACCGATTGCATTGGTCAGGAAAATGTGGATCGGATTCGAGGGGCGATCGATCGCTTAGTCGGCATCTGGAACTTTATCCGTGATGTACAGGAACGCGGCGTTGGAGCCATTTGGGAACACATCCAATCCCAAATCAGTAACCTTTGGAACATGGTGCTAAAGCAAGCCCAGGCATGGATCATGTCTCGCGTAATCGAACGAGTTACCGCCCGCCTGCTCAGTATGCTAGACCCCACTGGAATCATGGCGGTGATCAATGGTTTTATCTCATTCTTCAACGCTATCCAGTCCGCGATCGAATACTTCCGCGAAATTCTAGAAATCGTGAACGATTCCAGCGTTGCCAGAGGCGACATTAAACCCGGAGCCGAAAAGATGGAACAGGGACTATAGCAATCCTAAATCATTCATGAGAAACAGCCATAGGTGAAAAGCTTCGGGAAGACAAAGACCTGTTGATGTGTAACGAACTCAAACAGATACTTGACGATATTGAACGACGTGCAGAGTTGATA
>JAAUQZ010000002.1 GCA_012033355.1 Leptolyngbyaceae cyanobacterium RM1_406_9 | reverse complement strand
AGGATTGCCGCGCAAACCGGGGATGAGTCGAGACGACCTGATGCGAACCAACGCAAATATCGTCGTGGAGGCAACCAGAATGGCGATCGCCCACTCGCCGAACGCCATTCTGGTTCTTGTCACCAATCCCCTAGACGTAATCACCTACCTGTCCTGGAAAGCCAGCGGACGGCCCACCCATCAGGTAATGGGAATGGCAGGAATTTTAGACTCCGCTCGATTCCAAACCTTTATTGCTTTAGAACTGGGTGTCTCCCCAGCAGACGTTAGCGCGATGGTGCTAGGCAGTCACGGCGACCTGATGGTGCCTCTGCCCCGCTATTCCACCGTCAGCGGCATTCCCATTACAGAACTTTTGGATGCCGCCACCATTGAGCGACTGATCGAGCGCACCCGCAACGGTGGAGCCGAAGTAGTGGAGCTGATGCAAACTGGGGGCGCATATTATGCCCCCGCTTCCTCAACCTGTCGCATGATTGAAGCCATGCTGCTGAATCAGTCTCGCCTGCTGCCCATTGCGTCTTATTTGCAAGGTGAGTATGGGCTACAGGACATTTTCATTGGCGTACCCGCTCGCCTGGGAAAGAGTGGCATTGAAAGTGTCCTGGAGCTAGATTTGACGGACGCTGAGCAGGAGGCTCTGCACAGTTCGGCTAAATCGGTGCGGCAAAAGACTGCTCAGGCTTTGGAGATGTTGAAAGAGTCGTTTTAGCCTGGGGCTGTGTTGAGTTTCGCTTTGCTTCATCCAAGCTACATTGCTTCGTCTAACCTGAGTTTGCCGTACAACCGCTTCTATTGGGGACGAGCGGCTACCACTTCGATTTCGACCAGCCAGCCTGGGTCAACGAGTCCAGCGACCTGCATGGTTGAGCGGGCGGGCAGGTTGGGCTGCTCCTCAGTGCCAAAGAACTGGGTGTAGCCTTCCATGAAACCGTCAAAGTCCATCGCGCCGCCGTTGCTGGGGTCGCCAACCAGAAATACCTGCATTTTGAACACATCTCCCATCGTCAAATCTAGGCTTTGAAGAATGGTTTGAATCTTCTCAAGTACGCCAACCGTTTGAGTTTTGGTGTCACCATAGGCAGCAATGCTGCCTTCTGGGGCTGTTTCATCAACAACGGGCGGCACTTGCCCGCTCAGATGGACAAGGGCAGTGTTGGGCGGCGTTTCGACAGCAAGGGCGATTGGAAAGCTGGAGTTAGGAATGGGATAGCGAACGACGGCTTGAGCAAGGGTGCGGTGAGGGGTAAAGAGGAGGAGGGCGATCGCCACTCCAACTACTATCACAGGGGTAGCAGCAACCTTTCTCCAAGCTCTGAGCATTGATTTGAACTTCATTCTTTAGAACCTCTTGCAAAGGAATACGGTAAGTACAAATTGCCTAAATCTCAATCTCTCTTAGGTTAAGGGGAAAAGGAAAAAGGAATGAAAACCCGGCTATGCCCATTCCCTTTTGTTCCTTAACCGAGCATGATGCTTTACCCTTGTGCTGCCAGGGTTTGAGCAGAAATTCCTTGAACCGCTTGATGAGCAGAGAGGACTGACCCTTCTTGCCATCCCGTCAGGTAGCTGAGGTGTTCTCCGGCTAGATAAAGCGGGCCGTCGGGCTGATTGAGTACGGGGTAAGCGGTTTCTAGAGCAGCTTCCTCCCATTCAATCCATCCGCCCTGGCTGTAGGGAATTTTCTCCCAGGCAATGCTGACTCCCGTATCCAACGAAACCTCACTGCCGTAGCTGGGATGAATGGTTTCGCCATCCTCGATCGCTTTGCGAAGCCGCTCTTCGTGGGGCATGGCTCCGATTCGCTCACCGATATCGTTGTCCCAAATGTAAGCCCCTACAATGACTCCCTTTTCTTGCTGGAAGCCCATTGCCGGATACCAAATCTGGGTTACATCTCGCTCTGTCCAGGAAATGCCGCCGTAGATGCCGTAGTCTTCTTCCCAAAAGCGGCGATCGGCTTGAAAGCCAATCTTCATGGCTTTGACATAGGAAGCGCCTCCTATGGCGATCGCCTCCTGAAACGCTGGCGAAAAGTCCGCATCAATGCCATTCAAAACTGAGAGCGGGAACGTGCAGATCGCATAGTCTGCGTCTAACGCCTGCTGACTGCCCGAAGCCTTGTCAGTGTAGACAATTCGCACTCCTTCACCCGTTTTGCGGATTTGGCTCACCTCAGCGCCATAGGTAATTAAATTGCCGACTTGCCGCTCAAAGCCCTTAGCAATTTGATCCATGCCGCCAACGGGTTGCAGCATGGTGGCGGCTTGATGATAGCCCTCAGCAAATTGCAGCTTGTATTGCCAAAAAGAAGACTTCAGTAATTCTGAGAGGGCGATCGGTTCGTATAGATCACCAGCGGTCAATCCGGCTCCCGGTGGTGTACTGTATCCGGCTCGTCCTGAGCCTTTGTAGAGATAGTCTGCGTCCAAGTTGCCAAAACTTCTGACCATTGCCAGAATGCGCTCCTGGTCTTCGGCTGAAATTTCCTGGTCTAACGCATTGCGGCTAACAGCTTTAGCCAACAGTTCTGCAATATATCCTCGGCAGTCGTTTGTGACTCGGCGGTTGAGGACAGGTTCGCCGCCAAATGCCTGATCGTCCTGGAAGTAAGCGCCCCGATTTTCGTTGACGATGACTTCCAGCGGTACGCCAAGTTCTTTGCAGTATCCTAATAATGCCGTGTGGTGATAAGGAATTCGAGCGGGGCCAGGGTTGATGTACAGGTGATCGGCTGTGTCAAAGGTGCAGGTTTGGCTGCTGTCGGTTTCTGCAATGGAGTCGCCGCTGCGAATCGTCCAAACTCGACCACCAGAGCGATCGCGAGCTTCTAGAATGGTGCAGTCATAGCCTGCTTTTGAAAGTTCATACGCAGCCGTCATGCCTGCAATTCCAGCTCCCAAAATGGCAACTTTAGTCCCAGTTCCCGAACCGCCAGGTAAGTTTGGGCGATCGGCTGCTTTGGCTGGAGAACGGATTAATCCCATTGCTTTCATCGTGGTGAAAACAGCCGCAGCCCCGCCTGCCCTTCCTACTAATTTCAAAAATTTACGGCGCGTTGGAGAAATTTTTCTCCGAGTTGAATGCTGGTTCATGGATCTCTTATGCTCTAGAAAACTTTCTATGCAATAGCTTTCAAGCAAGTACAGTATGCCTATAACCAGCCAGGATTCCTTTAGCAAAAGTTGCCAAAATGAAGCTTTGAATGATTTAGCGGCACTAATTTTGGAAACTGTACTAGTTCAAAAACAGTTGTTTCTCTGCTTACGAAATAAGAGGCTAGCCTCTATCTTTCTGCTAAGATGTATCGCCAGATGCTTTTTGAAGCGCCTGTAATTCACATTTACAAAAACATCGATGCTTGAGAAATTTACGCTGTACAAATAATGCTTTTCTTGATAGCGTATGCTCAATTTAAAGCCGTAAGATCTGCGACTTCTCGAAGAAGTCGCAGATCTTAATCCCTCCCTGTAGGGGCGTAACATTCGGTAGTTAGACTCTGAAATAATTCAAAATCTTTACCCGAATGCTAGGCCCCTACAGACTTGTGGGTTACAAGTTAGATTTTTCAAACATCCACTTAGACTAGGAACCTGCTGTACCGGATAGAGAACTCATAACGGGCATAAATCTTTCCAGGCTCAAGTTAGAGGCGACCTGGGTGAGTTTGCTCAAGTCGGTGGGGTCATCCAGGTGTGGAATGCAGCCTAACACTGGCTTTTGAGTCAGCGACTGGATGAGCTTGGTGGGGGCCCAGTTGGCAATTTCTTGGTCGGTGCAGGGTTTGGCGCAGTTGAGAATAATGCCTTTGAGGTGAACCCGTGACTGCTGGGCGAGGGCGACGTTGGCGACGGCTTGGGCGATCGCCCCCAACCGTACAGGCACTACTAACACGGTTGGCAGTCGCCAATCCCACGCTAAATCCGCCACCGTTGTTTCGTGGGTGACGGGTGAACCTAGCCCACCCAAAGATTCAACTAGCACAAAGTCTCGCTCTTGCAGCAGGGTTTGAAACTGCTGCCAGGCCTTTTCTAGCTGAATTTGACGACCTTCACGGTCAGCGGCGATCGGTGGGGCTAGGGGTGCTTCAAAGTAAAGCGGCGTGATTTCATCGGTAGACTGTTGCAGCATAAAAAGGCGGGTGTAGAGTTCGCGATCGCCCACACCCGACTGGAGCGGCTTCATGATTCCTAACCGCTGTGAACTGCAATAAGTTTGCCAGTAAGCCGCTAGAGCGGTTGTTAAAACGGTTTTTCCAGTGTCCGTATCGGTGCCTGCAATCAATAGGGCGTTCAAGCGTTACTCCACTTTCGGTGAACAATTCAGAGAGAAGAATTATGTCAATCCCCAAAATTTCAGGATGGGACTGACATTACCAAGTTTTTTCTAAAATTTGAGCAGAAGTTTACTCTGGTGGCGGCTCAGTGGGAGCAGTTGCGCTAACACCTAAGGTAAAGTCGGTTTCCTCGGTGGCTACCACTTCTACGATGTAGTCGCCACTTTCGGGCACCTGGAAGCCCCAGAAAACCACACCTTCAGCATCGGGCACGGGTTCACCATCGGGGTAAAGCACACTAATCGTGGCGGCCCCTTCCAACACCTCAGCGGAGAAGACTTGCCCCTCCTGCACATTAACAACGTAGCGTTTAGTGAGGCGATCGCTCACCGTGTCGCTTACTTCCACGCCTTCTGCACCCGCCGGAAAGCTAAGTTGCTCTGTCTCAATTTGAGGTTCGACCGGAGTTGGACTGGGGCTAGGCGTTGGAGTCGGGGTTGGCTCTGGTTCTGGCGCTGCTTCCAGGTTGAGGTCTAGCCTATAATCGCTTTGCTCAACGCCCCGAACAGGTCTTAGCTCAACGTAATATTCGCCTGAAAAGTTCAGCGTTCCTCGCCACTGCTGTACCCGCTCAGCATTGCCTTCAACCAGATCTCCGTTTGGTGCAAATATGCTGAGTAATACGCCCTCGCCATTGATTGCAGCCGATAGAGTTTGTCCTTGCTCGGCAGACACAATATAGGTCACAACTTCGTTTGCTCTCAACGTGCCCTCAACGCTGGTGGTGTCACCGGGCGCAAGGTTCAACCGCTGGCTATATTCAACGGGTTCATCGGTTGGAGTTGGGGTTGGAGTTGCTGTTTCAGTTGGGGTTGGAGTTGCTTCGGGTCGATTATTCGACGAGTTTTGGATGGCGCTGACCACCGCAAAGGTCGTGATTAGCGTGACGATCGCCAGTCCACTCACGATTCCCGCTACTGCCCAGGGATTGTCCCAGACGGAGGTTTCTGTCTGGGTTGGGATGGCTGGCCCCGCCACTCGCCGGGGAGCATTGGGGCTGGGGACTGTAGAATCCGGGCGGCGACCCACTGCCAGGGTTTGCATTCGAGAAGTGGGGTCAGTCGCTTGAGTGGCGGAAGGTGGGGCAGGCGGGGGTGGAGTCACGACTGAAGGGTTAGCCAGTGCCTGAAGCGATTGCACAACCTCACTGACAGACTGGTAGCGATCGCCCGGACGATAGCTCAACATCCGATTCAACACCTGAGCAAAACCGGGGCTAACCTTAGCCCACTGCTGCCAATACCAGGTAAGGCTGCGATCGTCATACAGTTCCTGCGGCTCTTTGCCCGTCAGCAGCACGACTGCACTGACTGCCAGTGCATAGAGGTCGCTGTTAGGGTAAGCTCGGCCCGACTGCATCTGCTCACTAGGCGCATAGCCAATCTTGCCTACGGTTGTGGGCTGATGCTCCGTCTCCACCGACTGAACGCGGGTGACAATTTCTTTCACCACACCAAAGTCAATCAGCACAGGCAAATGATCCTGCTGTCTGAGAATGATATTGTCAGGCGCAATATCTCGATGAATAATTCCCTTGCTGTGAATGTGTGCCAACACGGGCAAAAGCTGCCGCATCAGTTGCAGCACCTCTGTTTCACTGAATGCTGTGCCCTGCGCCTTTCGCTCATTTAGCAGCGCTCGATAAGTTTTACCCTCGACATAATCCTGCACCAAAAACAACCGCTGATTTTCCTCAAACGTGGCGCGAAACTGAGGAATCTGAGGATGCTGAATCTGGTAAAGAATTGCGGCTTCTCGCTGAAACAGTTCCTTAGATTTGTCTAAAACGTAAGCCCCGCTTTGAGACGGGATGAATTCCTTCAGGGCACATCGTTCGTTAAAACGCCCCAAGTCTTCTGCCAGGTAGGTACGACCAAACCCCCCTTGCCCCAACATACTTAACAAGCGGTAGCGGTTTTGTAGAATAGTCCCGGTGGGAATGGGTGGTTGCATGACAGATGATTCACTGAGATCTCACAAATAAACGGGAATAGGCTCCGCTCGTCCATGCGGATGCTCATTACTCCAAGATCCCCATCATACCAGGGAAATTCATGCCCCGCGCCGCGCCCCGTTCAGGCGAAACAGCAGAAACTGAGTAAACTGATCTGGACTAAAGTTGTCGTCGCTAACCAGCAGCAAACTCTGAGTGCCATCGGGCAACTGTGGACCCAGAGTCATCCCTTCGAGGTTGTCCAGAGGAATGTTTAGATCTGCCAGGTCGAGCAACAGCCGCTTGCGAATCGGCTCAATGCCGCTCAATCCATTTAATTCAGGAATGCCAGATGTATCTGTGGCTCCCCCTGTGGCAATTTCAAAGATGCGGGCACCTGCTCCGGCAATGCCAAAGGAGTGTTCCAAGCTGAGGAAATGACCACCTTGATCTAGCACGACTAGCTCAGTTAAACCATTTACCGTGAGCGGGGGCGGCACATCGTTGGGATAAAGATGTTCTGAAATTAACACGGGCAACTCATCGCCAATCAGGTAGTGCAGGAAACGGCTGTAAACTGGCTGTGCGGCTTCTTCGGAGGGCTGGCGGTCTTGCTCTAGCGCTGACTCGGTTGCGGCAAACAGGCGAAAGGGTTCTAGCCAGGTTGTGCTGAAACCGCCAGGGTTGAGCGTCAGGGCTTCAAAGCCGAGGTTGTTTTGTACGCCCTGGGGCTGCTCGTCTACGGTTTTGGGAATGTAACGGTCTGGAATGGGTAAGCGTTGTTGCCAGGCGCCCGTCACTAAATCAAATTCGTCAATGAAAGGAGGAATGCCCTCTGAGGCAATGCCTTCGCTAGAAACAAAAACCGTTTGGCGAGGAGAGAGGGCCAGCCCTTCAGGGTCAATGGTGCCCTGGGCAAAGGGTTCTCCGTCTTCTTTGAGTAAGGTGGTTACTCTCTCGACTTCGACTCCAGCGATCGCCACTTCCCCAGCATCATTGCTCAAATTGAGCTTTAGCGTGTAGAAGCGGGCAGGCGCAAACTCGCTGCGATCGTCTGAGAGAGCGTAGAAGCGATCGCCCTGTCGGTCATAGGCGATCGCCGACAGTCCTCGCACGGGCGTAGCTTCAAATGACGTATCGCTGGGTAATCGGTATTCGCCTAGAAAGTCAAGGGAAAGGTTTAAAAATAACCGCTCTTCGGCACTGACCTGGGGCAAAGTACAGCCTGCAAGCAGCAGCATGAAACTGAGAATCAAAACTCTTAAAAAAGGAAAAAACCGTTGAAGCACGCTACGAATACCAGAACGCCCGCCGAAAGTTTGCCTGAATACTGTCTGTATCTTAGCGGAAGGGGGTCTTTGTGAAGGGGCGATCGCCTGCCTCAGCTCACGCAAAAGATAAGTGAAGATTATAACCAATCAAAGTCTAGCCTCCGAGAAAATCATCTAATCTTCACAGGAAATCACGCTGTATCTGCTTTCAAACAAGACTAGGTGAAGCCGCTAGACCAAAACTTAAAGCTTCAGTAAAAGTTGGGTGGGTATAACCCTGAAATCTCTGCTTGAGCTACGTGGGTCGTTAAGCCCTCCGATTATTTCCTCATCCCTGAACAAGGAACCTGGACATGAAGCCTCTCAGCCAGACTTTTGCATCTGCAACCCTCGTAACGACCACTTTGTTCGGTAGTGTGTGTCTTGGTACGCAAGCAGCAACGCTGACAGGAGAATATCTCTCAAAAACCTCTGGGCGTAAGGTCAGTTTAAGTCTGATCTCGCTTGCAGCAAGTTCGAGTGGTGCGACCGAGGAGCCTATTCCAAAGCTTCAGACCCGTCATTCTTTGATGATTCATAACGGTCATGTGGTGATTGATGCGATCGCCTCTGACAGCACCGATGCCCTGTATGACGACTTGCTCGGATTGGGGCTACAAAATGGCTCCAAATATGGCTCCTTTGTTTCCGGTTTGCTGCCCATTGATGCAATCTCTTCAATGGATAGCCTCAGCAGCTTAAAGTTTGCTCGACCCGTACAGCTTTTGCCCAATGTAGGCATTACCACAAGTCAGGCAGATCCATCAATGCGGGCTAACGTTGCTCGCTCGACCTTTGGAGTCGATGGAACTGGAGTTACGGTAGGCGCTTTGTCTGATAGCTACAACAATTTGAACGGAGAAGCAGACGATATTGCTAGCGGCGATTTGCCATCTGATGTGAACGTACTTCTAGACTTGCCAAGCGGCGGCAGCGATGAAGGGAGGGCAATGCTGCAACTGATTCATGATGTTGCTCCTGGGGCTGACCTATCGTTTTACACTGCATTTTTGGGAGGGCAGGCAGCCTTTGCAAACGGCATCCTTGAGCTAGCCGCAACCGGATCTGACGTGATTGTAGATGATGTGATTGACCTGGCTGAGCCGATGTTTCAGGATGGCATCATTGCTCAGGCGGTTGACCAGGTTGTAGCCGATGGCGTACCTTACTTCTCCTCTGCGGGCAATAACGATCGCAATGCCTACGAGAGTCGCTTTAGAAGAAGCGGCGAATTTGAACCTATATTTGGTGCTGAACTGCACGATTTTGACCCAGGTGCAGGCGTAGATCCGTTTCAGAACGTCACGGTTCCAGTGGGAGAAGAACTGCTCATTTCCTTTCAGTGGGACTCCCCTTTCTTCTCGGTTAGCGGCGGCGATGGCTCTCCTAATGATCTCGATATCTTCCTGTTTGACGATTTCGGCAATCCGCTCGCGGGAGGAATAGATGCAAATCTCGGTGGCGATGCGGTAGAAATCTTGAGTTTCTTCAACGATGGCTCTTTTGGCACCGATCGGTTCAACCTGGCGATCTCTAACTTCACTGGACCCGATGCTGGCTTGATGAAATACGTGATCTTCGGTGGTAGCAGCGTCAATGAATATGACACCGCCAGCGGCACCGTTTATGGTCATGCCAATGCTGAAGGGGCTGAGTCCGTTGGAGCCGCTTTCTATGCCAATACGCCTGAGTTTGGGGTAAATCCTCCTGTGTTAGAGCCGTTTTCTTCGGCTGGGCCGACTCCGATTTTGTTTGATTTGAATGGCGATCGCCTCTCCACCCCCGAAACTCGCCTCAAGCCCGAAATTGTTGCGCCAGACGGCACCAACACTACATTCTTTATTCCGGGTCTAGACGTGGAGGGAGACGGCTTCCCCAACTTTTTTGGCACGTCGGCTGCGGCTCCCCATGCGGCAGCCGTGACAGCTTTGATGCTAGAAGCGGCTCCTGGTACAAGTCCTGAAGTGATTTACCAAACGCTGGAAGAGACAGCGATTGATATGAATGCTCCAGGCGTTGACTTTGACAGTGGCTATGGACTGATCCAGGCAGATCGGGCGATAGGAGCTTTAACTGGCGCTCCCCATGAGAAAGTACCTGAACCTACTTCGGCGTTAAGTCTGCTGACGGTGATTGTGGGGGCGGGTTCACGCTTAAGACGTAAACCGCAAGCTGCCTGACAATAAACAAAAGGGGTGGGCAATGTCCCCCCCCTTCAAAACGAATTGAGGCATAAGATCTGCGACTTTTCTGAGAAGTCGCAGATCTTAACCAGCGATCGCTAAAGAATGTAAAGCAGGAAGAACAGCACAATCCAGATTACGTCTACAAAGTGCCAGTAGAGTTCTGCGGCTTCTACGCCAAAGTGATGTTCACCGGAGTAGTGTTCCTTGTTACGCGATCGCCACAGCACCGCCAAAATCAAGCACAGTCCCAGAAAGACGTGTAACCCGTGAAAGCCAGTCAACACATAAAAGGTACTGGCATATAGGTTCGTCTTTAATCCAAATTCCAGGTTGTTGTACTCGTACACCTGACCTGCCAGGAAGATTGCGCCCATCACCGCAGTCGCCAGAAACCAGGTACGCAAGCCGTTAACGTTATTTTTCTTAACCGCCACATCTGCCTGATGGATCACAAAGCTGCTAGAAATCAGAATCAGCGTGTTGATTCCCGGCACTAGCAGTTCGCGTTCGGGGGTGCCTTCGGGCGGCCAAACCGGAGCAACCACGCGGAAAGTCAGGTATGCCAGAAACAGACCTGCAAAGATCATGCTCTCAGCACCCAGGAAGACGAGCAATCCAAACAGACGATGGTCGGGATGTTCCTCGTGGTGAGCGGCTGCCTCAGTTTCGTGATGATAGTTGAGTGCAGTCTTAGCGGGATCAATCGTTGAACCTTGCATAAGTTTCTGATACCTATGAATGCGATTTTATAGATTTTACGAGGTGGGCAGTGCCCACCCTACTGAGAGCGTGTAGGGTGGGCACTGCCCACCAACGAGCCGTTCTGCTTAAGGCTCTGGACTTCCGGCCCTTGCCTCTTCAGGTGGAATAAACCCAGGCGGAGCCTCGACATTGGATCGAGATTCCTCTGGCTCCATTTGCGGATTGCGCTTGCTTAAGCCGTAGTCATACGGACCGCTGGTTAGGACGGGCAACTGCTCAAAATTTTCGATCGCTGGGGGTGAGGTCGTCATCCACTCAAAGGTTAGAGCCCGCCAGGGATTGTTTCCTGCCTTTTTGCCGCTGATCCAACTCCAGCCTGCGTTTGCCAGGAATGGCAGAGTTGAAACGGCAAGGATGTAGGTGCCAATCGTGCAGACCAAGTTGAGCGTCGCAAATTTTGGATCGTACAGCGCAATTCGACGGTTCATTCCCAACAGACCCAGTTCGTGCATCGGCATGAAGGTCAGGTTCATGCCAATGAACGTGAGAACAAAGTGAACGATGCCCAGCGGCTCATTCATCATTCGTCCGGTCATTTTAGGGAACCAGTGATAAATTGCAGAATAGATACCAAACACGCTGCCGCCAAACAGCACATAGTGCAGATGCGCCACGATGAAGTAGGTGTCGTGAACGTGAATGTCGAAGGGCACCGCCGCGACCATTACGCCGCTGATACCGCCAATTACGAACATCGAAATAAATCCCATCGCAAACAGCATGGCGCTATTAAGCTGGATCTTGCCGCCCCAAATCGTGGCTAGCCAGCCAAATACCTTAATTCCGGTGGGCACGGCGATCACCATTGTGGTGATCATGAAGAACATCCGCAACCAGGCCGGAGTGCCGCTGGTAAACATATGGTGGGCCCAGACGATTAGCCCCAAGAAGCTGATGGCGAGGCTGGAATAGGCGATCGCCCGATAGCCAAAGATCGGCTTCCGCGCATGAACCGGGAGAATATCTGAAATTGCGCCAAATAGCGGCAAAATCATGATGTAAACCGCCGGATGCGAGTAAAACCAGAACATATGCTGGTAAACAATCGGGTCGCCGCCCCCCGTGGGGTTAAAAAATGCCGTCCCTGCCAGCAGATCAAACGCCAGCAAAATCAGTGCCCCTGCCAATACGGGCGTACCAATCAGGATGAGCGCCGAAGCTGCCAGCATTGACCAGCAAAACAGGGGCATATCGTTAATCCCCATGCTGGGCACGCGCATCCGCAGGATGGTGACAAAAAAGTTGATTGCACCCAAGATTGAAGATGTTCCCAAGACCAGCAGGGTAAAAATCCAGATTCCTTCCCCTACCTTGCCCGTCATCAGGCTCAACGGCGGGTAGGAAGTCCAGCCTGCTTGGGGCGCTTCCAGGAAAAAGCTGCCGATTAGCGCTAACCCTGCCGGGGGAACCATCCAGAAGGCGAGAGCATTCATCTTAGGGAATGCCATGTCTCGCGCCCCGACCATCAGCGGAATCAGATAGTTTGCTAGCCCTGACCCTGCCGGAATGATCCAGAGGAAGATCATCACTGTGCCGTGAACGGTCAGCAGGTTGTTGTAGAGTTCCGGGCTAACCAAGTCTGACTCTGGCGTGGCTAGCTCCGTGCGAATGGCGGTGGCCAAAGCGCCGCCAATCATGTAGAAGATGAAAGATGTAACCAGGTACTGAATCCCGATTACTTTGTGGTCAGTGTTAAACGTAAAGTAGTCTTGCCACTTCCGCTGCCCCGGAATCGCGCCTTCGGTGGTGGGGGTGGTAGTGGATTGCCATTCTGCTTGTGTCATAGCTGGCTGTTGCGACTTCTAAATTAACGATTCATTGAGATGTGCTGGGGATGAAGCTGCTCCAGGGCTGCGGTGTCGATTCCCATCTGGCTTGCAAAGGGGGCCAAGAATTCAGCGTTAGAACGACTTTCGGAGGGGGCGATCGCCCTCATTGCAATAGCCTGATTAGGGTCATTCAAACTTGCAATCTGCTCTTGAAGCCAGCCGTCATACTCTTCCTGGCTCTGAACATACAGCTTCGTGTTCATCGCACCATGATAGGCACCACACAGTTCTGCACAAATGACCGGATAGGTGCCGATGTGTCGGGGGACAAATCGCAACTCTGTATCTCGACCGGGAATAGCATCTTGCTTCAGCCGAAATTCGGGTAGCCAAAAGGCGTGAAGCACATCCTGCGCCTTGATGTTAAGCTGCACCTCTTTGTTCACAGGAATGTGTAACTCACCTGAAGTTACGCCACTGTCAGGGTAGGTAAAGATCCAGGCATACTGCAACCCCATTACGTCAACGTTCACATCGGCCGGTCGGCCTTCATCTTCGGGGAACGCACCAACTCCGAGGGCAACGTGATTGTGAGCGTGGCGTGGTTTGGGCTGGCTACTCGAATCGATTAGCCCAGGAACCGATTCTCCAGGCAGCATGGCGATTTGAGTGATGCCAGGATCGGTCGCTGCCTGGGGGTCGAAGCCGCCCATCGCCTTGTAGATATCAAAACTGTAGACCCCAATTACCAGAACAATTACGGCTGGAATTGCCGTCCAGACAATCTCCAGCGGAATGTTGCCATGAATCGGCGGACCATCGGTGTTGTCACCAGCGCGACGGCGAAAACGAATGGCAGAGATAATTAGTACTCCCTGCACTAGGATGAACAGCCCAATTGAGACCGTCATCATGGAGTTAAACAGCCCGTCAACTAGTGCGGCTTCGTCTGAAGCGGCTTCGGGCAGTAAACCGTGGTTTTGACCATACCAAAGACTAACCAGCGTCAGGATGACACCCGCTAGCAGGGTAAGAATGTTGCTTGGAATTTTCACGGTAAGTTTTGGTTGAGCTCACTCAGCTTTGGTTCCGTTCAATTACCACGTTAAAGCAGGAATTGAGAACCTCACAGAATTGATATCCATCCTTAACTCTTTTTTTGGGATCTCAGCAGCCCTTGTGTAGCAATCACTACAAGTAAAAGTTGCAATATTAAATCTTGTAAAAGATTTGGGCGAAACCTATCTTTAAGCCTCAGTTTTTTAATTCCTTCAGCTAAGAATTTTTCTGCCACAATCCGAAGAAAATCCTAAAGCTTTTCCCGCCTGTGAATTGCATCGCTAAGCTGGTGAATAGAGCTACTTCAAATCAGTAGCAGGTAGCGAATGAAGTAAATACTCAGGTTTTGTCAACTTTGGTATCGATTTGGTATTGAATGATTCTCAACTCACTTCTCAACTCACTACGGAGGCATAGCTGATGACTGATTCCTATCCAGCCCGTCAAGATATGCCAAAATCCGTTTCTTCTCCAGTTAAATTGTCGCTTCAGCCTCAAGATCAGATTCGACGGTTGGTGTGGAAGATGGCGATCGCCACTTTTCTGTTGATGGCGATCGGCAGCGCCACTCGCGTCATGAATGCAGGGCTGGCCTGCCCCGATTGGCCGCTGTGCTATGGCACTCTAGTTCCCAGCCAGCAGATGAACTTGCAGGTATTTCTAGAGTGGTTTCATCGGCTTGATGCAGCGCTAATTGGGCTGATGGCGATCGCCCTCGTCGCCCTGAGCGTCTGGCACCGTCGCGCCCTGCCCCGCTGGACACCCTGGGTGGCTACCCTTGCTCTTAGCCTGATTGTGTTTCAAGGCATTCTGGGTGGACTCACCGTTACCCAGCTATTGCGATTTGATATCGTCACAGCCCACCTGGGAACGGCACTGCTGTTCTTTACCACTCTGCTGTTGATGGGGGTAGCGCTACTGCCTTATCAGGGAACGGGTAACGTCGGTAAACTGCCCTGGGTTAGCCTTACAGCCGCAATTTTGGTTTATCTGCAAAGCCTATCGGGGGCACTGGTTGGTTCTCGCTGGGCGCTGCACCAGTGTTTAGCAGGCTCCCAACTTTGTGAGGTGATGAATACTCATTTGCTGGGTGTAGTCCCGGCGAGCCTGATGACTCTGGCGGTTGTGATTTTAGCCTGGCGTACTCCGGCTCTCTATCCTGCTCTGCGACGACTATCTTACTTGGCTGGAGGGTTCCTGCTGCTCCAAGTGGCGTTAGGATTTGCGACCTTCCACTTCCATCTGCAAATTGAGCCGCTTACCATCGCCCATCAAGCGGTCGGAGCCGCCCTACTGGGTACGTTAGTCTGTTTTACTGCCCTGGGAATGCGCGATCGCCAATCTACTAAAACCTCTTCGCACTCCCCACTCCCCACTCCTCACCCCCCACTTCCCACCTGACCCTGGCTGCCTTGCCTTACCGATTCTAGGAAACTCACTAATGCATGAAACTGTTTGGAATGATGCCCCCCGTCACCACCAAAACCTTTGGCAGGTGGTGCAAAGCTACTGGCAGTTAACTAAGCCCCGCATCATTATCTTGCTGCTGATCACCACCGCAGGCAGTATGTGGATCGCTGCGGAAGGCAGAGTCGATCCGCTGCTGCTGCTGGTGACGCTGCTGAGCGGCGGGTTTGCTGCGGCTTCCGCCAATACAATTAACTGTCTCTACGATCGCGACATTGACTATGAAATGGAGCGAACTCGCCATCGTCCCCTGCCCTCTGGACGGATACAGCCGCGTGATGCACTGCTGTTTGCGATCGCCCTTGCCGCTCTTTCCTTTACCTTGCTGACCGTCTTTGCCAACCTGCTGAGCGCACTGCTGGCAATGTCGGGCATTGCCACTTATGTTGTCGTCTACACTCACTGGCTCAAGCGCCACAGCACCCAAAACATTGTAATTGGCGGTGCGGCTGGCGCGATTCCGCCGCTGGTGGGCTGGGCTGCGGTCACGGGTGAGCTTAGCTGGGCAGCCTGGGTGTTTTTTGCGATCGTCTTTTTCTGGACACCGCCTCACTTTTGGGCGCTGGCGATGATGATTCGCGAAGATTACGCCAAAGTGAAGGTGCCGATGCTGCCTGTGATTGTTGGCGATGCTCCCACTGCCCGCCAAATCTGGATTTACACGCTGCTGTTGATTCCGGTGACGCTGCTGCTGGTATACCCGCTACACGTGATGGGTGCAGTTTATACGGCTGTAGCACTGGTGCTAGGCGGCATTTTTGCAGCAAAGGCTTGGGCCTTGCTGCGATCGCCCTCTGATCAACAATTGGCGCGATCGCTATTCAAATACTCCATCCTCTACATGATGCTGCTTTGTGCAGGAATGGGGGTTGATAGCCTGCCGATCACCCATCAAATCACAGACGCTTTGGCAGACAATCTGACCGCTCTAGTCAATAGCCGCTCCTGGGGATAGAACACGAGTCATGCGATGTGCAGCGAAACCCCTCACCCCACCCCACCCCTTCTCCCCAGATATCTGTCTATACACGGTAGCTCTGGAGAGAAGAATTTAGGGTGAGGGCAGTTCGACAAAGCTGACATCGCCTTAAAATTGAACTGTTCCATCATTTGTGAACCCATGAAGGGTGATATGTCTCCCGCAGTCTTCATTGAAAAACTTCAAAAGCGCTTTGGCAGCGTCGAAGCGGTCAAAGAGGTTTCGCTCCAGGTTGAGCCTGGAGAAATCTTTGGGCTGCTTGGGCCAAACGGGGCAGGCAAAACGACGACTTTGCGCTGCCTCTGTACGCTTGCTACTCCTGATGCTGGAAAGCTAGAGGTGTCAGGCGTTTCAGTTCTAGACAACCCTAAAATGGCGCGGCAACTGCTGGGTTATGTGGCGCAAGAAGTCGCCCTCGACAAAGTGCTGACTGGGCGAGAGTTGCTTCAGCTTCAGGCAGCACTCTACCATCTGCCGCGCAGCACTGCCAAAGCGCGAATTGACCAAATGCTTTTACTGCTGGGCTTATCTGACTGGGCAGACCAAAAAACTGGGACCTATTCGGGTGGTTTGAAGAAGCGGCTAGATTTGGCAGCGGGACTGCTGCACCAGCCTGATGTTTTGGTGTTAGACGAACCAACGGTTGGGCTAGACATCGAAAGCCGCACTGCCGTGTGGGACTTTTTGCGCCAGCTTCGCAGCAATGGCACGACGGTTTTAATCACCAGTCACTATTTAGAAGAAGTGGACGCGCTAGCGGATCGAGTCGCAATTATAGATAAGGGTGTAGTCATCGCCACAGGTACGCCGTCTGAGTTGAAGGATAGAGTGGGGGGCGATCGCATCACTCTCCGCCTTCGAGAATTTACCCCACCCGACGAAGCCGAAATCGCTAGAACGATGCTCAAAGATCTCCCCTTTGTGCAGGAAGTAATCATCAACGAGGCGCAGGGCAATTCATTAAACCTCGTCGTTGATCCACAGAGCGAAGCCTTGATCACCATTCAGCAGTCCTTGAAAGAAGCTGGACTACCCACATTTGGGATTTCTCAAGCCCGTCCTAGCCTGGATGACGTTTATCTGGCGGCGACCGGAAAAACATTGCTTGATGCCGAGCTTGCTGCTGCTGGAACTCGCGACCCAAAAGCAGAACGAAAACAAAATATGCGTTGAAAATTTAGCTTTTCACTAACTGCGTAAACTACAACAAGAAATTTAAAGAGTGACTCAGGAAAAACTCATCCAGGTCAGAACGATTTTCAATACAGTGAATGAAGTATAGGTTTGAATAGACTGATTTGGCTTTTGTGTAAACGGGGCAGGATGTCAGCATTTATACAAAAGCGGAACTTACGCAAGTAGAACGTGAAGTCAGGCGATCGCCACCCTAGCAGGAGGCTTAAGCCCCTTGTTCCAAAGGGAAATGCGTAAGTTCTGAAAAGTCTGAGCGTACTCGTTTGAGCAATATTTGAGCAATGTTGGGTTAGAACCAATGCGGCTCAAACTACATTGGCGTAACGGGCAATTGGTTCGGACTTAAGTTGCAACCCTCTACTGACTGAACTCGCTAGCCTTTGGGCAAACATGGACATCAAAACAGTTAGGCAGCGTTTGTTAAATCTGATTCACTTCAAACAGGGTTGGCGAGAGATTGACCCATTTTCGCTTCAGTTTCGCCTGACGGTTGGCGCTACGGTTGTCTCAATTTTGGGCATCGGCGGCGTAGGAATGTGGACAACCTGGAAGACGCAGCAGATTTTGGTGGGCAGCTATGAGCAAAGTATTCAGGCGGTTAGCGATCGCTTCCCCCAGGATGTTGAACTCTATGGCGATATGCTGCCTATGCCAGAAGCACTACGGCGAGCGGTAGACACTCGCACCTTGCCCAATCTAATGATTGTGGTAACGGACAACGCAGGGCAGGTGATCACGCAATCCAGGGATGTATGGCAGCGCGAAGAGCTTTCGGCTGCGATTACGGCTCTTTCTGCCGTTCCCAAGCCCGAAATCTATCAGACCCACAATCGCTACATTATTCTTTGTAAAACGCCACTGGTGATAGACGGCAATAATTTAGGTAACCTGCACGTCGCGCAAGACGTTACCACCGCTTACGCAATGTTTTGGGCGGTGATTCGTAATTTGGCGATCGGCAGCGTGCTGGCGATGGTGGCGATCGCTATTATCATCGCGCTGTATGTGAAGCGATCGCTGCAACCGCTGCGGCAAGTGAGCCAGCTTACCTCCACAATATCTGCCGAAGACCTGGACAAAGCACAAACCCAGCTTCAGCACGCTCCGACTGAAGTAAGAGAACTGGTGCAAACCTGCAAACAAATGCTGACAAAGTTATCGGAATCGCTAGAGCAACAGCGACGATTTGTCAGCGACGTTTCCCACGAACTCCGGACTCCGCTTACGGTCGTCTATGGCTACATTCAAAGCACCCTGCGCCGCAGCACTAACTTGAGTGAGCCGCAGCAAGAAGCCCTGAGCATCGCCGCCTCAGAAACTGATCGCACCATTCGCCTGCTGCAAGATTTGCTTGACCTGGCGCGGGCCGACACAGGACATATGCACTTTAACCTCGAACCTTTTTCGCTAACTGAGGTGGTTACAGAACTGCTGGGCATGGCAGCCGGGTTTAACGATCGCGACATTCAAATTGAAACCCCTCATGAAGAAGTTTTAGTAAAAGCCGATCGCAATCGACTAAAGCAAGTGTTGCTCAACCTGCTCGACAATGCGCTGAAATATTCAGAGCCAGACCAGCCCGTTGTGCTTAAACTTGATCAGTTGGGCGGTCAGGCAGTGATTCAGGTATGCGATCGCGGCTACGGCATTCCCCTCCAGCATCAGGCTCGAATCTTCGATCGCTTCTACCGAGTAGACGAAGCCCGTGCCCGCACGACAGGGGGCTGTGGATTGGGGCTATCGATCGTCAAAACTCTCGTTGAGGGCATGGGTGGCAGCGTCAGCCTGCGCTCAAAGTTAAACGAGGGCAGCATTTTTGTTGTTACATTGCCCTTATCGACTACCTGAGGGTTGTCCAGATGTGCCTCGCGCACAAAAGTAACCCTTTCAACTCACTTAAATCACGCTCTAACTTCAACCTAATGCCAATTTTTTAACTTTATAATGCCTTTCACTCCATAGAACTCCATAAAACTCCACAGAACTCCGTAGAACTATGACGGCTCATATCCTAGTGGTTGAAGATGAAATTAACTTAGCGCGGTTCATTGAGCTAGAACTGGGCTATGAAGGCTATCGCATCACGGTTGCTCATGATGGCTTAACTGGATTGACCAAAGCGCGAGACATTGTGCCCGATCTGATCATCCTCGACTGGATGTTACCTGGGTTGAGCGGGGTAGAAATCTGTCGGCGAATTCGGGCGACGGGCGGCAAAGCACCCGTGATTATGCTGACTGCTAAAGATGAAATTGGCGATCGCGTTGCAGGCTTAGATGCAGGAGCCGATGATTATGTGGTCAAACCCTTTAGCATTGAGGAACTGTTGGCTAGAGTGAGAGCATTTTTGCGTCGCGCTCAAAGTACTGGAGAGGATGTGCTGAGCTTTACAGATCTGTTGCTAAATCGACAGACCCGCGAAGTGTTTCGGGGCGATCGCCCCATCGAGCTAACCGCCAAAGAGTTTGACCTATTGGAATATCTGCTGGCCCATCCGCGCCAGGTGATTACCCGCGATCGCATCCTGGAAAAAGTTTGGGGTTACGACTTCATGGGCGACTCCAACATAATTGAAGTTTATATTCGCTATCTGCGTCTCAAACTAGAAGCCGATGGTGAAAAACGCCTAATTCAAACTGTGCGAGGTGTAGGCTACGTGCTGCGCGAAACCGGATCTTGAAAAGGCAGAAAAAAAGCCTTTTTTCACTGCAAAGGTAAACACAACTGAGGGTTAGGCTCCCTTAGCCCTTAGCCCCCAGCTCCTAGCTCCCAGCCCCTTCCTCTATGTCTCCACCAATACCTTTCTCCCGGTACTCCCAGTTTATTTTGATAAGCTGGGGTGGCTAATCCAGAGAAAACCCCTCTAAGTTATGCACAGGTTACTATCAGGATCGCTGAGCGTTGACCACCTAACCGTTGAAATCACCGGACTGCCAAAACCCTTACGGGGCTGCAAGCTCGTTCAACTGTCAGACTTACACTACGATGGCTTGCGGCTTTCAGAGCGACTGTTGGCAGAGGCGATCGCTGCCACGAATGCAGTCCAACCCGATCTGGTAGTGCTGACTGGCGACTACGTGACCGACGACCCAACCCCAGCTCGTGCCCTTGCCGCGCAGTTACAGCAACTTCGCAGCAGCGCTGGCACCTATGCGGTGTTGGGCAATCATGATATTGTGCCTGCGGGTTCGCAAACCGAAATTACGAATGCGTTTGTCGAAGCCGGAATCCAAGTTTTGTGGAATCAGATTGGCTATCCTTTTGGAACAGAGCTACCGCTGGTGGGGCTGGCTGACTTTTGGTCTAAAGATTTTGACCCCGCTCCGGTAATGAATCGGTTAGACCCAGCAACCCCTCGCATCGTTTTGTCTCACAATCCCGATAGCACCGTTTATCTCCAGCCCTGGCGAGTAGACCTCCAGCTTTCGGGGCACACGCACGGCGGGCAGGTCGTTATTCCTGGACTAGGGCCAATTCCCACCTGGTATCAAGCTGTGCGACGGCACGTTCCTAAACCGCTGCGCCGCTGGATTCCCTATATGCGAGAAGACTGCTATAAAGTGGTGCGTCACTGGGAATGGGCCCAGGGCTTTCACCAGGTTGGCTCTAACTATCTGTATGTCAATCGGGGCTTGGGCACCTACTTGCCAGGTCGGCTGTTTTGTCGCCCAGAAGTGACCGTGATTACGCTTGCAGAGAAGGCGATCGCCTTCAACGAGTCCGACTCCCCTAATGCAGTAAGTAGACCGCTAAACTCAAAGGGAAAGCTCTCTCCCACTGCCTAAACTCCAGCCTAGTCTAAATCCAACCCAGCTTTGCGATTAGCTCGATGCAAACCACTTCTACAACACCTGCTTCATCTATCTCACTGACCACAAACCTGATTACGGTTGGCTTTCACGCCCTCTCCGATCCTTTACGGATAAAAGTGTTGGATTTATTACGAGAACAAGAACTTTGCGTTTGCGAACTGTGTGACTTTATCGGGGTTAGCCAATCCAAGCTGTCTTTTCACTTAAAGACGCTTAAAGAAGCTGCCCTCGTGCGAACTCGCCAGGAAGGACGATGGATTTACTACAGTCTCAATTTGACTCAGTTTGTGGTACTAGAGCAATATTTGGCAGAATACCGCCGATTCAGCCAAATTTTACCCGCTCGTCCCTGTGAGTAAGCCCAGCACTTCAACTCAACTTTGGCGATTCACGAGTTTGCTGGGTTTCAGTTAGTGAGTCAACTGTAGGATGGGCAAAGGGCGTTGCCCGTGCCCATCGATAAAGAATTGCACTTTGATGGGCACACTCTGCTTTGCCCATCCTACGCTTCTGGGACTTGCTTGTTGCTCGTTTCCAAGCTGGAGCTTGGGAACGGCATTTTGGAAGCTCCTGCTTCCATTGACAGCAAGAACCTCCAGATTGACTAGGACTTGCCTGTTGCCGTCACCCAGAGGAAGCTGGAGCTTCCCAAACCAAACTTGTTGCCAAGCCCCAGCTTGGCAACAAGTTTAAGCAGGGACTAGCGATATCAACGCTAGACAGCTAGCTCAGCCAAAATGTCACTGGCATGGGTATCGGTCTTGACGGTGCCGTAAACTTTAGCGATTTTGCCCTCGCCATCAACAACATAGGTAACGCGCTTAGAATAGCCGCCGCCATCTACGTCATAGGCTTTGGTCATTGCGCCGTCCACATCAGCCAGGAGCGGGAAGGGAAGGCTATATTTTTCGGTGAACTTTTGGTGAGACGCTTCATCATCCATGCTCACCCCAAATACGGTAATGTCTTTGCCCTGGTAATCGGCGTAATAATCTCGAAAGCCGCAAGCCTCTTTGGTGCAGCCCGGTGTGTCGTCTTTGGGATAGAAATACAGAACGACGGTTTTGCCAGCGTAGTCGGAGAGTGAAACCGTATTGCCGTTGGTGTCTTTGACGGTAAAGGCGGGAGCCGTTGTGCCAACTGATAAAGGCATGGTTTTTTCCTGCTATTGCATTGTTCGTTACAGATTGTAACTGCAATTTTGGTGCGGCGATCGCCCTCCGCGTAAAGATGTGCGACAACTGCTTGATATCAGCAGCCAATTTTCTATATTTTTGTAGTAACTAATACAGAATATTTTCTGTTTATAACGATCTTGCCGCGCCTTAGCTCTCAAGAAACGTAAGACTTACGCAGCCAGATCCCCCAACCCTTTTAAGGGGGCTTCCGGAGTTCCCCTCTTTTTCAAACTACCGTGTACACACAAATCGGGTCTAACTTCGTTTGAGTCCTTTTCGCCCCCTAAATCCCCCAATTCTGGGGGACTTTGAGCCGTTTAGAGCGCTCTACGGAAACGGTTCGAGGCTCGGAAGTCCCCCAAACTTGGGGGGTTGGGGGGCACAATGCAGGATGTTGAGCTTGATACAGGAGATGTGTGTACACGGTAGCCTTTTTCAAGGGGGCTGGGGAGGATCAAGGTTTTAGGTTTCAAATGCCTAAGTCCTGCAACATTGAGAATCGCTAACAGGCAGGATAACCTTGGGAACCCAAGGTTGCTTACTCCTTAAATTGAGAGACAGGATATGCAGCTAGACTTTTGCCCAGTAGAATACGATACCCAATCTCGCTGGTGCGATCTACCTAAAATCGCCTGCGATGGGCAGACCGTTCGGCACCCAGAAGTTCCTCGACCTGAGTTTCAAGCGTCTACCTGGGTGCATCTGTTAGAGCTTCCCAATCCCTTTAGCTTTGATGAGGCACTTTTGCTGTGTCAACATTCGGGCGATCGCTGGTTAGCCTGGGTTCCCGATCACGGCGAAATTTTGCTGCACGAAAACCAGTTTTGCGCCACTTAAAACCGACTGAACTACCCTGCTGCCATTGCTTCGACCGACTCGCCGCGCAGCAACCCCATGATTTCCTCCTTGTAGTCTTGAAACTTGGGCTGACGCTTGATGTGGTAGTCTCGCTGGCTTGGCAATTCCAGCACGACCTCACGCAAAATGGTGCCAGGGCGTGAAGTCAAGACATAAATTCGCTGTGACAAAAAAACAGCTTCCTCCACGTCGTGAGTAATCATGAAAATGCTGGTGCGCGTCCGTTCCCACACTTGCAGCAAAAATTGCTGCATCGTTTCTTTGGTTTGCACATCCAGCGCTCCAAAGGGTTCGTCCATCAGCAAGATTTTGGGCTGAGAGGCAAGGGCACGGGCGATCGCCACCCGCTGCTTCATGCCGCCCGATAGCTCTTTGGGTAAGGCTTTGGCAAACTGCGCCAGCCCCACCACGTCCAGATAGTAAGACACCCGCTGTCGGCGTTCCTTCTCAGCCATGCCCTGCAACTTCAGCCCAAACCCAACATTCTTGGCAACCGTCATCCAGGGATACAGCGTGTAGTGCTGAAACACCATACCCCGGTCTGCCCCTGGCCCCGTGACGCGCACTCCGTCTACCCGCACCTCACCTGCCGTTGGCGTTTCCAGTCCAGCAATCAGCCGCAACAGGGTGGACTTACCAGACCCCGACGCACCCACCGCACAAACAAACTCACCCTCCTCAATGTGCAGATTAATATCCTTAAGTGCAACAATCGGACCATTTCGAGTCTGAAACTGTTTATGGAGTTGAGAGACTTCAAGGTGCATGGCTGTGAGTGAGAGAAGTGTGAGTAGAAAAAACCGTAGCAATTAAAAATTAGAAGCCAAATTAAAGCAGGCGTAGGGGCGCAGCATTCGCCAGATAGCCCCTGAAGTAAACCGAGATTTTTTGCCCGAATGCTACGCCCTTCAAGGAATTGAGCTTTTTAACCTGATTAAGCCGCCCATCGACAGGAAAACTTTAACAACAACCGGAATAGCAAATCGATCCCTAAACCAATCAATCCAATTACAATCAGTCCAGCAAAAATTTCATCGGTTCTCAAAAACCGCTGAGCGATGCTAATTCGCTTACCCAAACCTTCCGTTGCGGCAACCAGCTCCGCCACGATAACCAGGTTCCAGGCTGAAGCCATGTTGACGCGATAGGCATCAATAATGCTGGGATAGATGTAGGGCAAAATCACCTGAAGTAAAACCTGTAAGCGTCTCCCTCCCAGTGTATAGGTGGTTTCGATTAATTCTTTGGGCACAAACTTCACCGCATCCATAATCATCAGCGTGTTGAAAAATAGGGTGCCAATGAAAATCAGCAGAATTTTAGGAACTTCGCCTAACCCAAAGTAGAGAATTAGGAGGGGAATAAAGGCGGGGGCTGGCATATAGCGAATGATGCCAATGATCGGTTCTAGGAGCGATCGCCAACTCGCAAACGACCCCATCAATACACCCAAAGGAACCGAAATAATCGCCGCTAATAGGAAACCGCTGAAGACCCGAAACATACTGTATGCTATGTCTGTCGGCAATAGTCCTTCTGTCCAGAGACGCTGTAGCGCTTCTAGAGTCCGCAGTGGTGTAGGTAGAAAAATTGCATAGACTTCATAGTTTGCGGCAATGTATTCAGAAATGATCCACCAGAGGGAAATTGGAATGGCGATCGACAAAACAATCAGCGTCCAGGACAAGTTTTTAGGAATATCTTCGGCAATGCGCCAAAACACAGTAGGCGACAACATTCTAGGTGCAGCAGAAACGTTTTCCTGCTCAATAAATTCGCTGGATTGGCTCATTTGCTTTGCCTCAAGATTGCCTTTTGCTTGGTAGGTGGTAGGTAGTAGATGGGACCTGGTTCCCTCATCCCTTTCGTTTCCCCTCTTAGATCTCTTCCCAGGTTCTACCTGGGAACGAGATCTAACGAGATCTAGTAACATCCCTCATCCTTTCCTTATCCCTTTCCTGCCTGCTCTGCATACGCTCGGACAAACTGGTCGTCAAAAATATTGCTAACATCGGGAGCCTCTTGAACCAGTCCGCTTTCTACTAGGAACTGGCTAATTTGTTCAGCGGCATAGGGCAAAGAAGACATATCTGAACCGGGTTCAAACGCTGCCAAATTGTCCTCAATGCTGAAGATAGTTGTGCCCTGGTCATATTCCTTGTACTCATCAACTGTCACACCCGCCCGTTTCGCCATTGTTTCAAACGCCTTGTCCTGATTGCCTTCAATAAATTCCAGCGTGGCAAACCAGGTATTGACCAGACCTTGCACCTCTTCAGGACGCTCATCGACCATTTGACGAGTCACAACCAAATGATCGGGAATTGCACCGGGGTAGTCCGCAGAGCTAAATAGCGTCTTGCTGCCTGGACGAGCTAGAGCCTGTGTGGTGAATGGCGCAAATACTCCAACTGCATCTAGCTGACCTGCCGCAAAAGCAGCAGCGGCAGCCCCCGTCTCTAACGGCTGAAAGTCAATGTCTGCCTGGGTCATTCCAGCATCTCGCAACCCCAATAGCAGCAAGAAGTGATCGACTGTACCCTCTTCCGCTGCAACTCGTTTGCCGCGCAGGTCTTCAATGGAGTTGATTTCCTCGCTGACGATGATCATGTCGTTGCCCGTCGAGTTGTCGTTTACCAACACAATCACCTGATCAGAGCCAGCCGCGATCGAGCTAATCGTGTCGTTGAGCGTTTGGGCGTTTGCGTCAAGCTGTCCAGCCGCCAGAGCGTTAATTGAATCGAGATAGCCGTCAAACCAGGTCAGTTCGACGTTGACGTTGTTCTGCTCAAACAAGCCTTCCTCCTCAGCGACCTGCCAGGGAAACCAACCCGGCCAAGCGCTGAAGCCCATTACGACAGGTTCCCCAGCCGTATCGGTTCCAGAAGTTGCTGTATCGGTTCCTGGGTTGGGCGCACAGCTTACTACAACAACTAAACCAAATAGAAAAGCAATTCCCCAAGATAATAGTTTGCGAACTCTCATTCAGGCTCCTTTGAAACAGGTTAGAACTGTAGGCTGGGTGAAGCAAAGCGGAACCCAACAAACGTAGATCTCACGTGATTGAATTGGTTAGAGATTGGGTGTTGTTGGGTTTCGTTAACTCAACCCAACCTACGCTGATGTTAGGTCTGGCAATTTAGAAGCTATCTTTTCAGCAGCAGGGATTTGTGACTGTAGCCAATCAAACCAGGCGGTTAAGCCTTCTCCGATTTTGGCAGAAACAGGAATAATCGTCACATTTGGATTCATCTGGCGGACGTTTGCAATGATTCGATTTACGTCAATTTCTAAATGCGGCGCTAAGTCCATTTTGGTGATCAGTAGGCAATCTGCTTCCTGAAACATCACCGGATATTTCAGCGGTTTGTCCTCGCCTTCGGTGATGCTTAAAAGCGCAACTTTGGCGTGTTCTCCCACTTCAAATTCGGCGGGGCAAACCAGGTTTCCGACATTCTCAACCAGCACCAAATCAAAGTCAGAAGGGTTGTATTGATGCTCTAACTGGTACAGCCCTCCTGCTACCATTTTTGAATCCAGATGACAGGAACGACCCGTGTTAATTGCGATTACTGGAACATTATGTTGACGTAGGCGATCGGCATCTAATTCTGTTGTCATGTCGCCTTCAATTACGGCGATTTTTAGCGTTTGGTTGAGCGCTGCCAGGGTTTTTTCTAGCAGTACGGTTTTACCTGCGCCGGGGCTGCTCATGATGTTCAGACAGGTGATTCCCCATGCGTCAAAGTGGGCGCGATTGTGGTCGGCTCCTTCCTGGTTGGCGTGAAGCAGGTTAATTTCTAGAGCCGCGTCAAAGGTTTGATGCATAACTTTCCGCAGAGTCAGAACAGTATTCGATGCGATTAATTTTTAGCTCTCGCCCTGAGCGAATGTCTTCCATGGGTGATCGACACTCAGGGCAAGCATATTGAACGCCGATTTCGGGGCGATATTCTTGCTGACAGTGGTGACAAAAAGCGACCAAAGGGGTTTCTTGAATCACCAGTTTGGCAGCTTCTAAAAAGGTATTGCGAGTCTGCACTTCAAAGGCAAACTGCAAGCTAACGGGTTCCACACAGGTAAACTGACCGACAGTGAGATGCACCTGAGAAATTTTGGGGCGTTCTGGCTGCGCTTCCCACCAATTTTGCACGGTTAAAATTAGTGCTTTTGTCATATCGGTTTCATGCATAGCAAAAGTCCAAAATTTGCGGTCGTCCTTTTCAGATGCAGGTTGGATGAAGTAGATGCGGAATAACCTCGTTGCCAAGCTCCAGCTTAGCAATGCAGTCAAGGAAGCTCCAGCTTCCTTTGATGAAGGGGATGAGTCCCACGGGCTGTTGCCATTGAGCGGTTCCTTGTTAGCGCAGGAAGCTGGACTTCCAGTCCGTCATTACCAAGCTCTAGCTTGGTAATGAGGTGGAAAAATGCCTTCCTCCCTCACCCCTCATCCCTCATCCCTCATCCCTTCCCTAGCTCCACTCCACCAATTCCGGCTGAGCCTCTGGGTGGATGTAAGCGGGTTTTTGCGATCGCGGCAGTTGTCCCGACAGCACCAGATGCGCCATCGTGTCACAGATGACTCGCGTAGCCATCAGGGAGGTGATATCGCTGATGTCGTAGGGCGGTGAGACTTCAACCACTTCTAGTCCGCAAACGGGCGCTTTTTGGACGATTTTGCCGAGCAGGTAGAGGGCTTCACGGGGCAGTAGTCCGCCAGGTTCGGGCCAGCCCGTGCCAGGGACAAAGCCCGCGTCGATGCAGTCAATGTCAAAGCTAATGTAGACGCAATCGGTGCCATCGAGGGCGCGTTCCAGGGCAAAGTCTACGGCGGCATCCAGTCCCATTTCGGTAATGTCGGTGACGGTGAGAATGTTGGTGGCGCGATCGCGGCACACTTTCACCCCCTGACGCGGCACCTGCCATCCACCAATCCCAAGCTGCACCAGGTTTTTGGCGGGCGCATTCTTCATGTTGGTGGCGTGAAACCAGGGGCAGGTGTGCATCCGCTCGTCCAGGTCGGTTTCCTGGGTGTCTACGTGGCGATCGAAGTGAATAATTCCTACTTTTTTGTCGCCCAGATGCCGACAGACCCCGCGCACGGTCGGAAACCCAATCGAGTGATCGCCGCCTAAGATGATTGGGAATGCACCAGAACTGAAAACGTGAGCAACGCCTTTAGAAATCTGGTCAAATGACTTCTCGTTGTTGGCGGGAATGGTAAAAATGTCGCCGACATCGCAGAGCGTGATCTGTTCGCGCAGGTCGATGCCTAGCTCGAAGTTGTAGGGCGTGTAAAGTGCAGAAATGCGGCGAATTCCCTGTGGTCCAAAGCGAGTTCCAGGGCGGTAAGTAGTGCCAGAATCGTGCGGCACACCGACGATCGCCACGTCATATTCTCCCACCTTTCGCACATCTTCCAGGTAAGGCGCTTTGAGGAAAGTATTGATGCCTGCATAGTGAGGCAATTCACCGCGAGAAAAGGTGGGAATGGAGCGATCGCGGATACTTTCAGCCGCCTCTAGCCCAAACTCCAGCCCTCTAGAAACCTCCTGCTGCCACCCCGTCATCGGCAACTGGGCTTCCCGCTCTAGGGCGTGTTGAGCCTGCGTTTGAGGCTGCTGTCCGTTAGATGGACTTTGAAAGAGAGGATCATCCGTCATAGTTAATCACCCAGAAATCGTTGAATTATGCCAATTCCATGACTGTCCTGGGAAACCCGCCTTTCAGTTGAACTGCAAAGCAAAGCCCAGGAGACAGTCTCAGCCACTAGACTGCTTCTCCCGGGCTTTTATCCCGCCGTGTGGCTAGCCGAAAGTTCTCAAACAGAACTTTCAAAAGCTAGCTGGCTTCTCTCGGACCAGCCATTTGGATGACACCCAAACCGGAACCCTAGAAGCGACCTAATTGTTTCTACTAGCTCTAACAGAGGGAACCCTACTCAAGAACCCGTTAAATTTCGGTTTCTAAATCGGCTTACCTCTGCTCAAGACCCGAAGCAACACAACTCAAGCGCCGATAGAACGCCTCTTTGCTCTGCTAACGAATCTTGCAAGCGCTTAGTAAAAGAGTTACCAATGGAGCTAAATAAAAAATGTGATGAGCGCTACCAAAAAATGTTCAGCCGATCAAAACCCTTGATTTTTGTCTTTACTTAACTGCTTCGGACTTGCCCATGAGCTGCTGGTAAAGCCTGATGGGGTGCGATCGCCCCCAAAAAACAGCATAAGATAGACAAGAATGTAAATTTTTAGCTTTGCCGGACTTCCTCTCGCTAGCCTCACCTATACCAGCCTCAACAGTTGCTAATGCCCCCCATTCAATCCAGCAGTGCCCAGTTGATTCGCTATCCCCGCCGTGCAGTTGAGCGGGCAGAACGGGCAGTAAGGTGCGCTCCCTTTCAGCTTCATCTGTTTGCCACAATGAGCCAGCAGAGCGTCGGGTTAAAGGCGATCGCCGGACAACCTGGCATCCAAAACCGTTATACCCGTCGCCCCCTGCCCGAATTAGTGGCAGAAAATGATTTACTTTGGCTGATTCAAACTGGATTGCTGCGAAGAGAAGTAGACGGACAGGGTTTAACAGACAGCTTTCGACTCACACCACTGGGTCGGCAACTAGTCGAACAGTGGCAGCATCAGGGTGATACTCTACCTACACCAAGCCTGCTCGATCGCTTACAGAATGCCTGGAATCGCTGGGTACGTCTGCCAGATTGGATACGATAGCTGCCTTCAACCAGCTTGAGTTTCTCAACTGACTCAACTCTGGCTCAAATATTTATCTCGAATATAATGACTGGTCGAGGGACCGCGTTGAAGCGTCCAAACGTTCATTTTTCATATCAGCCATCCCCTCGTTCGGCTTTGCCCGATCGCCAGGGACTTCTTGGAGGTTTTGCATGAAAGCCATCATGGTTGTCGGGACAACATCCCACGCTGGGAAATCGCTCTTAACTGCGGCACTATGTCGAATTTTATGTCGCCGGGGCTGGCGAGTGACCCCGTTCAAAGGGCAAAATATGGCGCTCAATGCCTATGTGACTGCTAGCGGTGGCGAAATTGGTCATGCTCAAGCGGTACAGGCCTGGGCCGCTGGAGTGACTCCTCGCGTTGAGATGAACCCCATCTTGCTCAAACCTCAGGGCGATATGACCTCTCAAGTTGTGTTGAAAGGCAGAGCCGTAGGCAGGGTTGGCGCGGCTGACTATTACGAACAGTATTTTGAACCGGGCTGGCAAGCGATCGAAGAATCCCTCGCCCGTCTGGGAGAAGAATTTGACCTGGTGATTTGTGAGGGGGCTGGTAGTCCGGCTGAAATCAACCTGAAGCATCGCGACCTGACCAATATGCGCGTGGCTCGTCATCTGAATGCGCCCACGTTACTCATTGCTGACATTGAACGAGGCGGCGTTTTTGCCCACATCGTCGGCACCCTGGAACTGCTGGAGCCAGAAGAACGGGCATTGGTCAAAGGAATTGTCATTAACAAATTTCGAGGACAGCGATCGCTCCTACAGTCGGGCATTACCTGGCTAGAAGAGCGCACCGGAATTCCCGTTGTTGGCGTGGTTCCCTGGCTCGACCATGCGTTTCCGGCAGAAGACTCCCTTTCTCTGCTTGAGCGAAATGCCAGCCCTACCAACAGCGAAATTAACATTGCCGTGATTCGCCTGCCTCGAATCTCTAACTTCACCGACTTTGATCCATTAGAATCCGAGCCAAGCGTCTCAGTCCGATACATCGGCTTAAAAGATTCATTAGGCTATCCTGATGCCGTCATTCTCCCCGGCTCAAAAACAACCATCGCCGACCTGATCATGATGCAGCGCACGGGCATGGCAGAGGCAATTCAAAACTACGCCGCCGCCGGAGGAACCGTCATGGGCATCTGCGGCGGCTTCCAAATGATGGGTAGAATGTTGGCTGACCCAGAAGGCATCGAAGGTCAAGAAGGTCGTTACAAAGGGCTAGGATTGCTGCCCCTAAAAACGGTAATCACGGGGCAGAAAGTGGCTCGTCAACGCCTGGTTACGTCCAATTTTCCTCAAACAGGTTTACCTGTCACGGGGTACGAAATTCACCAGGGGCGCAGCCATTTATTAGACCTGGATACACCTGACAACGAAGGAACATCGTTCAAACCTCTGTTTGATGATGTCAATTTAGGTGTAGTTGACTCCACCCAATCGATTTGGGGAGCTTACCTGCACGGCATTTTTGACAATGGCCCCTGGCGGCGTGCCTGGTTAAATCGCTTGCGTCAGCAGCGTGGGCTGAAATCACTGCCAACGGGTATTTCAAACTATCGAGAACAGCGGGAAGCCATGTTAGATTCCCTGGCTGATGTGGTTGAATCTTACATTGACCTAACGCCCATCATGCCCTATCTGGGTAAGTAGATTTCAGGGTTTTACTATGAGCGTTCTGATTCGGTTTTTGCCTGACGATGTTTCTGTCGAGGCTGAGGTAGGAGAACCATTGCTGCAAGTGGCAGATCGGGCAGGGCTAACGATTCCTACGGGTTGTTTGATGGGTTCCTGTCATGCCTGTGAAGTGGAAGTGGAAGGCGGTGATACTGTTTGTGCCTGCATTACCGCTGTACCATCTGGGCGGCAACAGCTTACGATTAATTTATTCGTTGATCCGAGTTGGTGATCAGGTCATTGGTTTTAGAGAATCGGTTGAAAAAACAGGTTAAGCGGGTGGCGATCGCCCTCGGTAGCAATATCGGGGACTCTTCCGCCATCCTTAAATCTGCGTTAGAAGTTCTCGACCACACCCCCGGCATTGCCCTCCAGTCAGCGTCACATTGTTACCGCACGGTTGCAGTTGGGCCGCCGCAGCCCGATGTGTTGAATGCCTGTGCGCTGCTGTTAACCACACTAGAGCCGCAGGACTTACTGAATACCCTGTTGCAAGTTGAGGCAAAGTTTGGGCGAGTTCGGCAAGAACGCTGGGGACCGCGATCGCTCGACCTCGATTTGCTCCTATTTGACGACCAGATCTTACAGCAGCCCGATCTGCAAATTCCTCATCCGCGTATGAACCAGCGGGCTTTCGTACTGGTGCCCCTTGCCGAAATCGCTGCCGATTGGGTTGAACCCGTATCTGGGAAAGCGATCGCCGAACTGCTTCAGCACGTAGACTGCTCAGGAATTAAAGAAGTTTTCTCAGCCAACGACCCATGACGCGAGTTCTCTCAAAGATACCCGTGTTCCGCTAAAAACGCCGGACTCATCTCTTCATTCGCAGGTTGAATCAGGGTTTCCAGATCAGCGATCGCCTTTCCTGTTTGATCTCCGCCCAACCTCAAAAACTTTTCTACATACTTTCCCAGGACATCGCCTTCTAGGTTGACCGCATCATTCAGCTTGAGATAGCGCAAATTCGTTTCAGCATAGGTCAGTGGAATTACCGCCACCTTAAACCAGGTGCCCTCCAAGTTACAGTCCGCAACGGTCAGGCTAACCCCGTTCACCGCAATGCTGCCTTTGGTCACGATGTAGCGCGACACTCGCAGATCAGACACCGTAAAGCTCATCTCCCAGGAAGTTGCCGTTTGCACCGACGCTTGCAGATAGCCCACCCCATCTACGTGCCCGGTGACAAAATGCCCACCCAGCTTGCTACCTACCCGCAAAGAAGCTTCCAGGTTAACGTAAGCATCGCCCTCTAGCTGTCCTAGCGTAGTCCGGTAAAGCGTTTCAGGAGAAGCAGCAGCGATAAATCCGTTTGCCAGAATGCGGGCTACGGTGAGACACACGCCATCAACCGAAATACTGTCTCCGATCGCCAAATTGGTTAAAAACCAGTCTGGGGCAGTTGTACCGCAGGAAATTTGTAGCCGATCTGCTCCCAGCGAATGAATTGTGCCTGTCGTTTGAATCAGTCCTGTAAACACAGCTTTATGTCCGTTTACGCTTAGTTCATATCCGTAAAAAATTCGCAAAAACCTTGAATTAACTTCAAAGCCTTTTCACCTTGTCTGTCCTGATCTCAACGCTTCGATCCCGAAACCTGTTCTTGGTGCTATAAACCGCTCCTATAAGACTGATTTGCTTTTTGTGTAAGGGCGGGTGTTCTGCTCACCTTTACTCAAAAATCTGAACACATCCATCCTATTGACTTACATCGTGATCTTTTAGTCAAAGCTTCAGATTTTTGGCTACGGATCAGGGCAAGATCAGGGCATACTGGAGTTCAGTAAAACTCATACAGTAAAGCTTATGTAGGGGGAATTGGTTATCTGGATCTGAACAATCTTGAGCATTGAGTAAAAATACTTATTCTTTGCTCTGATAAATTTGACCGCAAAGGATATAACGGTAAGTGTCCAGCTATAACCCGTACTCTTTGTCAGGCTAAATGTTACGTCTATCTGTCATTATGGATTCACTAACCCCAGTTTATCTGTTTGAGTTGAATCGTCTTTGCTCAATGGATTCTAGAGGCTAAGCCAATGATTGAAATGAAAGTCGCTGGAATTGCCCTGGATGCAGCAACCCGTAGCCCGATCGTGCTTTTGAGGGATGCTTCAGACCGTCGCCAGCTACCTATCTACATCGGACAGGATCAGGCAAGGGCAATTATCAACGCGCTGGAAAATCAGGCTCCGCCCCGTCCGCTCACTCACGACCTGATTGTGAACCTCCTAGAAGAGTGGGATATGGCTCTGGAGCGGGTGGTGATTCACTCTTTACAGGACAATACCTTTTACGCCATTTTAACGGTGCGTCAGGGCGAGAATAAGAAGGAAATTGATGCTCGTCCCAGTGATGCGATCGCCGTTGCCCTGCGAACCAAAAGCCCAATTTGGGTGATGGAAGAAGTCGTTGCAGATGCCTCAATTCCTGTCGATCGAGATGCAGACGAAGCGGAACGGCAAGCCTTCCGTGATTTTCTCTCAAACCTGCGTCCAGAAGACTTTACCCAAAGAGGGCGATATAGCAGCGGCGAAGCCTAAATTCACTGAGGTTCAATGCGCTATCGTCGCTTTGGTCAAACAAACCTGAATATTTCTATTTTCTCCCTGGGAACGATGCGCTACTTGGCTTCCGAGGAGAATGCCCGTTTGACGGTTGAGCGATCGCTCTCTCTGGGCATTAACCACCTGGAAACCGCTAAAGGCTACAGCAAAAGTGAGCAGTTTTTGGGCAAAGCGCTAGTCGATCTAGGAATTTCTCGCGCTCAGGTTCACATCACCAGCAAAATCCCTCCAACTGCCGACCCGGATGCAATGATCCGCAGCATTGACGATTCCCTCGTCGCTCTGGGCACAGACTATTTAGACTGCCTTGCGATTCATGGCTTAAACACTGAGGAGCATCTTGCCTGGGTAGAAGCTCCAGACGGCTGCATGAAGTCGGTGGAAGGGGCGATCGCCGCTGGCAAGGTACATCACGTTGGCTTTTCGACCCACGCGCCGCTAGAGGTGATTTTGCGGGCGATCGCCACCGATCAATTCGAGTTTGTTTGCCTCCACTACACCTATTTCTTCCAGCGCAACGCCCCTGCCCTGGAACTTGCTAGCCAAAAGGACATGGGCATTTTCATTATTTCACCAGCCGACAAAGGCGGAATGCTCTACACGCCGCCAACAGCGCTCTCAGAGCTGTGTCAGCCTTTCTCACCGCTAGAGCTAAACTATCGGTTTTTGCTGGGCGATCGCCGCATTACCACCCTCAGCGTGGGACCAGCGAATCCGACAGAGCTAGACAAGCCGCTGGCAGTTAGCAATCAAGACGACCCGCTAACCCCATTGGAAAGGGAGGTTTTGGAACGGCTGCAAGCTCATCAGGTTGAGGCTTTGGGGAGCGATCGCTGTAGTCAGTGCTATGCCTGCCTGCCCTGCCCTGAAGCGATCAACATTCCCGAAGTGCTGCGCCTGCGAAATCTGGCTGTGAGCTATGACATGACCGATTTTGGGCGCTACCGCTACGGGATGTTTGAAAATGCGGGGCACTGGTTTCCGGGAAGGAGGGGCGATCGCTGTACCGACTGCGGCGACTGTTTGCCGAGATGTCCTGAACAGCTTGACATTCCGACACTGCTGCGAGACATACACGAGCGGCTCAAAGGCAAATCTGGGCGGCGGCTCTGGGGGGAGTGATAGCGTAAGGTATGGACGGATTTTTGAATCTCAATAAACCTGCGGGTCTGACTTCCCATGACTGTGTGGCAAAAGTGCGGCGGTTACTCAAGCTCAAGCGCGTTGGGCATGGTGGCACGCTTGATCCAGCGGCTACGGGCGTTTTGCCGATCGCCCTGGGAAGAGCGACCCGACTGCTGCAATTTTTGCCTGGAAACAAAGCCTACCGTGCGACGATTCGCTTTGGTGTAAAGACAACTACAGACGATCTGGAAGGCGAAATTCTCACGGCTGTACCTGCACCAACCCTGACTCTAGAGCAAGTTAAGCAAGCGTTACCTCAGTTTCAGGGAAAGATTCAGCAAATTCCGCCCAGCTATAGCGCCATTCAAGTGCAGGGTAAGCGACTATATGAACTGGCTAGAGCGGGTGAAGCGGTAGAGGCTCCCGTTCGGACCGTGGAAGTCTTTCAAGTTGAAGTTTTGGATTGGCAATCGGGCGATTTTCCTGAACTGGAAGTGGCGATCGCCTGCGGTGCGGGGACTTATATTCGGGCGATCGCTCGCGACTTGGGCGATTTCCTCAATATGGGTGGCACCCTGGCATCTCTGACCCGCACAGTTAGCAGTGGCTTTCACTTGGCAGACAGCCTGACCCTTGACCAGCTAGCTGAACAAACTCAGCAGGGAGCTTTTTGCCCTATCTTGCCTGAACTGGCTTTAGGGCATTTACCTTCAGTCACTTTGGCAGCACCAGAAGGCAAGCGCTGGTGCCAGGGGCAGCGAATTTGCCTAGAGCCGGAGCAGACTACAACAGAAACCTGTCGCGTACACCACGGAAACGGTCTTTTTTTAGGAGTTGGTCGGATAATTGAGTCAGAAGATAACTCACTAGAAGACAGTGCCCCAACAAACAAGCCGATTTTGACTGCCCAAGTCGTACTTGTGCCCGAAGGGTGAGGGGCGATCGCCCCCACAAAATTTCACTTATTGATTCAGTCTCGCTCTGGCTTCCTGCTCAAGATTTGGGGCACTAATGCGACGGTATTTTGCGTACAAGCCCATGTAAGCCCCATAGAGAATCAGCCCAAGCGCAACGATGCCCAATAGCCAGGGACCGTAGGGTTGCTGTGCTAGCGCTCCCAATGCGCCGCCAACGCCTCTTGCCTGCTCCGGGTTAGACTGACGTGCCGCCACCATAAGAAAAATTCCAATGATGGTGTAAACAATTCCTCTGGAAGTGATGCCAACTCTGCCAAACCAGGTCGCTGCTTTGCGTTCAGCCTGACTCATTTCCCTGATTTTGAGTTCCTTACAAAACTTGGCACTAAACGCTTCATAAAAGAAGTAAAAGCCCAACCCAATGACAAATGCGCCCCCTAAACCAACCAGCCATTGACCAAAGGGTTGGGAAAGGATTCGGGCCGTCCAATCTTGAGCCGACGAGTCACCTCCATCACTGCTGCCTGCCGCCGCCCCAGCCGCAAGCCTGATTGCAGAGAAGGCTAGCCCCGCATAGATTAAACCGCTGGTTGCGTAGCCCAACCGCTGAGCAATTCCTTTGGCATCTGAGCCGATGCCTTCTGGGTCAAGAATTGCCTGAAGTAAGCGCCACAGTACATACCCAGCTAGACCGATCGCAATCAAGGCAAGTAGAACTTGTCCAAACGGCTGCGCCACAATGGACTGCAACGCACCCTGGGGATCGGTGGTCTCCCCTCCTGCGGTAAAAGCGGCTTGAGCAGCCAGAATGCCGATGGTGGCATAGACAAATCCTTTGGACGCAAAACCAAATCGGGCAAACCGCTCAATCCAGTCTGAGGAATCAGAGGCATTAAAAGATGGCTGTGTCATTGAGCTAAGGTGAAGTCCTGCAATGCAGACTATCACTTAGATGAATCAGACAATGCATCTATCTAGAGCCAGACCTATCGGAAAGCTTTAGATTTCTCCGCGCTGAGGGGATGTTTGAAAAGTCTAATCTGTTACCCAAAAGATTGTAGAGGCGTAGCATTCGGGCAAGAATTTTTGGTTTATTCCAGGATTTACCTGCTAAATGCTACGCCCTTACCGGAGACGTTTACTACTCTTCAAACATCCTCTAAATCTATAGTGCTTAAAAGTGCTTAAATTTTTCTAGAAAACCAGAAGGAATAGCTTGCTTTTCGCCTGTCTCAGTGTTTTGAAACAGGACGGTGAAGGCTCCTGCTCCCAGTCCATTCTGAGGAAACATTCGGTAGCAGGGGAAATCTGATAGATGAGATTGAAAGTCCTGTAGATGCGGAATAGTTACAGGCTGAAATTGCGGAAATTTTTGCAAGATCCACTCGCTGACCTGCTCGTTTTCTTCGGGTGAATAGGCACAGGTCATGTAAGCTAAATAGCCTTGAGGGGCAACCAGTTGAGCGGAGTTAGCTAAAATTCTTTTCTGCCGATTGGCGTTTTTGTTGATGTTGATGGGATGGAAACATCCAGGTGCTTTTTCACCTTTTGCAAGCAAAGATTGACCTGTACAAGGTGCATCTACGATCACAACTTCAGCGGTTTGAGGAGTTTCTCCTGCAAAAACTTTAGAATCAAGGCCAAGTACAATTCTTTCGGCGGTGTGCTGACTAAACATTCCTGAAACGGAACATCGCTTTAAGTTAGAAGTTAGTGCGCCAATTCTTTTGCCAATTACTTCGTTACTGATTAGAATTTTGGGCTGCAAAGATCTCAGGGCAAACAGGCTTTTGCCTCCCGGTGCAGCACACATATCAATCACTAAATTTATCGGCTGAATCGACTGAGGAATCGCCAGTAGTGACGAGGCTGCGAAGACAGAAGAAAAGTCTAAGCAATAGTAATATCCCTGGTCGTGTAGGGGATGTTTTCCTGGCTTTTCGTGGGCAGAAAGGCGATCGACAAAGGCAGGTTGCCAGGACAGGGGAGGGGCGATCGCAAAGGGCACCTCCACGCGATCGCGACACCACAAAATGCAAGAATAATCTGGCCGCGGCTGCGTCAAAGCTTCAACAAATCGTTCTTGCTCTGATGAGTCTAAAAACAACCGCCGACTAAACCTTAAAAGTAGATTAGACACCGATTTGCCAGGTGAATGTGATCCAGCATACAAAGACATTTGCTTATACTTAGAGCTACCCTTCTACCTATTTAGAGTGTTTAGCACAATTAACATTCTGCAATATGGGCAAGCTCAAACAGACTTCTCAACCCGCGTTTAAGCGTACTGCTCGTTTTCGGCCACCCAGTTTTGTGGGCCATTCTACTGCATGGGTCAGGTTGATTTTTCTAACCATCTTGGGCGGCTTGAGTGTCAGTTTGGTGCTGGCGATCGCCTGGGGAGTAGTCAGTCGCACTCGCGTTCACCGTTTGACTCTGGCGGCGGGCGATGTAAACGGAGAGAGCTACATTCTCAGCAAAGCGATTGAGCAGGTTGTAGAAACTTACCATTCCAAGATTGAAATTGAGGTGCAGGCGACCGGAGGCACCTCAGATAACCTTAGTCGATTGGAAGAGGGCGAGGCGCAACTGGCCACAGCCCAGGCAGACGTAGCGGCAGGGCCTTCAGCCCGAACCATTGCCGTACTTTACCAGGACTTGTTTCAGCTAGTCGTTAAGGAAAATTCTGGCATTGAAGAATTTGTCCAGCTTCGGGGGACGCGCATTGGTTTACCTCAGGAAGGCGGACAGTTTCGCTCCTTTTTAGAAGTTGCAGATCACTACGGTCTGGGAAGGGAGGATTTTGAGTTTCTCGGTGAAAATGACCAGGCAGCCAGTCAAGCCTTTCAACAAAACCAGGTGATTGCGGTATTTCGGGTGCGTGCCCCAGGCAATCAGGCGATTCTAAATTTGGTGCAGGAATATGACGGTCGCATTTTGCCGATTGGACAAGCTGAGGCAATGCGAATTAAGCACCCCGCCTTTGAACCTGCGGTGATTCCAGAGGGCGCTTATAAGGGTAGCCCGCCACCCATGCCAACTGAGGACTTGCCTACGATCGCTGTTGATCGCACGTTACTGGTAAGCGATCGCGTCAATCGGCAGGTCGTTCAGGACATTACCGCGACCATTAACGAGCGCCGTCAAGAGATAGCCGAAGCAATTCCAGAGACATCTGCTGAGGTTAAACCCCTGGTTGCCAGTATCGATCGCCCTGCGGCAACTGGGGGAACGGGTGTACCGCTGCATCCGGGGGCGATCGCCTTTTATGAACGGGACGAACCTTCCTTTGTCCAGGAATATGCTGACTTTTTGGCGCTTTTGCTCACCATCACCTTACTGCTCGGTTCCTGGGTCATACAGCTTAAATCTTGGATTGAGCGAGGCAAAAAAGAAGTTGCCGATGATTACGTTACTTCAGCGCTAGAAGCCATGAAAGAAGACGGTGGCGACCTTGATGACAAGCAAAAGCAGCTTGACCAAACCTTTGCCCAGGCAGCCGATGCGCTGATCGCTGAAAGAATTTCGCAGGAGTCCTTCCGGACTTTTAATGAAGCTTACAAAACGGCCAGAGAAGCGATCGAGCGACGCAAACAGGTTGCCCAGCAAAGCCAGCGGGAAATTTCAGATGGTTACATTGGCGATTTGATCGCACTGATGCAGGACAACCAGAGAAGCCGCGATGTGATTCAAAAAAGACCTGGATCGCATTTTTAGAAAAGCTTCAACGTCTCTGGTAGAAGGCAAAATTTCCCAGGAATCTTTCCGCACCTTTGTTGAGGCTTACAATGCTACGCGGGTGGCGATCGCCCACAAAGCATTACAACCACAGCCCTCCTCACCCGCAACGATTGCACCAGGAACCGTCATGCCAGGAACGATTGCACCGGGAACCATCATTCCCCAAGAGCCATAAAGTTTGAAATTTGCCCCTGTGGAGCAGGATTTTGCCTACTTGATTTGGACGGGCAAGATGCCCATCCCACAGAGGATTAGGGAAGTAGCCCTCACTAACGCTCCCGGTCAGTGTATGACTACAGCTATGAAAGAGGACGTTCTAGCAAACGGCTATCAGATTCCTCAGACGAAAATGGATGTCTGGGTGCTGGTTTACCTCGTTTGATTAAAACGTAGGCAGCAGGCACAAAGTAAATTGCCAGCAGAGTCGCGCCTGCAATGCCGCCTGTGATGGCGATCGCCAGGGGTTGCCAAAACGGGTCGCCATCTGACAGCAGCGGCACAAAACCGATCATTGTAGTTGCTGTAGTTGTGAGAACGTGGCGCGTTGATTTAAGCAAAACTCGCTGCACCGCTTTGAGGTCGCCCCATCGAGCCTCTGGGTCTTCATTGAATGCGGTTAACACTACGATCGAGTCGTTGACAGCCACCCCGACTAGTCCCATCGTTCCAACGATCGCCATAAAGCCCAGCGGTGCCCCAAACACCTTCAGCGACAGCAGCGCCATGCCAATCGAGCCGATCGCCACCACCGCAATAATGCCCGCCTGACGAAACGACCCCAGCGACAGCACCAACGCCACCACCATTCCCAATATCAGGATGGGTAGAAATAGCAGCAGGTTGCCCATAGCGGTGCTTTGCTGTTCAACTTCACCACCAAACTCATAGCGATAGCCGGGAGGCAGCTCAAAGTTTGCTTCCTCTAGCCGTTCCTGTAAAGCTGTGAGTACTGTACTGGGCAGGGTTCCAGCGGTGATGAATGCCTGCACAGTATTAACCCGCTGTTCATGGCGACGAGCAATGCGAGCCAACTGGGGCACCAGCTCAAATTCACCCAGGGCAGAGGTAGGGCGAAAGCTTCGATCTTGTGACTGCTGGGGGCTTAGGTCTAGAGACGCTAGTTCTTCCAGGCTGGCGCGGTCAGCATCGGTCAGCCGCACGCGCACGGGCAGATTTTCCGTAGACTCCAGGATTGCGCCACCCGTAACGCCTTCAGAATAGGCATCAAGCTGCTGGGCAATGTCTGTATTCGTCAACCCAGCCTGACGCACCTGCTCAGGGTCAAGGTATAGACCGAGTTTTGGCTGTCCTTCCGTCAGGTTATCGCGCACGTGGACGACATCGGGAATAGTCGTCATCAGGGCGCGAACTTCCATCCCCAGACGGCGCAGTTCATCTAAGTTTGAACCGTAGATTCGCATTTCGACGGGTGCATCAAACTGCGGTCCCTGCTGAAACTTTTGCACAATCACACGGGCAGAGGGGAACAGATTGTCTAGCTCTACCTGGAGTTCTTGCACCAGCGATTCTACCCCGTCTTTAGATTTAAGCTGCACCATCGCTTGAGCGTAGTAAGCCTGGTTTTGGCGATCGCCCTGAAGGTTGTAATAAAACCGAGGGGCGCTCTCCCCCACAAACCAGTATGCATCCTGCACATTTTCATGCTTGAGAATGACATCACGCGCCTGAAGCACCTGTCTACGGGTCTGCTCGATCGAAGTTTGAGCGGCAAACTCCATTTCAATCTGAAACTGGTCTCGATCAATTAGGGGAAAAAACTGGTTTTCGAGCGTCCCGGCTGAGATAAAACCAATTAGAGGAATCGATAGAGTCAGGGCGATCGCCAGCAGCGGTCGAGCTGTAGCCCGTTTAATAGACCAGCGATAAGGACGGGCAAGCTGTGGCAGCGATAGCCCCTCATTCCACCAGGCTCCTGGCTTCATTAGACCCCTCTGCCCGTTGCGAAGGCGCTGTTCCCCGTGTTCACGCTGCTGGCTGCGGCGACCCAGCACCCGCGCAGCCAGAGCAGCAATCAGCGTCAGAGAAATTGGCAAAGACGAAATCAGCGCCAAAATCACCCCCAGGGCGATCGTGCCAACAAACTCTCCGGCGGCTCCTGGCAGCAGGTAGATCGGCAAAAAAGTCAGCACCGTCGTCACCGTTGAGGCAAACAGCGGCACCCGCAGGTAATTCACTGTTTTTAATGCGGCATCAAGCGGGTCTGCCCCGTGTTGAATCTCAGCTTGAATCTCATCAACCACGACGATCGCATTATCGATCAGGAGTCCTAGAGCAATAATCAGCCCGGTTACAGACATTTGGTGAATGGGAATGCCCAGCACGCTCATCCAGCCAAATACGGCAAATGCGGTAAACGGTAGAGCCATCCCAATGACCAGAGCCGATCGCCAGCCCATCGATACCAGGGTGACACCGACCACCAGCGCCGCACCTAACACCAGGTTGAGCATCAGCGTACTGATTCGAGCTTCGACGTAGCCGCTCTGGTCAAAGATGACGTTTAGACGGATGCCTTGGGGGAGGCGATCGCCCAAATCATCAATCACCGATCGCGCCTGAGCAGCCCACTGGTCAATTCGCAGCCCCGACTGCATCATCACACCGACGACGACCGCAGGCTTGCCGCCAACAATCGCCTGGTCAGTCAAGGGATAGCGGACACTGCGGCTGACGCTGGCGATATCGCTGAGGCGAGTAAACTGACCGCTGCTCGTTTGAATCGGAATTTGACGAATCTGCTCCGTTGTCTCTAGCTCACTCTCAACCTCAATGGCAAAGGTCTGCTCAGGAGTGCGAATCTGTCCAGCACTAGCTTTGGCATCACTGAGGCTGACCTGATTGGCAAGCGCTTGAGCAGACAGCCCGACTCCAACCAATTCTGCTGCATTGATTTCAACCAGAATTTCCTCATCGGGACTGCCAAAGAAATCGACTTGCTCAGTGCCGCCAATCCCCCGCATCATTACTCCAAGCTCAGCCGCATAGCGGCGCAGCACCGCGTAGTTTGGCTCACTCGGCAGATCCCACGTCACCGCTGTGACAAAGGTATAGGCTTTTAGCAACACCTCCGATAGCTCCGGATCTGCCGCTCCATCCGGAAATCGCGGCGACGCTGCATCCATCTCGTCCCGCACTTTTGACCAAACGGGCTGAGTATTTTTGATAGAGTCCGATAGCTCAATGGATACCGTAGAAAACCCGACGCGAGAGTCCGATTCGATCACGTCAATCTCTTCAATTTCTGCCAGTTCTTCTTCCAGTACCGTTGTCACCAGCGCTTCAACCCGTTCTGCACTGGCACCCGGAAAGGCAGTTGTAATCACCGCAACACGGGAGACAAGCTGTGGATCTTCCTCACGCGGTAGGGACTGGTAGGATGATAGCCCCCATCCCAGTATCAGGATGATGGTTAGGGTGAGTAAGCGAATGTTGGTGAAGAATGGGCGAGTCATGAGGGGGTGTGGGGTGTGGGGTGGTGTTATTGTTAATCTCAGGTTTGGAATTTAGTTAACGTCAATTCTGCTTAGGATTGCGGATTTATTAATGTGTAATTCTCCTGTGTAGGGGCATGGCAATGCCATGTCCCTACGGAGGTTCTGGTTTTACAGGTTATTTGATCTACGATCCTTAAGGGTCTGGCGAATGAATTCGCAGCGATCTGAGCCAAGTCCGCCGATGCGGACTCCGAAAGATTAAGGGTTTGCCGAACCGACGTAGGTCGGTTTTGTTCCTGTAGCTGCGGTTTTAACCGCCAAAATCCTGATCTCAAACTTACGTTAGTCAATAGGGCGTACTTGTTGACCGGGGACGAGGCGGTGAATGCCGTTGGCGACGATGCGATCGCCCGCTTGCAATGTCCCTTGTACGAGGACGCGATCGCTTTCTTGGTGCAAAATCTCAACGGCTGTGGGCTGAACTTCGTAAATATCTGCGTCTGTGTCCTCCGCGATCGAGACGAGGACATAAGCGCTCCACAGCCCCCGGATGTCTTGGGTGAGCGCCTGGGTCGGCAGCCATAATCCACTTGCTGCAATCGTTTCGGTTAGCTCTACCCGAACGGTTTGCCCCGGATTGACGCGACCTACAGAAGCCTGCTCAAGCTGAAAGACGACCAGTTGGGTGCGAGTATCGGGGTTAACCTCCGGCAGCACTGACTTGACAATCGCGCTATAGCGCTCCGTCCCCAGCACCGTCACCGCATCACCCGCCTGGAGGCGACTAGCCGCAGCTTGAGGCATTCCAATGCGGGCTTCTGGCGCTTCCTCAACCAGCCGCAAGATCGGCTGCCCCGCTGACACAACGACCCCTTCGTCAACCTGCTGCGCCGAGACAATGCCGTCAAAAGGAGCCTTGAGCGTACTTTTGCTGATGTCAATGTCGAGGCCAGCAATGCTGGCTCCGAGCTGCTGCACGACCGCCCGCTGCGCCGCAATCTGTTCAGGACGGGTGCCGTTGAGTAGCTCATCCAGGTTGCTCTTAGCTCGGTCTAGCCGTGCTTCTAGCGTTTCTGCGCCAAAGGCAAATTCGTCAAGCTGCTCTCTGGCGATCGCCCCCTGCTCATAGAGAAACTGCCGCCGCGATCGCTGCTGTTCTTGAAGCCGAAGCTGATTTTCAAAGTCACGCACCTCAGCACGCGCCGCCGCAATATCTTCTTGACGTGCGCCTCGCTCTAGCTCTAGCAGTCGAGCCTGGGCTTCTGCCCTTTGAGCCTCAAGCTGCTGTCTCTGCGTTTGAAGATTTTGAATATCAAGCTGGGCTAGGGCTTGTCCTGATGAGACGCGATCGCCCTCCTCAACCAGCACCCGAACCAGTTCACCTCCGCGATTAAACCCCAAATCGCTGCTCCGCAGTGCAGCAATTTCCCCCGTATACGAGCGAGAAACCTCATAGCTGCTAACGGCATCCACCGTCAACGTCTCTACCGACAAAACCTTAGCTTCATTCGCCTCCACAGACTGGGTTTCTTGCGCCACCAACTGATTTTGGACAATCGGCGCAGCCACCGCCAAGAGCAGCCCAATTACTCCTAACCCAATCCACCACCGAGGCTGAGGCGTTAGGTATCGCTTGAGTTTTCCCACTGCACCACTTTGAGATGCTGAATCAATTGTTTCTTGAGGCAAAGAGCGGTCAGCCATCCTGGTTTCTCCTGGCAAAAGGAATGAATTAAACGCTGTGACAACAAATAACTGTGACAACAAACAAATAGATGCATTTCTTGCGCTTAGGCTCAGCCAGATCTGCGACTTCTTAAAGAAGTCGCAGATCTGATCCCTTAAGTTAGTGCTTCCTAATCGTCCGTTGAGGCTCGACCAAATTTCAGCAGAGAGGCACAGCCTTTTGCATAATCGACAATGCGATTAACAATGTCCCCCTCCAACCAAGCACTCTTGGGCAGCGGAGTTTGCACGATAAAGCTTTTTAATTTCAAGAATTCCACATAGTCGTGCTGGTGATGCGCCTCATAGCCGCGTGGCATACTGGTTAGCTTGTCCTCATCGCTGAGCGACAGCCCCGCATCCTTCAGCTCGTGCAGCACGCGAGAAAATGCCTCTGGGTTTTCGATGATTTTGTCTCGAATGGTGCCGAGTTCCGCCGCTTTTAGCTTGTAAAATCCGCAGGCAATCAGTCCGCCTGAGCAATCAAGCTGAAGGTAGAGTAAGCCGTCCTTTTCTGCCTTAGTGCCCGATGGGGTCAGCACACCGCTCACATGAGTGCTGTAGGGAGATTTATCTTTAGAAAAACGAACGTCGCGGTTCTGGCGAAACATCGTTCTAGAACTACCCGACAACGCTATGGGAGCCTCTGAAAGACGGTCACTTGCCAGTTCTAAAACCTTGCCAAACGGCTCCCTCAGATAAACCTCAAACTGATCGCGGTGTTCGTCATACCAGGACTTTTCGTTATTTGTGGCAAGACCCTCTAGCAGGTCAAACGATTTACGGGTGAAGTTAAGCTCCGTCATGAATACCTCTAGACAGTCTGAGTAAAAGTGCCAGAAAAGGTGCCAGCAAGGGCAAAAAGTTTAGGAGCTTGCCATCTTGTAGAAATCTGTATCAAAGTCAGGCTTATTAATAATTAACACGATATCGATTTCAAAACAAATATACAATAGTAATTAAGTCATATTATTTTTGGTATTGATGAATCTAAAAACCCTGAGCGCTTTTATCGTCCTGGCTGAAGTGCTTCACTTTGGGCGTGCCGCCCAGCAGTGCGGAATGTCGCAACCTGCAATGAGCCGTCTGCTAAGCGAGCTAGAAACTGAGCTAGGGGTGAAGCTGCTCAACCGCACGTCTCGTGATGTCTCACTGACGAATGCAGGCAAAGGATTTCTCGACTCTGCCAGAAAAGCCGTTGCCTATGCAGATATGGCAATTCGAGCGGCAAAAGCAGGAGCCGTAGACGGGATTGATGCGCTGACGGTGGGAATGGTGATTGGGACAGCACAACCGTCAGTCGGGAAGTTAATTGCTAAATTCAAACGCGCCCATCCTGAAACGCGAGTATCTTTGCATCAGCTTGATGAACGCTCGGTCGGGGCGGCTTTGGCAAATGGGGAGGTTGATGTGGCGATCGCCTGGGATGTCTCAATTCCCAGCGGTCTCTATCGTCAGCACCTCGGAACCGTACCCATGTCTGTACTGGTTCAATCGGGTCACGAACTCGAAAAAAAAGAGCCAGTGAGCTTATCAGACCTGGCTGGCTACCCGATTATTTTGCCTGACCGCGATCGCAGCCCGTCATTTACGACACCTATCGGCGATACACCGCCGAAGCAGGCTTTGAACCTGTCATTGCGATCGACGTTTCAACCATGTCTGACACCCTGGCAATGGTCGCTGGCGGCGTTGGCGTGGGCAATGCCCCAGTTGTGCCCGGTCTGACCTATCCAGGCGTTTCTGTCTTAAAACAAAGTCCAGAATTTGAGTTGAGCTATGAATTAGTCTGGGCGCACACAGTGCCATCAGTAGAGAGTCTGCTCAAACTTTGTTGATGAATTTGTGACTGAATGGATGGGTTAACCCTCCTCTCCCTACATCCCACTAGCGCCTTCGGTAAGCGAAAATAGAACCAAAGTCATCTCACTTTACCTTGAGTCAATCTACGTCACCCCAATCATCCACCCCTATGCAGCCCGGTTTGGCGAAAGTCAAACCGCAAGAATCTCACTTGAACCGCGCCCGCGTCAGTTTGCGGCAGGCGCTCAATCGCTACAGTCAATTTGTCCGACTCCCTAAGCGGGGGGGCAACAGCATTGAGCTTCAGGCGGCGCTCAAGGCAGATTTAGACCAGATTTCTACAGCGCTCGATAAGCTCAATCACAGCGTTTTTCGGGTGGCGGTGTTTGGGCTGGTGAGTCGGGGCAAGTCGGCGGTGCTGAATGCACTGGTGGGACAAAAGCTTTTAAAAACAGGACCGTTAAACGGGGTGACGCAGTGGGCGCGTTCGGTGTACTGGTCGCCTCCGGTTGCAGGTGAACCTTTTCAAGTGGAATTGATCGATACACCGGGGCTAGACGAAATTGGCGGACAGGCACGGGCAACTTTGGCGCGAGAAGTGGCACAGCAGGCTGACCTGATTCTATTTGTGATTGCGGGAGACATGACCCGCACCGAATATCGAGCGCTGATGGAGCTACAGCAGGCGCACAAACCGCTGATTCTGGTGTTTAACAAGACCGATCTTTACCCAGACCGCGATCGCCAAACCATCTACGAAAAGCTGCAAACCCTATTTGCCAGCAGCGGCGATCGCTACCGTCCGATGCTTTCCCCTGACGATATCGTGATGGTAGCGGCTGACCCTGCCCCTGTAGAAGTGCGAGTGGAGTGGGAAGACGGGCGCGTGACCCACGAATGGGAAGCCCCACCACCCGACGTAGATGAACTGAAGCAGAAGCTGCTAGACATTTTGCACCAAGACGGCAAATCGCTGCTGGCAGTGAACGCTTTGCGGCAGGCACGCGAGTCAGAGGCGGCGATCGCCCACAAAACCCTCAAGCTGCACCAGTCAGAAGCCGAAGACCTGATCTGGCAGTTTACTCGCTGGAAGGCAATTGCGATCGCCGTCAACCCGATCATGGTGCTGGATGTTTTGGGCGGTGCCGCGACCGATTTAGTCATGATTCGCTCACTGGCAAGGCTGTATGGCTTACCGATGACCCGCTACGAAGCAGGTAAACTGTGGAATACAATCGTCTGGAGTTCGGGTGGGCTGCTCTTGGGTGAATTGGGCAGTGGCTTGCTGTTGGGTGCAGGCAAGAGCGGTGCGGCGGTAGCCAGTGCCTTTGATAGCGTTTCGGGGTTTGCAGCCTATACGGGAGCGGCGATCGCCCAGTCCAGCTTAGCGGGCTACGGCTCCTACCGCGTAGGTAAAGCCGCCCAAATCTACCTGGAGCAAGGCTGCACCTGGGGACCGCTGGGAGCCAACACCGTGATTCAAGATATCCTTGAGCAAATAGAGCCAAATAGCGTCATTCATCGATTGCGTCGAGAATTGGGACAGTAAGGGCACTTGCTTAGGGTTAAATTCGTCTGCGATCGCAGCTACCGTCACATAGGTCAAGGCCGCAAGGGTTTAAAAGTACAACAGCCGATGTTCAGAAAAGGTTAACACCTGCAACAGCCAACCGCTCTAACTTCAGGGGAAGAATCACATGGAGCAACATCAAGATCGATCCAACGATTACAGCAAGCATCTTGATAACTACGGCAAAAACCTTGCTGCCAACACGCTGTCGATTGCGGTATGGGTTGCGGCTTTGATTTCGGTAATCACAACCGGAGCCGTCACGCTAATTATTCACGGCTATGACATCACCAATCCGGCGGCTTTAATGGGAATTCGCAGCACCAGAGAGCGGCTAGACCAGCTAGAGCAGCGCATGGCTGACCTGGAAGCTGACATTCAGGGAAATAGCGATGATTCCTCTGTGGTTACGACCCTGGCGAATCTGCGGGCAGAGCAACAGCGATTGCAACAGTCGATTGAGACGATGAAAGCTGAGCAAGTGCGGCTGGAGCGCCAGACCCGTTCAGCCGAAGCCCGTTTAGCCGATGTGGAGTGCGACTTGATTCAACACAATCTGCAAGCTTACGGAACACGAGGACTGGAGCGAGGTGACTACCGGGTCGATCCGGCAAGCTGTCAAGCGGATGCTGAAGCCGGGGAGTCTAATTCTGCTCAGTCCAATGGTCAGTCCAGTGATGCTCAACCCCGCCAAATTATTCCTGCCAATCCCAATCCGGCAAACTGAGGCAATGTGTAGGGGCGATCGCCCCTATACATTGCCTCGTTTCAAGGCTCTCTCGTTCCAAGGCAGAGCCTTGGAATGCAAAGCTGAGGCTCTGCCTCTTGAAAGCCAGGTGGCAGAGCCACTTTAAAGGCATTCCCAGGTAGAACCTGGGAACGAGTGAACGAGTGAGCTAGCCCCTAACCCCCAGCCCCTAAACATTAAACCGAAACAGCAGCACATCGCCTTCCTGCACCACATATTCCTTGCCCTCACTGCGAACCAGTCCCTTTTCCTTAGCGGCGGACATTGAGCCGTTAGTTACGAGATCTTGATAAGCGACCGTTTCCGCTCGAATAAAGCCCCGCTCAAAGTCTGAGTGAATCACTCCAGCCGCCTGAGGCGCAAGCATTCCCGCCTGAATCGTCCAGGCGCGGGTTTCCTTTGGCCCCGTAGTGAAGTAGGTTCGCAGACCCAGCAATTCGTAAGTTGCGCGAATCAGCGATTTTAGCCCGCCCTCCTCAACGCCGAGAGAAGCCAGGAAATCTGCCCGCTCTTCTTCTGGTAGCTCGATCAGCTCTGCCTCGACCTGAGCGGAAACCACCACCACTTGGGCATTTTCCTGCGCTGCCAAAGTTCGCACCTGATCAACCCAGCCATTTCCCTCTGCCAGGTCGTCCTCAGAGACGTTAGCTGCGTAGATGACTGGCTTGCGCGTCAGTAGACCGAGCGGCTTGAGCCAAATTTCTTCCTCTTCGTTGAGTGGCACCTGGCGGGCAGATTTGCCTTCATTTAGCGCGGCTGCCAGTCTTTCCAGCGTTTCCAGTTCTGCCTGACCTTCTTTGCTAGAACGGGCCGACTTGCGGGTGCGCTCGATTCGCCGCTCAATTTGCGAAAGGTCTGCCAGCGCCAGTTCCAGATTGATTACCTCGATGTCTCGCAGTGGGTCGATTGAGCCAGATACGTGAATGATGTCGTCGTCCTCAAAGCAGCGAACGACATGAACGATCGCATCTACCTCACGAATATTAGCGAGAAACTGGTTGCCCAACCCCTCGCCTTTGCTGGCACCCTTGACCAGTCCGGCAATGTCCACAAACTCTACCCGTGTGGGTACAATTTCAACCGATTCAGAAATTTTGGCTAAGACCTGTAGCCGCTCGTCTGGCACCGCAACCACGCCGACATTCGGCTCAATCGTGCAAAACGGGAAGTTGGCCGCTTGCGCCTTGGCGTTCGCAACTAGAGCATTAAACAGAGTAGATTTGCCTACGTTAGGTAATCCGACGATCCCGGCTCTTAACATATCGTTGAAGAAATCATGAGTCCAAAGTCCAGTTTTACAGGTTTTAGACCGGATCGGGTACTGCTGGCTGAGGAATCGGCGTGGGAATGGGCTGCGGCACTGGTGTCGGAATTGGTTCGGGCACCGGACCAGGAACAGGCTGGGGAATAGGAGTGGGAACTGGCTCTGGCACCGGACTGGGGATCGGTTCGGGGACTGGACTGGGCACAGGTTCAGGCACCGGATTGGGTGACGGGGATGGCTCCGGGATCGGCGGCATCGGGTCAGGAGCAGGAATTGGCGAAGGCGGGATCGGCTCCGTTCCAGGAATTTGCGGGCCAGGAGCAGGGGTGGGGGTGGGGTAAATCAAGGTAATTCATTTTACTGCTCAGCCTTATCAGGGTAGGAGCGATCGCCCTAAAACGCTACATCTCTAAACTCACGCAAATATAACTGTTCTGAAATCTTTACTTGAAACCAGAGCCAGCCCCGATCGGCATCCATTTCTAAAACAACCTGATCCGGTTCATCAGGACAGTGGATCGTGGCTAACCACTGCCACCGTTTGTAATCTTCTAAAGCTGCTTCAAGCCGTTTTGTTTGACTGATCTGTCTCATGGGTAGACCTCATTGCTACTCCTCCCCCTTACTCTAGTCACTCCACAGCGCTTCTGTTGAATTCTTAAAGTTTAATTCTTGAAAAATATATGTTTTGTCAGGTGAGACGTTTCAAAAATTAAACCGAGTTCCTTTGAGTAGAGAGGGTGTTAGAAAACTGACCATTGCCAACCCACTCCCGACAAGCGGATAACCCCAAGTTAGCGTCTCGCTGGTAAGCATCAGTTGGTGTCCAAACCTGCACTGTCTGGTTGAGCAAAACCTGGTAAATGTACTCCACGTCTGGTTTGAAGCTTAGCCCGACGCGCAGATTTGAGAAATCGTCTTCACAAAGTTCAAACCCAAACCGCACCACGATTTGAGCGACCAGGCACTCTGGAGTATCAGAATCTTCTCCAGAAATGTCTCTTTCTTGCCAAAATTTTTCTAAAAATCGGTTCAAAATTGGCAAAACCTTTACAGGGGAGCCGTTTCGACTGGCATAAATAATTGCCGGATTGTCTTCTACGACGATATGACAAGGGATAGTACTCATCTGCCTCCTGGATTAATCAAGTTAATCCTTGATTAATTTTTCTTATTACTATCTAGATATATAGCAGTCCTCTTTGATTTGTGAAAAAGATGGTTTGTGAAAGTGCCTGCCCGGAAGGCGGGCACTTTCACAAACCATCTAGGATCGCCATATAGCAGTCCTAAATCAGTTGTTAAGACGAGCGGTTGTGAGATTTTCCCCTCCAGGTACGCTCACACCTGTACTAAGACTGCTGTGGTGATGGGCTGGATCTGCTTTTTTCCCACATTTCTACCAGCACAGTTTAGGAGCATCACGAGTGAACGCTGCTGAGCAAGCAATAAATTTTGAAGTTGCTACCCAAATTGCAACGGTCGTGAATTTGTTTAAGACGGAGTTTCCAGACGTTAGGGCCGACTTGAAGCCCTGGGCAAATGACCCGGATACCCGTGAAATGGTTGATCCCGACTCGATCGATATTGGATTTCACTTTCCGGGTAGAAGCCGACTGTTTCAAAGCCGCAGCATTTTAATTCAGATTCGGTTTCATACAGATTCGTTGACCAACTCCTATCGAGCGATCGGCGTTGAGGCGGCTGGGTTTGACCATCGCGGCAAACAGTGGCAGTTTTCGACGATTCAAGACTGGGACTTTATTGGAGACAGATGCCCTTCTGCGGAAACCGGAGAGCAGTTTAAGCGATTTTGTCGGCAAATTCTTGATCTGTTCAATCCGCTCGAACTCACGTCAGATGCGTAGAAAAAGGCTCAAAACTGCAATTGTTGCCTCTTTTCTCGCAGTTTCCTCAATTTGTGTTGCAGGGAGAAAAGTAGGTAGGCCGGGCGATTAGTCCTGCATTTCCTAAATTGTGTTGCAGAAATGCTGACAGAAGTTGAAGAGTTCAACATAATGGTTGTGAAAAACCTGTGAATTCTGCTTTACTAAAGTTAAAGTTCTGATAAGAGTGCTTTCACAACTCTTGACACTGTTCCTGAATTAGGCGATCGCCCCATTTGAGTCCTTATAGCCCAGTGTGATCTAGGCTTTCACCGCTAAAGGTTCATTTATCTAAAGGGTTGATTGAAGTCATTGGGGGGACGGGGTGCAATCCCATGGCAAAGGTTTAAGTTTGTTTGGGTGCGACAGTTAAACGTAACGCAAGCAATGCACAGTCACGCAGTGCATAGAGAGCTAGGCATTATCTACCGTGCTTCAGCCGATTAGACGGGGAAGCATTTACCGCAGCTAAAAAAAATTTCACTCAAACTTTCCGGATTAGTCATTGACTTCACAGATCTATTAAGTACAGGCTCTACCCGACGAAAGTTTTGACGAGAAATTGCAGCGTTTAGGGGCTATCCTGAACAATATGTCCTAGCGGTATGTTTTGGCGGCTAATGAACTAGCAAGTACAGCCATTCTAGGGGGACTCTATGGCAGAGCAATTGAGATTTCAGACTGAATACGCGCAAGAGGGTGCAACACGTGAACCCCAGGTTGATTTCGCCGAAATGCCGGAACGAGTGGGTTTGCCGCTCCAGGGTGTGGATTTTTCTCCCTCCGAGTTAGCCAACGCCACACCAGCTTGTGTTCATCTCGATCTGGAAGAACTGGAGTGCTTTGAGATTGTTGACCAGCAATTCCAGGAGTATGGAGTCGAATTCTCAAATGCGATCGCGCTGTATCCCTCTAACCCCGCTTTCCCTTCTCGGTCTGGCTCTAAGGTGTTAATTGGTTCACCCAAGAACGGTTGGGTTGAGGCGACTTTCCGCTGTCCGGTTCGGTTTGTCAGCGGGTTTGTCACCAGTTCTCGCCGCACGGTGCTGGCTGCTTTTGATGCCAACAACCAGCCCGTTGCTCAGGCCGAAACTCCTGGGGCAAACCTGGCGGGGTCAGAGTCTGATGTTCCGCCCAATGTGCAGCTTAGTCTGAAGGCCGCAAACATTCACCGCATCACGTTTTATGCCTTTGATGGTCAACTGACGCTGAATGACTTTAGCTTCAGTTTTCAGTAGCCTTTCTGTTGGGGTTGAGTTTGAAGCGGATGGGGCCTTTGGCGCTGAGCGGATGCACGGGTTGACCTCGCTGTAGTGCCAAAATTTCTCCTGAGTCAACTAGTTCTGCGCCGATGCTGCGAATGGTATCCATCAGCGATCGCCACTCGACCCCGCCCAAGTCTCTAGCTACTTCAGACGGGCAAATGCTTTTTTCAGCGCCTCTTGCCCGCACTTTTTCTAGCAAATGTTGCCGCAGCGTTGACCGATCGATGGTCATAGAAAATAGCTTTTACTTTCCACTGTAGTAGAAGGCAATTTCCTTTTCTTTGAGTGGCGCGAAATCGGCTGCAATCAGCATTTGATCTAGCTCTGCCTGGGGAATGTGCTTGGCTCCAATGCGAACAATGCGCGATCGCATCGTATTTGAAACGCCGCTGCGCTGCCGACCTGCCTCCAGCCCCATAACTTTGTGATAGAGGTCTAGCTTGGCTGAGGGAATGGGTGAACCGTCAAAGTCGGTGCCGCTGGCGATCGCCACATCAACTGCATCTGCCCCAGCGGTGGAATTAGAGGTTGGACTAGGATTTACTTCAGCAGCCATAGGTCGTTCCGCTTAGAAATTAGGTTCAGGTCTACGCAGGCATTTTACCAAAGGCGGCGATCATTCCTGAGAGGCATAAAGAAAATCTTTGCTGAGCCTTTGTTCTTCAAAAAGTTGACTACGCTGAAGGGAATGAAGTCCCCAGCGTTATCCAGAAGTAAGCAGATCTTATGGCACAGAGCTTTGGTCTAATTGGTTTAGCAGTGATGGGTGAAAACCTGGCGCTCAACGTCGAGCGTAACGGGTTCCCAATTACGGTGTATAACCGTTCACCCGAAAAAACACATACTTTCATGGCAGAGCGGGCCCAGGGCAAGAACGTTAAGGCTGCTTTTTCACTCGAAGAGTTTGTCCAGTCGCTAGAGCGTCCTCGCCGAATTCTCGTCATGGTGAAAGCAGGCGCACCCGTTGATGCAGTTATTGAACAACTCAAACCCCTGCTAGAGCAGGACGATATGATTATCGACGGCGGCAACTCCCTCTATGAAGACACCGAGCGTCGCGTCAAAGACCTGGAAGCAGGGGGTTTACAGTTCATCGGCATGGGAGTGAGCGGCGGTGAGGAAGGCGCACTGAACGGCCCCAGCCTGATGCCCGGTGGCACCAGAGCCGCCTATGAAGCGATCGCGCCAATCGTCACCAAAATTGCTGCCCAGGTAGACGACGGCCCTTGCGTCACCTACATCGGCCCGGGCGGCTCAGGGCACTACGTCAAGATGGTGCATAACGGCATCGAGTATGGCGATATGCAACTGATTGCAGAAGCCTATGACCTGCTGAGAAATACATTGGGGCTTGACCACAACCAGCTTCAAGAAGTGTTTGCCGAGTGGAACACCACCGACGAACTCAACTCCTTCCTGATTGAGATCACCGCCAACATTTTCAAAAAAATTGATCCCGATACGGGAATGCCTCTGGTAGACGTAATCATGGACGCAGCAGGGCAAAAGGGTACCGGACGCTGGACTGTGGTAAGCGCTCTAGAATTGGGTGTCAGCATTCCTACGATCACGGCGGCGGTGAATGCCCGCATCATTTCGTCCTACAAGAAAGAGCGGGTCGAAGCTTCTAAGCAGCTAGTTGGCCCAACGGGTAAGTATGAGGGCGATACTCAGAGCTTCATCAATATGATTCGGGATGCGCTCTACTGCTCTAAAATTTGCTCTTACGCTCAGGGTATGGCGTTAATTGGTAAAGCGTCTCAGGAATTTAACTATGGCATTGACCTGGGTGAAACAGCGCGAATCTGGAAAGCGGGCTGCATCATTCGGGCAGGTTTCCTGGGAAAAATCAAATATGCCTACGACGAGAACCCACAGCTTGCCAACCTGTTGCTAGCGCCTGAGTTCATTCAAACGATTCTCGATCGCCAGGAGGCTTGGCGAGAAGTGCTGGCTGTCGCTGCGAAGCTGGGCGTTCCTGTTCCCGCGTTTAGTGCGTCGCTGGATTATTTTGATAGCTATCGGCGCGATCGCCTCCCTCAAAATCTCACCCAGGCACAGCGCGACTACTTTGGTGCCCACACCTACGAGCGCATCGACAAACCCGGTGTATTCCACGCTGACTGGTTCTAACGTTAAGCAAGACTTACGCATTCCCCTGTGGAACAAGGGGCTTAAGCCTATTAGCGTGGCGATCGCCTGACTTTACGTTCTACGGGCGTAAGTCCTGGTTGGCTTATCTATCTAGAAACCCGCTGTAAGGTGTGCGCGTGGCGCTACGTCCATCTGTGGGGCAGAACAAGGTTCTGCCCCACAGATGGACGTTAGCGTGATACCCATTCCTTATGAAGTTGCGCGGAATGAGGAGCTTAAGCCCCCTTTTCTCGCGAGGATTTATTCTGTGCAAGTTCAAATTGAACGGGCGTGACGTGAATTTGGCTCAGTCTGGATCAAAGTCTAAAAATTCACAGAATCTTTAAAGAGAGCTTCTTCGACCCAGTGCTAATTCCCTTCAGTTCTCAGTTCTCCGTCCTTTCAGGTAGCTAGAAGCGGGTTGTTGAGGTCTTAATTTTGCCTGGTATTTTGATCCCCCTGCTAAATCCTGCGATTTAACCTGGCACCAGAAGTGTATAACATAAGGTCAAGCAGGAACCTGTATCAGAATAGGGGTTAATTTGTTCAGACAGATTTAACACCAAGCAATGATGCAACATCCTGACAGGAGCGAGCTAAAGTCGCTCCATCAAAGAAGCTCTATTAAAACTGCTGCAAAACTGAAATCAGAATTGCCAGCAGCGTCTACCTGTTGTTTGCAGCAATCGCATTTTTTGCAGCAAAATTTGATGAACTGTGGGCCAAAGTCATGTCGAGAAATATTTGAACAGTCTGACCTTGCTTATACAGATCGCAGACTGTTTCTGCATTAGGAGGAAAGTCCAAAAGTGTTGTAGTACTTCAGTCTCATTCAAAATTGAGAGCAGTTCGCGTGAATGAAATGTGGTATAAGAAGGAGGCTGCGATTACATCTACTGCTTCCAAAGATAGAATTTTTAGAAACTCAGGGTAAATTTCTTGTATTGTTGCAAGTGCGTCGCTCGAATCTGAACGTGCAAACAATCTACCACCAAGTTTGAAATAGGAGTCCTGATGTCGGAAATCATTGTTCAGCCGCCAGGTACCGCGCCACCTGAACCTGTTTTTGGGCTAAGGGCCATCAGCGATCAGCCTGTTGTGTTGAGAAGACCCACTCCAGGCGGGCCAATTATTGCTTTCGGCAGTAGC
>JAAUQZ010000211.1 GCA_012033355.1 Leptolyngbyaceae cyanobacterium RM1_406_9 | reverse complement strand
AGGGGAGCCGGATTGAAGTCCCTCTCCCAAAGCGGGAGAGGGATTTAGGGTGAGGGCTACAAAAGTGGGATGCACCCGATCGCTGATCTATCCAAAATTTGTGTCGAGTCAGCTTTGAACTAAGATTCAGGCTTTAGTGCAATGCCTACTGCCATTGGTGCCAGGACCTCAGTTTGAATGGATTCAAGCTTTTAGCCTGAGATTTATCTCCAAGACCAATGGCACTGACCTAAGAGGCTAAGATCTGAACTTCTCGAAGAAGTCGCAGATCTGGCAGTCATTTTCTACTTATTTCAATGCCATTCATCTCAAGGCAACGGCATAAGTCTTGACACAATCTCGTACTCAGCCGTCAGCAGCAATTGCCACAGCGTTGCAAATCACTGCTTCCACAAAAACTGTATAAATTCACACAATCTTGATGGTTGGTGTGATCTGGTTGACTTAACGTTTCCCAGAACCAGATGCTACTTTGCTAAGGCAAGTTAGCCTGAAACGCAGATTTTGCAATAGTCAGGCAAATTTTAGAGGTAAGGGTGGGGCTTTCAAACGGGATGTGTTTGGGAAGCGCGATCGCCCTCACAATATCTCCTCGCTCCAGGGAAGACTTTTGCTTGCCCTGGGGTTCAGTTTGACTGCCTCAGGTTTACTGTCTCAAGTTTGCGTACTGAATCTTCTGAAACGTCACATTCTTTACTGAAGGAAAACGGATGGCAGACTTATTTTTCTCAGAGTATGTCGAGGGTTCCAGTAACAACAAAGCGCTTGAAATTTATAACAACACTGGAGCCGCAGTTGATTTGGCGGCGGCAGGTTATGTTGTGCAAATGTACTTCAACGGCAACACAACCGCAGGGTTAACCATTCCCCTGACGGGCACAGTTGCTAACGGAGACGTTTTTGTATTGGCTCAAAGCAGCGCCAGTGCTGAAATTTTGGCGCAGGCAGACCAGACGAATGGTTCAGGTTGGTTTAATGGTGACGATGCCGTTGTGCTGCGGAAGGGCGGAGTAAGTGGCACTGTTGTAGATGCGATCGGTCAAATTGGCTTTGATCCAGGAAGTGAGTGGGGAACTGGTTTAACTAGCACGGCTGACAATACCCTGCGGCGTAAAACCAGCATCACAACGGGTGACACCAACCCCTCTGATGTATTTGACCCCAGCGTTGAATGGGATGGTTTTGCGACAGATACCTTTAATGGGCTAGGCAGCTACGCTGGCACCAGTCCAGAACCAGAACCAGAACCTCCCGCCATTAGACGAATTTATGAAATTCAGGGAGCGGCTCACACTTCACCTTTAGTTGGTCAAACTGTCACCACAACCGGAATCGTCACAGCCGTTGACTCGAACGGGTTTTACCTGCAAGACCCAACGGGAGACAACAACGTTGCCACCTCAGACGGCATTTTTGTATTCTCCAACTCTCGTCCTACGGTGAGGGTTGGAGACGAACTGCGTTTAGCGGGAACGGTTTCTGAATTTACACCGGGCGGAGTTTCTACAGGCAATCTGTCTACTACTCAGATTAGCGGGACTCTCACAATTAATGTCCTATCGACTGGCAATACTTTGCCCAGTACCGTGATTTTGGGTGAAGGGGGCCGCGTTCCTCCCAATCAGATTGTTGACAACGACCAAACAACACCCTACAACGTGCAGCAGGGTGGTGGAACCTACGAGCCAACTGAAGATGGACTCGACTTTTACGAAAGTCTTGAAGGAATGCGCGTCACAGTTCAGGATGCGCGGGCGGTTAGCGGCACCAATCGTTTTGGCGAAATCTATACGGTTGTTGACAATGGAGCAAGTGCCACAGGGCTGAGCGATCGCGGCACCCTCAACATTGCTCCTGATGACTTTAACCCAGAGCGAGTTCAGATCCAGTTTGACAGCGGCATTCTGCCCAATTCTCAAGTCAGCGTCAATACGGGTGCGCGATTGGGAAATGTGACTGGGGTAGTCGGCTACAACTTTGGCAACTTTGAAGTGAATGTGACTGAACGCTTCACTCCTGTTGAGAATTCTGACCTGGCTGCTGAAGTGAGTGATATTGAGCAGGCAGACGATCGCCTCACTGTTGCAAGCTACAACCTTCTCAACCTCGATCCAAAAGTTGAAGACGTTAATCTGGTTGATGATCGTGACCCAGGTGAAATCGATGATGATGTGGCAGATGGACGATTTGAGGCGATCGCCCGTCAGATTGTCAACAACTTAAAAACGCCTGACATTATTGGTCTTCAGGAAGTTCAAGACAACAACGGAGCCGAAATCACAGACGTTACCGCTGCCAATGAAACGCTGCAACTTCTGGTTGATGAAATTGAGAAAATTAGCGGCATTCAGTACGAGTTCATCGACAATCCCTTTATCGGCAACGAAACCAGCGGTGGGCAACCGGGCGGTAACATTCGCACCGCGTTTCTCTATAATCCAGAGCGGGTTGAGTTCGTCGCCGGATCGCTCCAAACCCTGATTGACCCAGCCGATCAGCAAACTAATCCAAACAATCCTTTCTTTGAAACACGACCCCCTTTAGCAGGCAAATTCCTGTTCAACGGTGAAGAAGTGACTGTAGTGACCAATCACTTTTCCTCAAAAGGGGGCAGCAGCCCTCTGTTTGGTCGCAACCAGCCCAGTGTCAGTGATGCCCCCAATGGAGGACAAGAAGATCCCAACATTAACGGCAGTCTCGATCAGCGTCGTGCCCAAGCAGAAGTAGTCAACAACTTTGTGGAAGGAATTCTAACGGACGCGCCCAATGCCAATGTAGTTGTCGTGGGAGATCTCAATGAATTTGAGTTCATTTCACCGCTAGAAATCCTTGAAGAGAACTTGACCAATCTAACCGAAACTTTGCCTGAGAATGAGCGCTATAGCTTCATCTTTGACGGCAACTCTCAGTCTCTCGATCACATCTTGGTGAGTGACAGCCTAACGGATTCCGCTGACTTTGATATTGTTCACGTCAACACTGAGTTTGCTGCTTCGGATGCCAGAGCCAGTGACCATGATCCGTTGCTGTCCAGTTTATCTGTGCTGCCTGACAGCGCACTTCGGGGAAATAACGGCAACAATTCCCTAAATGGTACCAATGCAGATAACATCATCCTCGGCTTTGGTGGGAATGACAACATCAATAGTAACGGGGGCAATGATGTTCTCAAGGGCGGTGCTGGCAATGATAACCTCAATGGCAGTTCTGGCAGCGATCGCATCGAAGGCGGCAGCGGCAACGATAACATCAACGGCAATGGTGGGCTAGACATCCTGATTGGTGGTGCTGGCAACGATCGCATCAACGGTGGTGCCCAAACCGATATCATCTATGGCGGCGCTGGCAACGACACGATCAACGGCAATGGTGGCGATGACCTGATCTACGGCGGATTGGGCAACGACACCATCACCGTCGGTCAGGGCAATAGCGTCATTGACAGCGGTGCAGGTGATGATTTGATTCAGCTTAATGGTAGCGGCATGAAACGGGTTGTGCTGACGACTGGCGCTGGATTTGATACAGTCCGCAACTTCCAGCTTGGCTCGACTAAGTTTGATGTCACCAACTTTAGCGATCTCACTTTCCAGGGTTCGGGCAATGGAGTGAACATCTTGCAGAATGGCGATCGCCTCGCCTTCGTGGAGAATGTTCAACTCAACACCCTCAACAACGCCAGTAACTTTGTCTAATAAAGCCTGACGATTTGACTTCTGAAGCTGACCATTGAAGCTCAGAGCTTGAACTTTCGAGTAATTTGCTCGATGTTCCGAGTTCTGAGCTTTACTTCGCTATACATCCAAAATCTGATTCATCGTTAAGGTCAATTCTGGAAAGGTGCGAGAAAGAATGCGATCGTCTTCCTTAAATGCAGTGAATTGATACACCCCCGCATCATCCAGTAAGTAAACAAAAACGGTGGGTGTTTTAGGGTTGCCGAGATAGGTTCTACTGCCGATCGCCAGATAGTCTACAATCCAATATTCGGTAATTCCTAAACGTTGATACTCATCGAGTTTATCAATGTAATCATCTTCCCAGTTGGTTGAAACCACCTCTACCGCTAATTGAATCGGCTGATCTAAAGCACCATAAGCACTCCGCTCAGAGCGCCACATCGTCTTACTAATGACGCTGACATCTGGATTGCGCCCTCGATTTTCAGTCGTTTGAATAACTGCTATATTATTGACAACATAATCGAGTCTTAACCGTCTAATCTCATCGTTGAAAGCAAATAGAATAAAAAAGTCAACATCATCATGTTGGCGCGTTGCCCTCATCTCAACCATCTCTCCATCGACCAGTTCGTACCGCCCATCTTCGGGATATTGATCAAGGAACTGATCAAACGTGAGCTTTTGCTTTGTAGAAGTTGTCATCGTAAGTTGCGCTCTGGTTTTAACTTCTAAATTTATAGATTTCAAAAGTAATTGACAGTAAGCGATTTTGTAATCGTTGAGATAATCCTATCTCAACGGAAAGCTACACAACTTTGTAGAGAATCTGCGCGATCGCCCCAATCTAGTCCTGGAAGCGATCGCCCCCTATTCACACTCTCTGCTCTAACCGAGACATATCCTCCATCTCTTCAGGTGCGATCGCCTCAAACACAATTTCATACTGAGCCGTCGGCAACAATCGCCGCAACACCTGCAAATAGCCATCTGCATCACTGCGCCGATGAAACCGAGCCGCCACAAACCGCTGTGAGTTCGGCAAAAACCGCACCACACACCAGGGATCGATCGCCAATCTTCGCCCCGCACTCTTTAACTCAGGCTCCGACCTTGATATCATAAGCAAATCCTTTCCCACGTCTGTGGGATATGTTGGATGGCGATCGCTCCCCAGTTTTCCAGGCTAGAAGGGCGATCGCTCTTAGTATGTACATTGAAGGTGGAATTCCACCTTCTCACTCATTAAAGGGTGGAATTCCACCCTTGTCAAGATCAAGCATGGGGCTAGTTAGGCTAAAAATTCGAGAACTCGCTGCCAAAAGAGGTTGGACGATTAAGGAAGTCGCTAATCGTTCTGGAGTGAACTACAACACTGTGAAAAGCTATGCGCGACATCCCGGTATGAACATGGTTGACCTTGCGGCTGTTCAAAAGATAGCCCGTGCTTTTGATATCAGTATTGAAGAGTTGGTTGAAGTTTTGGAGGAATAGGGGCGATCGCTTTCATTTGCTTCAGTTAGAGTGAATAGGGTATTGAATAGTTCACCCACAAGATGTGATTGGTGCTAGAGAAAAAATGAAAGTATTTATCAGTTACGCTTCCACTGATGCAAAACTAGCTAAACAAGTAGCTGATGCCCTTAAAAAAGCGGGCTTTCAAACCTGGGATGAAACACAGATATTTCCAGGTGAGAATTGGGCAGAAGGTTTAGCTAAATCGCTTCAAGAATCGGACGCGATGGTTGTCCTATTGACACCAGCCTCCATTCGTTCTTCCAACATTCAGCACGAGATTGGTTATGCTTTAGGCAAACAGGATTATAAAGATAAAGTCTTGTCAGTTATAGCTGCTTCAGATGAGCAACTCCCGTTAACAGAAATTCCCTGGATTCTTAAAAAGCTTAGGGTGATTCGCATCCCTAATCTTGGAGAAAATGAAGAGGGCCTGAGGAGAATTACTCGAACCCTTGAAGTAGTTGCTCAGAGTCATTGATTTGTTTTGAAACCTAATGCAACCTAATGAAATTTTCCTTTCTCATGCCAGCCGAGATCAGGAGTTTGTTTCTAAATTAGCTGATGAATTGCGCCGTCATGGTATCCCTATCTGGTACAGCAAAATCAACATATTGGGAGCGCAACAGTGGCATGATGAAATAGGTCGCGCCTTGAAGCGATGCGACTGGTTTCTCATTGTTCTATCCCCAAATTCGATAGAGTCAATGTGGGTTAAACGAGAATTAGTGTTTGCGCTTCAGCAGAATCGCTTTGAAGATAAGATTGTTCCTATCATCTATCAAACTTGTGATTATGAAAAGCTTTCCTGGGTGTTGCCCAGTTTTCAAATGATTGATTTTCAAAATAACTTTAACGATGGTTGCCGTACTTTACTCCGCCTCTGGGGAATAAGCTATCAGTCAATTTTGTAATGCAATCGCTCAAATCAAAACACAGCGACAACAGAATGATTAGTAAACAGGCGATCGCTCGTTTTCAGTCATTACCTAACGTTCGCTTTCAACTGATGCAGGTGCCCTAATCCTATCCAAATGAACAGATTGATCTCACAGTATTGTCGAAGAGAGTAAAGATTTATAGATCTAAAACTCCTCCCTTTGAGGCAGGTAGAGCTTGTTTGTTGGTTCTACGATTACCCTACAACGGTATGGAGTTTTACTATGTTTTTTCACAAGAAAGACCCTATTCATGTGGTCGATGTTAACGAAGCAAATCCACGTTTTGCTCAACTGTTGTTAGAACAATTTGGTGGCGCAACTGGAGAACTATCCGCTGCTTTACAATACTGGGTGCAATCCTTCCACGTTGAAGATCCTGGTATTAAAGATATGCTTCAAGATATTGCCATTGAAGAATTTGGGCACCTAGAAATGGTGGGCAAAATGATTGAAGCTCACACAAAGAATGTGGACCAAACCGATGCTTTTAAGAGCAGTTTGTTTGCTGTGCGAGGTATGGGACCGCACTTCTTAGATAGCCAGGGAAGTGCCTGGACAGCAGCTTACTTGAATGAGGGCGGTGATGTCGTTCGTGATTTGAGAGCAAACATTGCGGCTGAGGCTGGAGCACGTCAAACCTATGAGCAACTCATCAAGCTATCTACCGACGAAGGCAGCAAAAAAACACTGGTGCATCTTCTCACCCGCGAGATTTCCCACACGAAGATGTTTATGGAAGCACTGAACTCATTAGGAAAACTGGATGAGCCATTCTTTGGCAACGTTCAGCCCGATGAAACTGTGGATATCTATTACAATTTGTCCTCCAATGGTAAAGCGGATGAGCGCGGTCCCTGGAACTCTGAACCCAACTTCCGCTACATTGCCGATCCGATAGAACAGCATTAGTCGTAACTATTCACTGTTAAGTTGTAGCCTCCCTACTGCGTACCCTTGAGTACACGGTAGAGAGGCTCTGCGCTATCTTTGTCATTCTTATGGGGATAAGGACAATAAGGACAAATCTTTATCCCGTTTCTGTTCACTTGCTGAATCAAGTGAAGCGATCGCCCCTACTCCTTAGAAGCGATCGCCATCATCCCCTCAATTGAGAGCAAGCTTAGAAAGAAATAATCAAATAGCCATCCTGAAATTTGGCTCCTGTCACCTGTTTACCTCGCAGTTCTGGAGGCAGAGAAACGTTACGGCGCTGATCCCCGGCTTCTATGGTGACTTCTGGGCCGTATTGGGTGAGTTTCACCTGCTGTTTGTTAAAGCCAGGTAAAAAGAGGGCAACTTTGCGATCGCTTACATTCACAGCAATCGGTTTAGGAGCCTGGGTTGCGTTAGCAAAGTCGGGCAAGGCATCCATTAGCGGTTGCCAGTTGTCGCCGGTGCGGTTGGGAATGGTGGATATCGGCAGTGGCGTAAATTCTTGGCGAATACGCTCGGATGGAGTGGATTGGTTGAGCAGAACGCCGCCAACAGTCAGCCCGATCTGCTGGGCGCTACCCCAAAGATAACGGGCAGTGGCGATCGCCCCCTCATCTTCAGAGGTAACTAGATAAGCCGCGACGCGACTTGGATTTGCTACGGCTTCCTTACCCTGATCGAGCAGGTTGTTGACCTGTCCCGCAGGTTGAGCAAACGCATCTCCTCCAGCTGACCAGTTGACGTTGAGAACGGCGCTGGCAATCGGCTGCAAAAAGGGAGAGATGGTTTTACCCAAGTCTGAATCGGCAAACACCTGACGAAAGCGACGAATATACCAGCTTAAAATTTCTGGCATTCCCAGCATTCTCAAGGTTGCCTGGTCGCCCGTGCCGTCGTAGACAATCACATCGTACTTACCGCTTGCGTCATATTCGCGAATAGCATTGAGGGCAAGGGCGCTATCCATTCCAGGAAGCACCCCCAATTCTTGCCCAAACACAGCCTTGAAGAAGGGTGTTCTTAAATACTGTGCTTCCTGCTGCTTTAGCTCTTCCCAACTGCGCTCTAGCATAGTTGCCGCACGAAACTGGACTGCCTGCAAGTTGCTAGATACCTCTTGGGGATCAGCCGTCAGCGGTTTGCCTACTAAAAGACTGAAGGTAGGGCTAGAGTCTTGCCCTGCTAACAAAACTCGCTTGCCTTGCTGGGCAAAGCGTTTGGCAGCGGCGATCGCCATTGTCGTGCGACCTGTTCCGCCTTTACCGAGAAACGTCAAAATCAAAGCCATCCCAAGTTCCTATCCCAGATACCTAAAGTTGTTACCTGTGTTCTATCGTATCGAGCGGGTCAGGTAGGATGCATATCCAATTAAGTTGAGCTTCTGAGGGTCGAAGATTATTAGCTAAAACAAAGGGCAGGAGGGAAAGGGCGAAAACCCAAAGCCTGAGCCAAAGCACTGCTTCTACCCTCTGCCTTCTATCTTCTATCTTCTACCTTCTACCTATTGAACAGGCTCAATCTCATCCTCGAAAAACCAAGTGGCAAACTTATCATCAAATCGGACAATTACGCCCACTCCGCTACCATCTACCATTTTGTAGCCTTCGATCGCTCCAGTTTGACCGAGCCGATCGATCACGGCTTGTGGGGCGCGATCGCGCAACCGAAATACACGCACTTTCTGACCTATTTCCATCGGCACTCCAACGGGTAAAACCATGAAAACCATGAATCAGTGTATCAGTGTCCGGTCGCTTCTCTAGTGTTTCCAAACTACTAAAACAACACCGCCCATAATCATTCCCACGCCTACCATACGGCTGATGGGCAAGGTCTCCTTAAAGAAGAGAACTCCAATTAGCACTGAGAATACGTAACTCAAGGCAACGGCAGGGGCCGCAACGCTGATATTTACGCGAGTGAGCAGCAAAATATAGAGTATGGCTGAAAACCCGTAAAAGCCAAGCCCAACCAGCAGTTCTGGCGTAGTGAGAATACTAAGAAGATGATCGAGCGCGTTGTCAGCGGTGACTTTGCCCAGCTTTAAAGCGCCTGCTTTAAGTAGAAGCTGCCCCGTGAGTCCAAACCCCAAGGCTATAGTCAGTAGGATGAACTCTTGCGGAGTCACTCAAACAGTCCTTAAACTTACGATGGATTTGCATTTAGTTTTCAAGTTTACAGCCAGTCCGTGTAGCATTGTGGACGATGAATGTTTGAATCTGACCGCACGCCCGATCGCATCCGTTGACCGCCTGCTGAGGAACTAATTCAGAGTTTTATGGCTAGTGCTGCTCATCTCTACACAAGCGAACAGATTTCAGTTTGGTTACGAGGGCTGTTGACGATTGCCTGGGCAGACGGGCACTTTGATGAGGAAGAAAAAGCCCTGATTGCCAGCCTAACCCAGGATGCGTTATCTCCCACAACGGAATTAGGAGCTTTAGAGCCGATCGCCCCTGATGAACTGGCTGCTGCATTAGGCAATGATGCTAAAACGGCTGAAAACTTCCTCAGAACGGCGGTAATGGTGGCGATCGCCGATGGCACCTATTCCACTCCTGAAGACCAGACGTTAAGGCAGTTTTGCCAGGCTTTAGGGCAACCCACTGCCGTTCTAGAAACCCTCTGTCTGACCCTCCCTGAACATCAGGTAGAAGTGCAGGCTGCCGATGTAACGGTTTCAGAAGATGACTCGGAGCTAGCGATCGCCCCGCTGCGCCCTGTGCGGGAATGGCTCGATCAGCTTGAAATTGCTGATCCCAGAGTGGCTCACTTTCTGTGCAAAATGATCCCCTCTCAGTGTCCGTTCGAGCGAGACGTAAATTTATTTGGCACAAAGTTGTTCATATTCCGCCCTTGTGCAAGCTCAATCCACTCTATGAACAGCTTGTCGGACTCCGCTTTCGGGCATTGTCCTACCTGGCAGACGACTGCGGCGAGGATGTCGCACCTTACTGCTAAGGATTGTGGATTTATTAATGTGTAATTCTCCTGTGTAGGGGCATGGCAATGCCATGTCCCTACAGAGATTCTGGTTTTACAGGTTATTTGATCCACGATCCTAAGGATTGTGGATTAAATAGAATCCACAATCCTTAGCAATTGTTAATCAGTAATTAGCAGTCACTACCCCACATCCCC
>JAAUQZ010000210.1 GCA_012033355.1 Leptolyngbyaceae cyanobacterium RM1_406_9 | reverse complement strand
GTTTGCAGTAATTTTTGAACAACAGGATTAATAGTCAGAATTTATTCCTGGAAAGATGTGATGCTCTGTGTGATAAGAAAAATTTAGGTGCAGTACATCAAACAGCTTGGGAATTTTTAGAGAGACGCTATTCACTAGTGGGTCGTTGATGCTCGTCATTTGGCAGAGCATATGATTTGTGAAAATGTAAAACATTGCTCCAGCGTAGCCAATTCCGATCGGCAGGAAATAGCTAAGTATCAGTTTGACTGGCTCAAAGTTTAGGTAAGCCATGATACTGAAGTGAAGCATGGAAATCAGCAGGATTTCCTGCGCGATCGCCCACCGCTCTCTAACGCTAACCGTGAAAGCAGCCGGAACATAGTCAACATCTTTGCGGTTAAACAACAAAACAGAAGTGAGATTGCGAAAGCCGTGAATTCCCCAGGCTGTGCCCATGCCAATTGCTAAACAGATCATATTGACCTCAGAAGAGGGAACAAACTGATGCTGAATCCACTTGCCCCAAGTGTTAGGCTGTTTGGATAAATAATTGCGATCCGGATCGGCTAAGGAATTTGTCTTGCCATGATGTTCCCGATTGTGAACTGCTTTCCACAAGGTCGGAGGCATCCACCACATTGCTAATCCTAAAAAACCTATCCAGTGAATGAGACGAGGGTTTTTAATCACGCTGCCGTGCATCAAAGCATGGGAACTGAATAGTAAAACAATGATGCTGTTGCCCATGATCAGCGTCAGGGGTAAATATAGCCATAAAAGATCGGTATGCCACTGATCTAAATGAGTGGCGATCGCCCATCCCAGTCCTAAAATAACCAGATTTAGCAGCAAAATGACTAACTTATTAGGATCAGGAGCAAAGGCCTCAGCCGGAAGCAAAGGACGCAACAGTTTAATGTAATCGGCTTGAGGAATTAACAGTTGCTCATCGACTGACTTCATAGATCCACTTAATAATTACAGAGTCAACAATTAGAACGTAATAGGGCGCTACGTGCCTTGATTAAGCCGTTCTTTGTGTGGCAGCGGGGGCTTCCACACGAAAAACGGGTCCTAAGGCGTGCGTATAGCGCTATACCAGGCCTCTTTAAACCCGATCTTTCAATAAACACGGGGCAACAGCTATTAATAACTGTTGCCCCGTATCTGAAAGATATTATTCAATCGAGCAATTAAGCAGGCAACAAAACGGTATCAATGATGTGAATCACTCCGTTATCTGCTGCAACGTCAGCAGTTGCAACGGTGGCATCGTTTATCTTAACGTTGCCATTGGTCGCATTGATTTTTACATCTGAACCTTCAACAGTAGTTGCTGATTTCAGCTTGACGACATCGGATGCCATCACTTTGCCTGAAACAACATGATACGTGAGAATTTGCTTGAGCTTTGGAATGTCCTTGAGCAGTGCGTCTACCGTTCCAGCGGGGAGTTTAGCAAACGCTTCATCAGTAGGTGCAAAAACAGTAAAAGGACCAGCGCCTTTCAAAGTATCTACCAAATTGGCAGCTTTAATTGCAGTAACTAGGGTGCTGAAAGAACCAGCATTAGCGGCAGTATCAACAATGTTAGCCAACGAATTCACCTAGTTTTTTTTGCTTGTCTACCCGTTAGTGTAGTCTACTTTTCCAAAAGAAAGTATCGCTTGTTGCTTTTTTACCCTTATTCAAACTCTTGTTTGATTCGACCGACCTCAGTTCCAGGGTAATAATTACTCAAAATTTGCTGATAGCTATAGCCTTGATTGGCTAGATCTAGCGCTCCTAGCTGACTCATGCCGCGTCCCTGAAACGCTTCCATCACGATCGCATCGGAAGCAGCATACAGCGACTCGACAATGCCTCCTTCATAGCTAACAAATTCTCCAGCGGTTGCATCGACCGCCTGACGGATAGTATCGGCTTCTCGCTCAATGCCCCGATAGACCTGATAGCGCTCGGTTGCACCCAGATCATAGGCAGAATGGACAGGTTTAAAGTGATAGGTTAATCCATAGGAACGGGCGGCGATCGCCTGTGCCTTCAACGCCTCCATATTCCAACCCGGCGAAACTTCACTGCCCACAACGCTGTAAAGGTAGCTTCTCATATCTACAAAGTTGACCGCCCAGAGGTTGCCCGCTTCTGCAATCAACAACAGTCGCCCACGATAGCCGCGATCGCCCAAATAAAACAACCCTTGAGGAGAGGGATCGATCATGATTACAGAAGGCAGTTGGGCAGAGTTTAGCCGAACGGAACTGCCGCTGGGCTGAACCGTATAGGTCGTGCCAGCGGAGAGCGTTTGTAACTGCTCCCCGTTCTGGTCAAACACTACCGCATCGGTAGAAGTGCGAATTGCGGCAGAAGGAACACCTGTGGCGATCGCCACCCGCATTTCAATCAGCGAATCAACCGACGGCAGAGAAGCCAAAAACTGCTCCGTATTGCGGCGGTTTAGTTCTTCTTGCTCTGGAGTTAAAGCTGGGGTGTCCGAGGGTGATGGCGTGGGCGCAGGTGAAGCCTGCGTTGCAGGTGCAGCATCCGGGGAAGGCACGGGAAGCGATGCAGGAGCAGACTTTGAGGCATCCCATTCCGCTGAGCGACCGGAATGATTTGCGGGTGCCACACCGAACAGCAACCGTTGTTTAGCCAAGACTATCCCGACCGCTACGATTCCTGTTAGCGGCAGCAGTACCCAGGCATAGGGTTTGAGCCGTTTAATGTGCTGCTCGTTCATCTTGAAGCAGTTTAAACTCCCACTAAACCTTTTTCCTTAAACGACTCGATGGGTCAGGCAACCAGCAAATTTGCAACTTCGGCGTGCATCAGGGCGATGTTTGGGTCGCGCTGAATGGCATGATGGTAGCGCTTCTGTAAGGTATTTTCTGATTTGGGCTGAATGAGCGATCGCGCCTCATCCAAAAGCTGATTGGCCTGGTCTAACGTAACTGGCTCTTTAGCACTCAGCGTCTCATCTAAATGAGCAATAAACTGAGAAATGGGGCGCAGCCAGCTAAACCATTCATGCCCAATGACCAAGCGGAAAAATTCGCCATTGGTCTGAATGCGGCCATGAAACTGCTCATAGACAATCCGTTCAGAATCAAGCAAAGCCTTATGCAGGCGAATGAGTGCAGTCCGCAACTGGCGCAACCGTTGCAAGAGGGGAGCTAAAACCGGATCGACTGAAGACATGGTAGAAATCAAACGCAGCACTTTCTCCATCCTTGCACATCTGGGAATCCTCGCAATTAAGCAATGCCCCTAACTGCTTGCCTGCTCTTGGACAGATGCATCCGCGTTTAAGATGGATTTTGTGCCTGGAACTGCTCAAACCATTCCTGATAGGTGCGCTGGATCTGGGAGTTTTCGACTAGAAGCTCGACTTTGACCTGGGTGCAGCGGTGCTGTAGCGTTTGGGCGATCGCCTCCAACACTTGTCCAGCCAGACGCGGACTGGGAAATTCATGATAGGTTCTTTGCACCTCCCAACCCCCTAATAAAACCTCAACATTGACCTGCTTACAGCGGTGGTGCAAAGTTTTGGCAATCATATCTAAAACATGGCTAGCGACCGCCAGAGTTGCAAACTCGCCCTTAACTCTGGGTAAATAGGTCGAGTCCGAAGCGTCAGCAAACTCAACCCCAACCACCTCTCCTTTGCCCAAGTCAATCGATGCAAGCTGTCGTGTCTCTGCGCCAATCTGCTCCACGATCAGCTTTTCATAGCGAACCGGAACCTCAACCATGCGCGTTTCAACTTCTTTCCGCACAATCACCTCGCCCGCTTTACGCTTGCTGCGATTGAGGATTAGCTTCTCTTCGAGGGTTCGCACGACTTCTTCAATCACCTGCTCTGGCTCAGCCGCAGACAGACCCGCATCCAGCGGAGCATCAGTCACTGGGGGTGCTTCCAAAGCTCCTTGAAGGCTTTCGGGCGGAAAGGGGTCAAATTCGTCAGACAATCCCTCAACAGACGTTTCCACCGCTGGCTCGGAGCCACCGACCAGACTTAGCTCTTGCGGCGTTTCAGCAGAGGACAATTCTGCTAGCTCACGGCTCTCTGAGGTGTCAGGCAGTTGATGCTCAGGCAGATGCGCCACTTCTGCCTCACTTAGCTTGGTAAAGAAGGTGCGATTTGGAATGTCAATCTTTTGCAACGAGGCACTATTAATTAACAGCGTGCGATTTCCCGTAGCGGTAGGGTGAATGACCGCCAGATTAAAATTTCCTTCTGCCCCGGTTGCCTCTAGCACTAAATCTTTGACTTCACCAATTAACCCGCCCTGCGTGTCTAGCACCGCAAAGTTGGTCACTTTGCCCCTCAACCTGTCAACCAAAGCTCTGGCATGACGAGCGTTTGACACTGTAGATGCAGCTTTTTTGACAGATTTCAGGTCGTTCATATTGCAGTTCCAGGAGGTGTAATGAAATCTATAGCAACCCTAAATGAGGTGAGCCTTTTACAACTCGCTCATCTTACAACTGATCTAGGACTGCATATATAGAATCTATATTGTCAAAAATTTTGGCGTTCTACCAAGTTCTTTTATTTCTGTTTCCAGGTGCGATCGGTCCTCTCGTCTGCCGGAAACAAACATTCGATCCGCAGTTCCTGAAGCGTGATGTCGTAGGGCGTACCTAGAGTGGCGAGCGTTGAGAAAAACTGCAACTCTAGCTCATCCCGCCTGAGATGAATGGTAAGGAGTAAAGCATTTTGTGTAGTTTGATTTGCGGTGTGCCAGATTTCAGAAACACCTGGATAACTCATCAGTTCATGCAGCAGCAGGGTAGATTGTTCGTGTTCATCTTCTGCGGTGCCTTCGGAGTTGCGCTTTGCGCTAATCGCTTCACGATGCACCCGTTGCAGTAGATGTGCCGAAAACCCCTCCCAGTTGACAATGAATGGGCGTAACCCTAGCGGGTGAAAGACAGCCCGCATTAAATTAATTTTTCCGTCGCGGCAAAAGCGGTCTTGCAACTGATCCGGTTGAATGAAGGTTGTCAGCAGGCGAGTAGCCGCATCGTTGGCTAAAATCAAATTCCAGTAGCGATCGACTACAAGCGCAGGATACGGTTCTTGCTGCCGCAGCATGAAATCGATCGCTTTACGCACCGAAGCCATTTCAGGAGCCGCCAAATCTGTCTCAGTATGAATTGGCGCAAACCCTGCCGCCGTCAGCATCAGGTTTTGTTGTCTGAGCGGAACTTCTAGAACGGTTGCCAGTTGCAGCACCATTTCTCGGCTAGGTTTAGCCCGTCCCGATTCAAGAAAACTGATGTGGCGCTGAGAAACCTGGCTATTAACGGCTAAATCGAGCTGACTAAGGCCACGCTGGTTGCGCCACTGCTTCAGAAACATTCCGAAGGAGTGTTTTTGCTCAGGATTAGCACGGGTTAAATGTTGAACCATAGAACTCCTGACGTAGTGATTGAGCTAGCCGATTTGTTGGTTTCTACTCCGTTTTACAGCGTATTTCAGATAAATAAACCACGAGTAGGGGCGATCGCGCCCTTTTTCTTGAGGTTCATACGGACAATATCCTTTGCCCAACTTTGTATCTTCAGAACTCGGCAACCCGTCCCATCCTTGGGGGAATCCAACACCGCTCTGTAGCTTGGGAGCCTGTATTTTTAAGAAGTTTGGTTGGGGTTTAGAGTCTTGAGATCAAATCTCAGGCTCAAAGCTCCAATTCGTTTTAACGAGTTGGAACGGTCTTCTAAGGGACATTTGAATCAGTTTTAACGGACTTCAGCTATTAGCCTGGAATTGATTCCAGGAGAGGTCATCGGGCAACAGACCAGCTTGATGTAACATCTGAAGCATATAACATTCGCTCCTGCATTATTTAAGAGCGATCGCTTCCCAAAAGCAAGAAACGATCGCTCCTCTAAACTGTATCTGAACTGCGATCGCCCTCCACAAGCAAACCCAATCAAGCCTGCTTCAGATAGCTATAGCCGCGATAATGTAAAACCACTGTTGAATCTGGAACCCACGATTGAGGCTGAGAACGCCAGATGCTACCGCGATAGGTTCCATTGGCTGCAAATAATAAGTTTTTAAGTGTTGTAGGGCGACGGTAGGAAACTCCTCGATAGGTGAGGCGATCGCCCAAAGCCTCTTCACTAGCTGCGGTTGAACCAACCTCAAACCCTTGAGCAAGAATCGACTGAAACAGATTAAGGTGACGAGAAAACTGCATGGGACTGTTCTCCTTTAGGGGACTTTTTGAGCGGTGGATAAGTGATGTAGCGCTTGGAAGAGGGATGATACATAATCCGTCTAAGAGTGGCGCTATCTGTAGGGGCGAACGGCCGTTCGCCCCTACAAGGGTTTTGCGCTTGACTGCATCCGTAATGCCAATCTCCTTGCGCTGTAGGTTTAAGTTAAAACGGCTGCTAAGATTTGTCGGTATGAAAAAGTCAGGGAAGGTCAGCAGCAATAGTCAGATTTGTGGCTACAGTATTGGATGACGATTCAGGGATGACCGATGACTCAGGAAGAACTGCTGCAAATCATCGAACGGGCGGCAAAAGAGGGGTGGAGAACGCTTGTCAAACCAACTCAGTACGGCTTCCGCTCGCTTGCATTCAAGTAACTGATGGATGGGTCACTCTTAGACCTAATACTTCACAAACTAGTTTGGCGTTAATCCTGATCAAATAATAGGCTGACTTATACTTGATCTATGCCCAAGTTAGACATTATCCACAATGCTGTAAAAAATGCACTAATTAGAGATGGCTGGTTGATTACAGATGACCCTTACGTCATTCAATATCGAAAAACTGTGCTGTACGCTGATCTTGGTGCTGAACGTCCGATTGCGGTTGAACGAGATGGGCAAAAGCTAGTTGTGGAGGTAAAAAGCTTTGTTGGGGCATCCAAGATACAAGATTTGAAAGAAGCTCTCGGTCAGTATGACATTTATCGCTATCTTCTAGAGGAAACAGCCCCAGATCGCAAGTTGTACATCGGTATCAGCAAAGTTGTATACAATACTTTTTTTACTCAGGATGTGACTCAACTCATTCTCAATAAACACCAACTTCCAATCATTGTTGTAGATATAGAGACAGAGGAGATTTACCAATGGATAAATTAACTGAGTATCCAAAGTTAATTAAGCGAATTTTGACTGACTATGTAGAACTAAGTAACCGCCACCCTAACCCAGATGTTGAAACGTTTTTGATTGTAGATGAGGCTAAAACTCACTATATTTGGATGAACCTGGGTTGGCAGAATGGCGATCGCGTTACTGGAATGACGGTCTATGTTCGGGTTCGGGATGGTAAGTTCTGGATTGAAGAGGATTGGACTGAAGATGGTATCGCAACTGCTCTAATTCATGAAGGGGTTCCCAAAGAGGACATCGTGTTGGCATTCCATGAACCCAAGATGAGGCAGTATACAGAGTTTGCTACAACTTCATCGAACTCGAACACCCGGAGGCAGGGCCTCTAGATGGAGTTCCCAATTCGGGCATTGGTAGAGCAAGAGGCGATTCATGTCGCGTGGTTTTCGACTTTATTGCCTCGTTCCCAGGCTCAGCCCATTGCTTACAACTTATAGCTATCATCTTCGTTAGGACAAGGTACTCGGAAGGACAGACGCGATTAATCGCGTCTCTCTGGTTAGACCTCGGTCATGCCAGGATTTAAAGGGCTGCTGCCTCCAAACTCGAACATCTGGAGGCAGAGCCTCTCATTGGGATTCTCAGCCAGAGGCTAGGAACCAGGGGAAAAAGTCAGGGAAAGTCAGCAGCAAGAGTCAGATTTGTGGCTACAGTATTGGGTAACGATTCAGTGATTGCCGATGACTCAGGAAGAACTGCTGCAAGTAATCGAACAGGCGGCAAAAGAGGGGTGGAGAACGCTTGACCTCTCTGGTAATGAGCTAACGGTTTTACCTCCTGAGATTGGTAAGCTGACTCAGCTCAAACACTTGATTCTCGGTAGGTATCGGTACAACCGTGAAAGAAGACATATTGAATATGTCGGCAATAAGCTAAGCACTTTACCTCCAGAAATTGGACAGCTTGCCAATCTCAAAAAACTTTGGGCTGTTTCTAACCGATTAAATAACTTGCCTACTGAGATTACCCAGCTTACCAATCTGCGATCGCTCTTCCTCAATAACAACCAACTAAATAGTTTACCCATTGAAGTTACTCAGCTTACTAATCTGCGATCGCTCTTTCTCGGAGATAACAAATTAAGTGATTTATCATCCGAAATTACTCAGCTTACTAACTTGCGATTACTCGACCTTAGTAGCAATCAACTGAGTAGCTTACCTGCTGAAATTACTCAGCTTACTAACTTGCGATTACTCGACCTTAGCAGCAATCAATCAAGTGATTTGCTGTCTGAAATCACTCAACTTACTAACTTAAGAACGCTCAGCCTTTGGAACAACCAACTAAGTGGTTTACCTACTGAAGTCACCCAACTCACCAATCTACGATCGCTTGATCTCAGTTTCAATCAGCTAAGTAGTTTACCTGCTGAAGTTACCCAGCTTACCAATCTGCGATCGCTCAACCTTCGCAACAATCAACTAAGTGGTTTACCTGCTGAGATTGTTCAACTCACTAATCTGCGATTGCTCTCCCTCAGCTTCAATCAACTGAGTAGTCTGCCTACTGAAATTACCCACCTCACTAACCTGCGAAACCTTAATCTCCGAAACGCCCAACTAACCAGATTACCTACTGAAGTCATCCAACTTGCTAACCTGCGATCGCTCAACCTCGGCGGCAATCAACTGAGTAACCTGCCTACTGAAGTTACCCGACTTACTAATTTGAGAACGCTCTACCTCGGCGGTAATCAACTAAGTAGTTTGCCTATCAAGATGAGTCAACTTCAAGCACTGGAAGTTCTTGATCTTGAGGCTAATCAGTTCACGAATATACCTGTAGAGGTCAGGCAGCTCACTCAACTCAAAAAACTTGATTTGCGTGGCAATCCACTTCCCATTCCTCCTGAAATTTTAGGGACTTCCTGGGACAATCTAGGCAAACCTGCTGACATTCTAGAGTTCTACTTTTGTGTCCAAGACCCAGATGAAACTGAGCTGCTCTATGAGGCAAAACTTCTGGTTCTGGGTGAAGGGGGAGCGGGTAAAACTTCCTTGGCTAAGAAAGTTAAGCATGAAGCTTACAAACTCCAAGACGAAGACACCACCCAAGGCATTGATGTCATTCGCTGGTGTTTTGAGCAACCTGACGGACAAGAGTTTCGAGTCAACATCTGGGACTTTGGTGGACAGGAAATTTATCACCAAACCCATCAGTTTTTTCTCACCGAACGTTCTCTCTATCTTCTAGTTGCTGATACTCGCAAGGAAAACACCGACTTTTATTACTGGCTTAACGTAGTAGAACTGTTGAGCAACAATAGCCCGGTTCTGATTATCAAAAATGAAAAACAAAACCGTCAGTGTGAAATCAACGATCGCCAACTGCGAGGAGAATTCAGCAACCTCAAAGAAATCCTGGCTACAAACCTTGCGGATAACCGAGGTTTACAAGAAATCAAAGACGCAATTCAGCTTTACATTAGCAGACTGCCTCACGTCGGCACTCGCCTACCCAAACTGTGGGTGAGAGTTCGTTCGGTTCTGGAAAACTATGCCCGCAACAACTACATCAGCCTTGACGAATACTATCGGCTGTGTCGGCTCAACGGTTTAACCGATCAGCAAGAAATGCTGTTGGTGAGTCGCTATCTTCACGATCTTGGTGTTTGTCTCCACTTTCAAACCGATCCGCTGCTTAAAAAGACCGTCATCCTCAAACCAGAGTGGGGCACCGCTGCGATTTACAAAGTGCTGGATAACGAGACGGTCAGGCGCAACCTCGGCTGCTTCAGTCAGGATGAGCTTGCCGACATCTGGAGCGATGCCGAATACGCCGATATGCGAGATGAGTTGCTGCACCTGATGATGCGGTTCAAACTCTGCTACGAAATTCCCGGTCGTCCTCACACCTACATCGCGCCCAACCTGCTCTCAGTCAATCAGCCCGACTATGACTGGAACGAAACCAATAACCTGAGCCTGCGCTATGAGTATGAATTCATGCCCAAAGGCATCCTTACTCGCCTGATTGTCGAAATGCATCCCTGGATTGAGCAGCAGCTCGTCTGGAAAACGGTGTCGTGTTGCACAAAGACCAGACCCGCGCCAAAGTGATTGAGCATTACAACCAGCGAGAAATCAAAATTCGTGTCACCGGAA